>NZ_JBLZPK010000039.1:29063-163124 GCF_049199905.1 Shinella sp. M27
AGCCCAGAGCCTCCGGCCAGAGCGCAGGAAGCCAGAATTCAAGAGGAACGCCATGAGGCGCTTTGAATACCACCGGGCAGACACGCTGGAGCAGGCCTCCCGCCTTCTCACCGATCTCGGCGAGGACACCTTTCTGTTCAACGGCGGAACGGATTTGCTGGTCGAGATCCGCGAGCGGCTGCGCCGTGTGCGCAACGTCGTCGATATCAAGACGATTCCGGGCCTCTCCGACATCACCTATGACGAAACCCGCGGCCTGACCTTCGGCGCCCTGGTGACCGTCGGCCGGCTGGAGCGTCTTGCGCTGGTGCGCGAGCGTTATCCGAACCTGCGCGCGGCCTTCGCCTCGCTCGGCTCCATCCAAGTGCGCAACCGCGCCACCGTCGTCGGCAATGTCTGTCGTGCCTCGCCGTCGGCGGACACGATCCCGCCGCTGATCGCCGACGGTGCCTTCATCCACATCTACAGCCGCACCAACATGCGCGTCGTGCCGCTCGCCGAGTTCTTCACCGGCCCCGGCAAGACCGTGCTCGCCAAGGGCGAGATCGTCACCGGCATCACCGTGCCGCCGGCCGGCGACAATGCTGGCAAGGCCTATCTCAAGCACGGCCGCCGCAAGGCGATGGAGCTTTCCACCGTCGGCGTCGCCGTCAGCCTGTCCATGGATGACGGCGTGTGCAGCGATATCCGCATCGCGCTCGGCGCCGTCGGCGCGACCGTGCTGCGGGCACCGCAGGCGGAAGCCATGCTGCGCGGTACGCGGCTCGACGCGTCCACCGTCAGGAGTGCCGCCGACAAGGCGATGGAAGAGTGCACGCCGATCAGCAATGTGCGCGCCAGCGCCGATTACCGCCGCGACATGGTCGGCGTGCTGACCGGCCGCGCGATCAAACAGGCATTGGAGGCCTCCGCATGAAACGGATCGTCGAACTCACCATCAATGGCGAACCGCGCGACATGACCGTCGAGACCTGCTGTTCGCTGCTCGACGCGCTGCGCGACGATGTCGGCCTCACCGGCACCAAGAAGGGCTGCGACGTCGGCGACTGCGGCGCCTGCACCGTCATCGTCGACGGCCAGCCGGTCAATGCCTGCCTCATGCTCGCCGTCGAGGCGGAGGGCTGCACGGTCGAGACCGTCGAAGGGCTCCAGCCGGGCGTCGATACGCTGCATCCCCTGCAGGATGCCTTCATGCGCCACGGCGCCTCGCAATGCGGCTTCTGCACGCCGGGCATCCTGATGATGGCCAAGAAGCTGCTCGACGACAATCCGCGCCCGACGGATGAGGACATCCGCTTCGGCCTCAGCGGCAATATCTGCCGCTGCACCGGTTACACCAAGATTTTCGACGCGATCAAATCCGCCGCGCTCGAGATGGAGGCTGCAAGATCATGAACATCAACACCCCTATCGAAGAGCGCGAATTCAAGATCGTCGGCAAGAGTGTTCGCCGCGACGACGTGCTAGAAAAGGTGACGGGCGAGGCCGAATATACCGGCGACGTCAAACTGTCCGGCATGCTGCACGGCAAGATCAAGCGCGCCGCGATCGCGCATGCCCGCATCAAGAGCATCGATGTCAGCAAGGCGCTCGCCTATCCCGGCGTCAAGGCCGTGCTGACCCATGAGAACGTACCGCGCGTGCTGCATTACGGCTCGCCGCATCCGCGTTCGGCCTCCTGCACCAAGGATCAGTATATCCTCGACAACAAGGTGCGCTTCTGGGGCGAGGGCGTCGCCGCCGTCGCGGCCATCAGCGAAGAAATCGCCGACGAGGCGCTCGACCTGATCGAGGTCGAATATGAGCCCTTGCCCGCCGTCATCGAGCCCGAAGAGGCGGCTCTTCCGGGCGCACCGCTCATCCATGAGGTCGGCCCCGGCGGCAACCTGGTGCTCGATCCCGTGCGCGTCAACCGCGGCGATATCGAAGCCGGCTTTGCCCAGGCGGATTTCGTGCTGGAAGGCACCTTCTCCGGCGGGCGACCGCATCCGGCCTATATGGAGCCGAATGTCTGCATCGCCGATTGGGACGGCTCCAACAAGCTGACCTTCTGGACCTCGACGCAGTCGTCCTTCATGGTGCGCGGCATTCTCGCCGAAGTGCTCGGCCTGCCGCTCACCAAGGTGCGCGTGCTGGTCGATCACATGGGCGGCGGCTTCGGCGCCAAGCAGGATTGCTTCCAGCACGAATTTTTGTGCGCGCTTCTCGCTAAGGAGACGCGCCGGCCGGTGAAGATGGAGTTCACCCGCCACGAGACCTTCGTCGCCGGCCGCGCGCGCCATCCCTGCAAGGTCTGGCTGAAACAGGGCTTCAAGAACGACGGCACGCTCGTCGCCCGTGACATGAAGCTCGTCTACGACTCCGGCGCCTACGGTTCGCACGGTCCGGGTGTCACCATCGTCGGCACGACGGCCGCGACCTCGCTCTATCGCTGCGAGAACATCCGGCTCGAAGGCCGCTGTGTCTATACCAACACGCCGATCAACGGCGCGTTCCGCGGTTACGGCGTGGTGCAGAGCTACTACGCGCTCGATATCCAGATGGATGAGGCGGCCGAGCGGCTCGGCATGGACCCGGCAGACCTGAAGCTGAAGAACGTGGTGCGGGCCGGCGATATCGCGCCCTCCGGTCACCCGATCCTCGGTCATGGCCTGGAAATCTGCCTCCAGCACGGCATGGACGTGCTCGACTGGAAGAGCCTACGCAATCGTGACCGCACGCCGGACCCGAAGCATCCGCATATCCGCAAGGGCTGGGGCATCGGCTGCGAAATGCACGGCTCCTCGGCCTATCCGGGCATCAAGGAGCAGGGCAATGCCACCGTGAAGGTCAACGAGGACGGTACGGTGACGCTGCTCACCGGGGCTGCCGGCCTCGGCACCGGCGCGCACACCGCGCTGGCCCAGATCGTCGCCGAGGAACTCGGCGTGCGCTTCGAGGATGTCGGCGTCATCCACGGCGATACGGACGTCGTGCCGTGGGATATCGGCGCCTTCGCCAGCCACACGACCTATCTCGTCGGCACCGCCGCCAAGATGGCTGCCACCAAGGTTCGCGCGTCCGTTCTCGAACGTGCGGCGATGAAGCTTCAGGTGAAGGCCGACGAACTTGACCTCTCCGAAGGCAAGATCTTCGTTACGGCCGAGCCGGGCCGCTTCATGTCGGTCGCGGAAGCCATGGGCCCGTCCCGCGGCATTCCCGCCGCCAACATCGTGGCGAACGGAACCTACGAGCCGACGAAGTCCTACTCCTTCGCCGCCCACTTCACCGAAGTGGACGTCGATACGGAGACCGGCATCGTCGAGGTCAAGCGCGTCGTGCCGGTGCACGATATCGGCCGGGTCATCCACCCGATCGCCGCGCAGGGCCAGATCGAGGGCGGCATCCAGCAGGGTATCGGCCACACGCTGACCGAGGATTATATCATCGACAAGAAGACCGGCCGCTCGCTCAATGCGGGCCTCGTCGACTACAAGATGCCGCTGTCCATGGACATGCCCGACATCGAGACGATCATCCTCGAAGCCGCACCCGATCCGGGCGGCCCCTGGGGCGCCAAGGGTGTCGGCGAAGACCCGATCATCGCCATCGGCCCGTCGATCGCCAATGCCATCCACGACGCCATCGGCGTCCGCTTCCACCACTATCCGATCACCCCGGAAGACATTCTGAAAGCCTTGAGGGAGAAGGGCGCATGAACATGCACATCGAACCAGCCACGAAGAAACTCCCGATCACGATCCTCACCGGTTTCCTTGGATCGGGAAAGACGACGCTGCTCAACTACATCCTCACCGAACGCCACGGTCACCGCATCGCGGTGATCGAAAACGAGTTTGGTGAAGTGGACGTCGACAGCGACCTCGTGCTCGCCTCGGACGAGGAAATCTTCCAGATGCAGAACGGTTGTATCTGCTGCTTCGTCGACGTGCGCAACGACCTCATCGACGTGATGAAGAAGCTGCTCAGCCACAAGGACAAGTTCGACCACATCATCGTCGAGACCTCGGGCCTCGCCGATCCCACCCCGGTCGCTACCGCCTTCTTCGTCGACCGCAGCGTCGCCGACGAGGTGGAGCTCGACGCCATCGTCACGCTTGTCGATGCCATGCATATCGACCAGCACCTCTACGATCCCGTGCTCGACGGCAGCGACAACCAAGCGGTCAACCAGATCGTCGCGGCCGACCGCATTCTCGTCAACAAGGTCGATCTTGCCTCCGAGGAAGGCCTCGGTGAGCTGGAGGGCTCGCTGCGCAAGCTCAATCAGACGGCGCCGATCCTGCGCTCGACCTATGGCCAGGTGGACCTGTCCAACATCCTCGGCGTCAAAGGCTTCCGCCCGTCCTATGTGCGCGAGCGCGCGGAAATCCTCGCCATCGACATGGATGACGATGGCGATGCGCACGGCCATCACAGCCACGATTGCCATGACGCGGCCTGCGACCATCCGGAGCACGACCATGGGCATCACCTCGAATGCCACGACGCTGCCTGCGATCACCCGGACCATCATCATGACCACAAGCATGATCATGCACCGGCAACGGCCCTGCGCCCGCACCGGCACGATGCGACGGTGAAGTCCCATTCCTTCGTCTATCCGCAGTCCTTCGACGGCGAGAAGCTGGCGGGCTTCTTGAAGAACTATCTCGGCGAACACGGCGACGACATCTTCCGTACCAAGGGCATCGTCTCGGTGGCGAACGACGACCGATTCTTCGTGCTCCAGGCGGTGCACAAGCTGGTCGATTTCCGCCCGGATCACGCCTGGGGCGAGGATACGCCGAAGTCGAAATTCGTCTTTATCGGCCGCAATCTCGACCGTGACGGCATCGACAGAAACTTGCGCGCCTGCCTGGCGGCCTAGCGGCGCTTCTCCTGCCGCTATCTGCCTGCTCAAGACCTTCTGTCTGAACCGCCCGCGCACCCTCCAGCGCGCGGGCGGTCGCTGGCGTTTTTCTAAAAATATCTTTTAAAAATAATAACTTAGATTGATATTTTTATTGACATAAAGCCACCGCCATGGTCTTTTTGGCGTCGAGTAGAAGCACCGACAATTGCTCACCGTCTGTTGGAAGATGAGGCTGCGATGTCGATGCTGACTACGAAAGGAACACCCGCCGTTTGCGCCCCGTTCGGGGCCTCGGCCGTTCTTCTCCGTCATCGGCGTTTCCTGAGTTCGCGGATCCACGCCCGGCTTTTGCCGGCATGGCGTTCATCGCGCGGCCCCGCATCGACCGGACCCTCTACGACAGGAGAACAGGAATGATAATCGACCTAAGCTGCTACCCCACCGACCTGGTGGACCTGGCTTGGCGCCATGACGGACCGCCCTTCACCGGCGACAAGCTTTTGAAGATGATGGACGGCCCGTATTATGTGAACGGCAAGCCGCGCCGTGTGGACAAGGCCTTTATTCAGCCGCCGCAGGGCAACACCATCTACACCCACGAGATCATGGACCTGGAAGGCAAGGCCGCCATTCGCCAGTACATGGGCTATACGGAAAAGATGGTGACCGAGCATCCCGACCGCTTCCTCGGCTGCTTCGTCTACAATCCGCGCTACGGCGTGCAGAACGGCGTCGACGAAATCGAACGCTACGCCAAGGAATTCGATTTCAAGATGGTCCAGCTGCAGGCGAATATGCACGCCTACCGCCCGGACCGCGCGCTCGACTGGCTGCGCCCGGCCATGAAGAAGTGCGCCGAGCTCGGCCTGATGGTGAAGGTGCACACCGGCGACGGTCCGTACTCGATCCCGACCGAGTTCTACCCGATCATCCGCGAGTTCCCGGAAGTGAACTTCATCCTCGCGCATTTCGGCGTCCAGACGGGCGGCGTCTATGTGTTCGAGCCGATGCAGATGGCGCTGGATACGCCGAGCGTCTACGTCGAATCCGGCTGGTGCCTCCAGTCGCGTATCGTCGAATTCGCCAAGGTCCTGCCCAAGCACAAGATCCTCTTCGGCTCCGATACGCCGCCGAACGAGCCGGGCATGTGGATCAACCTTCTGGAGGTCCTCTGCCACGAGCCGCCGCAGGGCCTGAACCTCTCCGAGGACGATCTGGAAGACTACCTGGGCAACAACCTCGCCCGCATGATCGGCCTCGAGCCGACCAAGCCGCCGGCAACCGTCGAGGAAGCCGAGGCGTATCTGCGCCAGCACGGCGTCCAGATCGCCGCGTAAACGAACGGAGTGAACAATGATCATCGATACCCATCTTCACCCGACCAACCTCGTCGACGAGGCATGGCGCCATACGGGTACGCCCTTCACCGGTGAGCGCATGCTCAAGCTGATGGACGGCCCCTACATGATCAACGGCAAGCCGCGCCGTATCGACATGGGCTTCATCCAGCCGCCGCCGGGCAACACGGGCTACCGTGACGGCAACCGCAAGGGCCGCGAGGGCATTCGCGACTACATGGCCTATATCGCCGAGCTGTGCGAAAAGTATCCGGACCGCTTCATCGGCAACTTCAACTATAACCCGCGCTGGGGGCCCGAAAACGGGGCGGCGGAGCTGGAATTCCATGTCAAGGAATACGGCTTCAAGATGCTGAAGCTGCATGCCAACATGCATGGCTACCGTCCCGACCGTGCGCTGGAATGGTTGCGTCCGGCGATGAAGAAGTGCGCCGAACTCGGCGTCGTCGTCCTCATCCATACCGGCGATGGCCCGTACACGATCCCGACGATGTTCTACCCGATCATCCGCGAGTTCCCGATGGTCAACTTCATCATCGGTCACTTCGGCATCCAGACGGGCGGCAACTACTCGTTCGAGTCGTTCTGGATGGCGATGGATACGCCGAACGTCTACTGCGAATCCGGCTGGTGCTTCCAGTCGCGCATCGTGGAGTTCGCCCAGCAGTTGCCGAAGAACAAGATCGTCTTCGGCACGGACAGCCCGCCGAACGATCCGGGCATGTGGCTGCGCGAGCTGGAAGTGCTCTGCAAGGACCCGCCGCACGGCATCAACCTCTCCGAGGACGATCTGGAAGGCTATCTCGGCAACAACATCGCCAAGCTCGTCGGCATCGACCCGTCACCGCCGCCGCGTGACGTGAAGGACGCCGAGGCGCGCCTGACGGACAGCTACGCCGGCGTCGACCGCGCCACCGGTAAGCACCTGCTGCAGCCGGCTTGATCTGAACGAAATGCCCGCCGCTCTCCGGCGGCGGGCAAAAGACCCCCTCATCCGGCCTTCGGCCACCTTCTCCCTGTGGGGGAGAAGGGGAGATGCGGCGCCCTCGGTTTTCCCTTCCATTCTGCGGAGGGAAGCGAAGGGTGTGAACCTTACGGTTTCCCCCTTCTCCCCACCGGGGAGAAGGTGCCGGCAGGCGGATGAGGGGGCTTTACCATATCGGGCGGCCTGATGCGCCGCCAACCCCGAGCACCGAGGCCGAGAGATGAGCCAGTACCACAAGCAAGACGTCCGCCGTTTCCTGGCTGATTACCAGGCGGAGCATCCCGAGGACGTCATCACCATCGACCGGCCGGTCTCGGACGATCAGGACGCCACGGCGCTGATCTGGAACCTCGCGGACAAGGGCCAGCATCCGATGCTGCACCTCAAGAATGTCAGCGGTATTGGCGCAGAGGTCGTCTGCAATATCTTCGCCTCGCGCGATCGTATCGCCCGCCTGCTCGGCTCGACCGCAGACAAGCTGCACGAGGCCTATCAGGCCCGCTCCAACCGACCGTTCACGCCGGAAGTTCTGGAAAGCGGCCCGATCACGGAAGAGATCATCTCCGGCGACGACGTCGATCTCAACACACTGCCGATGCTGAAGCACTTCGACACCGACCGCGCGAAGTACATCACCTCGGGCATCATCATCGGCGAGCACCCGGAAACCGGGGCGGGCAATCTCAGCTATCACCGCGCGATGATCCATTCGAAGAATTCGCTGGCGACCTCGCTGCATTCGCGCGGCCATCTCTGGCGCCTGATGAACATGGCCAAGGAGAAGGGCAAGCCGATGCCGGTCGCCATGGTGATCGGCGGCCATCCGCTGTTCATGATCGCCGCTTCCGCCCGCCTGGCCTTCGGAGAGGACGAGCGCGATGTGGCCGGCGGCCTGATGGGCGAGCCCCTGCAGGTCGTGCGCACGCCGAAATACGGCATCCGCGTTCCTGCCCATGCCGAGATCGTGCTGGAAGGCGTGATCGATCCCGAGGCGCATGTCGAGGAGGGACCGTTCGGCGAGTTCACCGGCTATTCCTCCGACCGTTCGACCAACAACCTCTTCACCGTCGAGACCATCATGCGCCGGCGCGATGCGATGCTCGTCTCCGTCGCGGGCGGCAATTCGGCCGAGCACCTGAACCTTGGCCGCGTGCCGCGCGAAGCCGAGGTCGTTGAGAAACTGAAGGCCCGCTTCCCCTCGATCACCGCCGTGCACTATCCGTCCTCCGGCACGCATTTCCACGCCTATATCGCGATGAACCAGACCCGCGAGGGCGAGGCGCGGCAGGTCATGCTCGGCCTTCTCGGCTGGGACCAGTATCTGAAGAATGTCGTGGTGGTGGACGCGGATGTCGATATTACGAAGGATTCGGAAGTGCTCTGGGCGCTCGCCACGCATTTCCAGCCGCACAAGGATGTCGTGATCATCGAGGGCCTGCCGGGCAATGCACTCGACCCTTCGGCGAGCGGCATCGGCACCACCTCGCGCATGGGGCTGGATGCCACGCGCGGCCCGAATTTCCATGGCGTGCGTGCGCGTATCAGCGATGAGGCGTCCGCGCGTGCCGCCGCCCTCCTCAAATCAGCGGGATAAAGGTCATGACGCGGCCAAGACGCATGATCGTCGGCATTTCGGGCGCTTCCGGGGTCATCTATGGTAAGCGCATCCTCGAAGTGCTGCGCGACCTCGACATCGAGACGCACCTGATCATGTCGCGCGCCGCCTGCATCACGCTCGCGGCCGAGGCGGATTTCACCAAGCAGGACCTGGAAGCGCTGGCGACGACCACCCATTCCAACAAGGATATCGGCGCGGTCTGCTCCTCCGGCTCCTACAAGACGCTCGGCATGATCGTCGCGCCCTGCTCCGTGAAGACCATGGCGGAGATCGCGACGGGCACGACGGACAACCTGCTGTCCCGCGCCGCCGACGTGGTGCTCAAGGAGCGCCGACGTCTCGTCCTGATGCTGCGCGAGACGCCGCTGCATCTCGGCCATATCAGGAACATGGCGCAGGTCACGGAGATGGGCGGCATCATCTATCCGCCCGTCCCAGCCTTCTACGCCAAGCCGAAAAGCCTTGAAGAGATGGTCGATCATACGGTTGGCCGCGTGCTCGATCTCTTCGACCTCGACCCCGGCATCGTGCGCCGCTGGGAAGGAACGCAAGGAGGGGAATGACATGGCCGCCCGTATCGCTGAGAGCCCGGAATGGATCGCACCCGAACCCCGAGCCGCTTTCCTCTCTGACGATGCGATCGACATTCTCTCTTTCTCCGCCGATGCGCTGGATGACGGCCACGCTAGCGCCCTCGTCACGCTGGTCGAAATTCGCGGCGGTGCTGCCCGCGCCATCGGCGCGCAGATGGCGGTGCGCGACGACGGTCTCTATTGCGGCTTCGTCTCCGGCGGCTGCACGGAAGCGGCCGTCGCCGCCGATGCCGTCATCGCCCTCAAGAAAGGAATGGACCGCAATCTCCGCCTCGGCGAAGGCTCGCCTTTCTTCGATATCGTGCTGCCCTGCGGCGGCGGCATCACGCTCGCCATTCATGTCTTGCGTGACGGTGCGGTGCTGCGCCGCACGCTGACGGCGCTTCGGCGTCGCAGCCCCGTGCGTCTGCGTTACCACCCTGGCACCCAGGCCCTGTCTTTCGAGCCGGGCGAGGGCGCCAGCGGCTGGGAAGACGACACGTTCGTGCGTGCCTACCGCCCGAAGCCGCGCCTGGTTCTGGCCGGCACGCCGATGGAAGCCGGCGCGGTGGCGCGGATTGCGACGGCTTCCGGCTACGAGGTCGTGACCATTGAGCGCGGCCAGGCGCCGTCGCCCGACCAGCTCGATGCCGATACGGCCGTCGCACTGTTCTTCCACGATATTGACCGCGAATTGCCGCTCTTCGATGCAGCTCTTGCTTCATCCGTCTTCTATATCGGCGCGCTTGGCAGCCGCCGCACCCATGCCAAGCGCTGCGAGGCGTTGCGCGGGCGTGGTCACGGCGAAGACGATCTCGCCCGCATCAAGGCGCCGATCGGTATTTTCGACAAGGCTCGCGACGCCAATGCGCTTGCGCTCTCCGTCGTCGCTGACATTGCCGAGACCTATCTGCAGGCCGCGCGCGCCTCAGCACTGCCCCTTCATCGCGTCCGTCGTTGCGCCTATCGTGACCCGACGAGAATCACCGGGCGGACGACGATGGCGGAACGACGATATGGAGAGGCAGCGCCGAAAACCGAGATCACGATCGCCGGTGCGGACTGGTATGGAAGGCAGATCGAGCGCGAGCGCCATGATAAGACGCTGTTTTCCGATCTCGACATGAGCGAGGCGCAGACGCTCGGCGCGGTGTTCCAGGAATGCACGTTCCGCCGTGCCCGCTTCAATGCCTCGACGCATCAGGCGAGTGCTTTCGTCAACTGCACATTCGTCTCCTGCAAATTCTTCGACAGCCGCTTCACCGAATGCAAGCTGGTCGGCAGCCTGTTCGATGCCTGCGATTTCGACCAGATGCAGGTTTCCGGCGGTGACTGGTCCTTCACAGGCCTGCCCGGCGCCGTGCTCGGCCGTGCCGTCTTCAAAGGCACCCGCCTGCGCGAGGCCGATCTGACGGGCGCCTTTTGCAAGCGTGGCTCGATACGCGATGCCGACCTCTCCGGCGCCTGGCTGCATGCCGCGGACTTCACGGCCTGCGATCTGCGCGGCAGCGACCTCAGCGCCATCGACCCGGCCAATGTTCACCTGAAAGACGCGATCATCACGATCGACCAGACCATCGTCATCGCCGAGGCGCTTGGTCTCGACGTGCGGATGACGTGATTTTTCGCCTCGCATCGGGACGTGTTTTCGGACGGTGGCGGCGCAGAGGGTGAGGTCGGCATGGGAACGGCGGTAGATGACCTAGCTGCACGGCACGAGCCCGCGCGGTACCCGCGCGCCTTGAAAACGAAGGGATAGACGACCCACTTGCGGATGCAGATCAGCGCGTTGCAGCCGAGATATCATAGATATATTATATTCGCGTAGACGCGTTTTCTGGGAGGCCTAGATGGAGTGTAAAGGAACCGGACGGTGCTGGTCCGGGCCTGAGGAATCGCTTTCACCACGCGGGACGGTCATCCCGGCCTACGGAAGTCTCAGAGAAACGGCGTAACGGCCAGCGGCAGGGTCACGACGATGACGAGGCTCAGAAACAGGGCGGAAACCAACTTTAGACGGTTGCGCTTTCGGGTGGATTCTCCGGTCCAGTCATACGCCATACTCTTCCCCTCATAGGCACGCGTGTCGCGATTGCATTCGCGAGCGGGCAAATCTGTCTGCAACGGGACGTCACTGCAACCCCTTAAATCTTTGGGTTCTTTCAAAAAACCCGTTTCCCGCGGCTCGAGAGAGCCCCGGCACAGGCGATGCGCAGCCGTGCGGCCTGCGTTTCCCGTTTCCAGACAGCGGCGAAGCGCTTCCTGCAATATGCGGCGGGCGCGATAGGCGCTGAGGGGCGCAGGCTGGCCGGTGCTGCGGGCCTGTTCGAGATGCTTGTCGATATTTCGGATGGCGCGGACCAGGCGTTCGGTGGGCGGCAGTTCGGGCAGGGGCGAGCGGAAGCGTCGCAGGGGCATGTTCATTTCCTCGAATCGGCCCCGTCATGGCGCCGCGTGGACCCTAGCCGGCTCGTCGTTCGAACCAAGCGACTCATGATTGCGAGGCGTGTTGCGGTGCGTAAAGCCTCAAGGCCGGCCGGAAAATTTGAATCGAATGCCGTCTATCGCCAGGCCGCAGGCATCGGGCGGACGCCGCCGCGCCTCATTTTGAGACGTGACGGCGTTCTGAGCTTTACCCGCGCGGCCGGCGCTGAGCGACCACCATGCCGGCCATGATGAGCATGACGCCGAGGCTTGAGAGCCAGAGCGAAAGCCGGCCGGATTGCAGGAGATCGATCGCAAGGCCGCACACCATCTGGCCGCCGATGATGAGAAGTGCTGTGTTGACGGCACCGATGCGGGCGACGAGCCAGCTACTGAGCGCCACGAAGACGACGCCGATTGGGCCGCCGAGATAGGCATACCAGGGCGCATTCGCGGCGCCAGCGGGCCAGAGGTTACCGATAACAAATCCGAGTAGCGTCAGGGCAATGAACCCGACGAAGTGGTTCCAGAAGGATGCGATCAACGGCGAGGTCGAAAGGCTAAGCCGGCCGTTGAGTTGGCGGCTGAGGCCGACGAGCAGGCCGGCTGCACCGGCAATCAGGATGAACGGGCTCATGCAGCGCCCCTTCCGGCCAGAAGGATCAGCAGGCTGCCGGCCAGAACAAGGGCAAGTGCGGCGAAATCCCGGATGGTGATGCGACGCTTCGGCAGGCCGAACAGGCCCCAGCCATCCGCGACGAGGCCGAAGACCAGCTGGCCGGCAAGGCCGAGCGCCAGCGTGCCGGGCAGGCCGGCGGGTGAATTCACCGCCATGGAGGAGAGCACGACGGTCGCCGCCCCCGAGAGGCCGCCGAGATAGGCCCAGAGCGGCGCGGGTGGTCTTGGTTCCACGGATGCGCGGCGGCGGGGCAAAACGAGGAGGAAAAGCAGAGCGGCAACCGTTCCCGTCGCATGGGCGGTCCAGGAGGAGAACAGCGAATTGCCATAGTTGGCAAGCGCGCCGTTGAACTGCACCATCAATGCCAGCAGGCCGCCGGTGCCGAAGGCTATGAGAAAACCGAGCGGGTGGGCGTGATTTTGGGGAGTGGAATGCATTATCGGCCTCCAGGCGGTGCCGACCCGATCGCCCGCACCTCCCGGCTCCTGTCAGCAAAGCGGCTGAAGATCAAGCCGGCGCTTCGCTAGAGACGTCCATAGGCGCCGCCGGCGCCGGATATGGCGGCGAGGAAGCTTGCGAGGCCGGCCGAACGTAGGGGCAGATAGGATTTTCCCTGTTCGCGGCACAGGCGCTTCACGAGGCCGACGGCGGCATGGCTGATGTGGTCGACCGGGAAGAGGATGGTCGCAGCCTGCCCGACGAGCGCCGGCAGCAGCGTCGTGCTGTCCTCCATGCCGCCGTCATGCAGCAGCAAATCGACGTTGCGGGTTTCCGCGCAGGACCGGAGATGATCGAACAGGTTGCGTCGGCCGCCGACATAGAGCACCGGGCCGCTCTGTTGCGGAATAACGTGTTTGGCGCCATGCCCGTCCTCGGCGGCGATGATGGCCTCGAGCGTCTCGTTCTCGCGCAGGATCGAATGGGAAAGATCCTGCAACTGTTCGTGTTCCCGCTGTAGGGCGTCGTAGCGCTCCTCGGCTTCCTTCAGGCGTCGGGCGAGCATGCCGGCGCGCGTATCCTCGGTATCGGCGCGGCTGGGAAGGGCGGTGTCCTCGCTGCGGGCGCGCTGGGCATGGGCAGCCAGCGCTTCGGCGTTGACGGCTCGCTCTTCCATCTGGCGAAGACGCTGTTGCAAGGCGATGCGTTCCTCGGCGGCTGTCTTCAAGCGCATTTCCTGCCGGGCTGTCTTTTCCCGCTCGGTTTCCAGTTCCTTTTCCAGCTGGGTGAGGCGGGCGATATCGAGGCGGCTGGCGCTGCCGACGAGATGCGAGAGCATATGCACTTCGCCGAAGATGTCGCGCACGAGGGCAGGCGGCGTTGCGGGATGGCTCATCAGCGCCCAATACGGGCCGGCAATGTCGCCGCGGTCGAAGCTTTCGCGCCAGATGCGCCGGAGCGCCGCCTCGTCCGCCTGCCGGGGGATACGCTTGATGGCGGCTTCATGGCGCTTGTCGAGCGCTTGTTGAGCATTTTCGCCGCCTGGTCGCGCTGGCCGGCGAGGCGTACGCCACGACCGTGCAGGCTGTGGTCGGTCGCGGTTTCCGCATCCTCCTGGCTGGTCTTGAGCAGAATCTGGCGCAGCTCGCCATTTGTCAGGCAGGTGCCGATGATCGAGCAATGGAAGGTCGTGGGAATGTCCCAGGTCTTCAGGCGCTGTGCTCCGGTCTTTTCTCCGGCAACCTGCGGCGGCCGGCCGGCGGGAGAGACTAGCAGCGAAATGGGTGTGGCGGGCGGCAGGAGACGGGGCTGGGTCGGCATGGCTTATCCTTTGAACGTTATATCTTATGAAATATAACGATTGGGAAGAGCGTGCCGCCGCCCGTGTGCGGCATGTGATTTTCCGGGAAGGCGGGTGGGTGTGCGGGTGAATTCCGCACACCGTGGTCGCTATCGGCGACTAGAGGAAGAGGTGGACGATCAGCGAAGTCAGGACGGCATTGAGGCCCATGGCGATGCCTGAAAACAGGCCTGCGACCGGGTCCACGGAATAGGCGCGCGCCGTGCCGATGCCGTGCGAGGCAAGGCCGACGGCGAAGCCGCGGGCGCTGAAATCCTTGATGCGCATGGCGTTCATCATCGGCGTGACGATGATGGCGCCGCAGATGCCGGTGAGCACGACGACGGCGGCGGTCAATGCCGGGTCGCCGTTGAGGCCGGAGGAAATGGCCATGGCAACGGCTGCCGTTGTGGATTTCGGCGCAAGCGAGGCGACGACGGACGAGGAGAAGCCGAAAAGATGGGCGAAGAAGACCGTCGCGCCGACGGCGGTGAGGCTACCGGCAATGAGGGCGGCCAGCATCGGCACGAGGTTGCTCTTCACCAGAGAGAGCTTCTCGTAAAGCGGGATGCCGAGCGCGACGGTCGCCGGGCCGAGAAGGAAATGGATGAACTGCGCACCTTCGAAATAGGTCTTGTAGTCGATACCGGCGAGGCAGAGCACGAGGGCGATGACGGCGATCGTCAGCATGATCGGATTGAGCAGCGGATTGCCGGGGCGAAGGCCCGTAACGGCGTTGGCGGCGAGCCAGACGACCAGCGTTCCCGTCAGCCAGAGCAGGGGGGAGGTGGCGAGATAGACCCAGAGCGCACTATTCATCGGCATAGCCTCCGGTCAGACGCTTCACCAGAATGAAGACCCAGACGGTCACCGTCAGCGTGATCACCGTCGACAAAAGCACGATCGCGAGCAGCGCAAAACCCCGGTCGCGGATGAGATCGAGATGCTGGATGATGCCCACGCCGGCTGGCACGAAGAGAATGCCGAGATTGGCGAGGATGGACCGCGAGGTTTCCAGGGTCTGCTGATGCGCCGGCTGAAGCGTCTTCATCCCGCCGGTCAGCGTCAGCACCACGGCGATCATCGCCATGCCGATGACCGGCCCCGGTACGAAGCCGCCGAGAAAATAGGCCGTCACTTCGCCGATCAATTGAAAGACCAGCAGGATCGTTATTCCGACAAGCATGCATTCCCCCTCGTTCCATGCGCCCGACGCGGCAGGGCTCCGCTCCATGAAAGGAGTAAAGGCGTTTCGCCGTGAAATCCATGGTTCTCGGTGGCCGGCTTTTCAGGAATGGGGACGGCCAGAAAGAAGGGTTGTCTTTCCGGCCAATAGTATGATTGACTTACGAAAATGGCGTCCGGCGATCGGATGCCGAGGGTTATCGTCAAAGAACGGGGAACGGAAATGAACAGGGAAACGATTTCGAGCCGCATGCGTCCGCTGCTCGCAGGTGCTGCCTTCTCGCTGCTGCTCGTCTCGGGCGGCATGGCGCCGGCTTTCGCGGAAACGCCGGCCGATACGCTGGTCCAGGCCTGGGCGATCGACGATACGATCACGCTCGACCCGGCCGAATCCTTCGAGCTGTCGCCGGCCGAATTCATCGGCAACGCCTATGACATGCTGGTCCGTCTCGATATCGCCGACACGACCAAGGTCAAGGGCGGCATCGCCGACAGCTGGACCGTTTCCGACGACGGCCTCACCTATACGTTCAAGCTAAAGCCGGGCATCAAGTTCGCCTCCGGCAACCCCGTTACCGCCGAGGATGTCGCCTGGTCCTTCGAGCGCGTCGTCAAGCTCGACAAGAGCCCTGCTTTCATCCTCACCCAGTTCGGCCTGACGGGCGACAACGTTGCCGAAAAGGCCAAGGCTGCGGATGAAAACACCTTCGTCTTCACCGTCGACAAGGCCTATGCGCCGAGCTTCGTGCTGAACTGCCTGACGGCCACCGTCGGCGCCGTGCTCGACAAGAAGCTGGTGATGGAGCACGCCGAGGCCAAGACGCCGAGCGACGAATACAAATACGACACCGATTTCGGCTATGGCTGGCTGAAGACCAACTATGCCGGCTCCGGCCCGTTCAAGATTCGCGACTGGCGCGCCAACGAAATCCTCGTTCTGGAGCGCAACGACAATTATTACGGCGAAAAGCCCGCGCTCGCCCGCGTCATCTATCGCCACGTCAAGGAGAGCGCCACGCAGCGCCTGATGCTGGAAGCCGGCGACGTCGACATCGCGCGCAACCTGGAACCGGGCGATCTCGACGCCGTTTCCAAGAACGCCGACCTGGCGACGACCAGCGCGCCGAAGGGCACGGTCTATTACATCAGTCTCAACCAGAAGAATGCAAACCTCGCCAAGCCCGAGGTGCGCGAGGCCTTCAAGTATCTCGTCGATTACGATGCGATCGGCTCGACCCTGCTCAAGGGTATCGGTGAAATCCGCCAGACCTACCAGGCCAAGGGCGTGCTCGGCGCGCTGGAGGCGAGCCCCTACAAGTTCGACGTGGCGAAGGCCAAGGAACTGCTGGAAAAGGCCGGCCTGAAGGACGGCTTCTCCGTGACCTTCGACGTGCGCAACACGCAGCCGGTGACGGGCATTGCCGAATCCTTCCAGCAGACCGCCGGCCAGGCCGGCGTGAAGATCGAGATCATCCCCGGTGACGGCAAGCAGACGCTGACCAAGTACCGCGCCCGCAACCACGACCTCTATATCGGCCAGTGGGGCATGGATTACTGGGATCCGAACTCGAACGGCGAGGCCTTCACGTCGAACCCCGACAACAGCGACGATGCATCGGTGAAGACGCTTGCCTGGCGCAATGCCTGGGACATTCCGGAGCTGACAGCCGAATCCAAGGCCGCCCTTCTGGAACGCGACAACGACAAGCGCGCCGAAATGTACCAGAAGCTGCAGCGGCAGGCGCTGGAGACCAGCCCCTTCGTCATGATCTTCCAGCAGATCGAAGCGGCCGGCGTGCGGGGTACGGTGAAGAACTACAAGCTCGGTCCGTCCATGGATACGAACTTCCTTGCACCCGTGACCAAACAGTGAGCTGAAGGACAAGCTCCTTGAGCGCTGTTGAAAGACTGAAGCCTGCAAGGCGCGCCAGCCGGCGCGCCTCTGCGAGGCTGAAATCGGTGGCGGGTTTCCTCGCGGTCGTCGCCACCACCTATCTCGGCCTGCTCGCCGTCACCTTCTTCATCGGCCGCGTCGTGCCGATCGATCCGGTGCTGGCGATCGTCGGCGACCGGGCGCCCGCTCACGTGGTGGAGCGCGTGCGGCTGGAGATGGGGCTGGATCTGCCGTATTACCAGCAGTTCTGGCTCTACATGAAGGGCGTGCTCAGCGGTGATTTCGGCACCTCGGTGCTGACGACCAATCCCGTGATGACCGACATCCGCCGGGTCTTTCCCGCGACCATGGAGCTTGCCACGGTCGGCACGGTCATCGGCGCGCTGCTCGGCATTCCGCTCGGCGTGCTCGCCGCCGTCAGGCGCGGCAGTTTCACCGACCAGGTGGTGCGCATCATCGGCCTCGTCGGTTATTCCGTGCCGATCTTCTGGCTCGGCCTGCTTGCGCTGCTCGTCTTCTATGCGCGCCTCGGCTGGGTTTCCGGCCCCGGCCGCATCGACGTCGTCTTCGAATATACGTTCACGCCGATCACCGGCTTCTTCCTGCTCGACGCGATCCTCAACCGCGATTGGGCGGCGTTCCGCGATATCGTCTCGCACATCATCCTGCCGGCCTCGCTGCTCGGCTATTTTTCACTCGCCTATATCAGCCGCATGACGCGCTCCTTCATGCTGAACGAGCTCGGTCAGGAATATATCGTCGCCGCCCGCGCCAAGGGCCTGTCGGAGACCCGGATCATCTGGGGCCATGCGTTGCGCAATGCGGCGGTGCCGCTCGTCACGGTCATTGCGCTGTCCTACGCCGGCCTGCTCGAAGGCTCGGTGCTGACGGAGACCGTCTTTGCTTGGCCGGGCCTTGGCCTCTACATCACCAATTCGCTGCAAAACGCCGATATGAACGCGGTGCTCGGTGGCACCATCGTCATCGGGTCCGTCTTTATCGCCATCAACCTGCTCTCCGACGTGCTCTACCGCATGCTCGATCCCCGCACGAGGTCCCGATGAGCGACGCCGCCACCATGACCCGCCGCGAATGGCTCCTGACCGACCGGCCGCAATCGCGCCTGCAGGCACGGCTCGGCCGCGCCTATGTCGCTTGGCGGCGTTTCACCGCCAACAAACTCGCCGTCATCGGCCTTGTTATCATTCTGGGTCTCGTCTTCCTGGCGATCTTCGCGCCGTTGCTCGCACCCCATTCGCCCTATATCGGCGATCTCGCGAAGGCGCGGCTGATGACGCCCGGAGCGGGGCATTGGCTCGGCACGGATGACCAAGGGCGCGACATCCTTTCGCGCCTCATCTACGGTTCGCGCCTCACCTTGCAGGTCGTGCTGCTGGTCGCGGTTATCGCCGCGCCCATCGGCCTCTTGGTCGGCACGGTCGCTGGCTATGCGGGCGGCTGGGTGGATGCGGTGCTGATGCGCATCACCGATATCTTCCTCGCCTTCCCGAAACTCGTTCTGGCGCTCGCCTTCGTTGCGGCGCTCGGGCCGGGCATCGGCAATGCCATCATCGCCATCGCCATCACCTCCTGGCCGCCCTATGCGCGCATCGCGCGTGCCGAGACGCTGACGGTGCGCAATTCCGACTACATTCTCGCCGTGCAGCTGATGGGCGCGTCCCCATGGCGTATCGTGCTGCGCCATATCATGCCGCTCTGCATTTCCTCGCTCATCGTGCGCGTGACGCTCGACATGGCGGGCATCATCCTGACAGCCGCCGGTCTCGGCTTCCTCGGGCTTGGCGCACAGCCGCCGCTGCCGGAATGGGGCGCGATGATCGCCTCTGGCCGCCGCTTCATCCTCGATCAATGGTGGGTGGCCGCCGCTCCGGGTGTCGCCATCCTCATCGTCAGCCTCGGCTTCAACCTGCTCGGCGACGGCCTGCGCGACGCGCTCGATCCGCGTGGGAGCGGCCAATGAGTGCGCTTCTCAACGTCGAAGACCTGCGCGTCACCTTCCCGACGCGCACCGGTGTCATCGAGGCGGTGCGCGGCGTGTCCTTCACGCTCGGCCGTGAACGGCTCGGCATCGTCGGCGAGAGCGGTTCCGGCAAGTCGCAGACGGGCCGCGCCATCATGGGCCTGACCGCCGAACATGGCGTGATCGACGCCAAGCGGCTGGAGTTCAACGGCATCGACCTCCTCAAGGCCTCGAAGGCCGAGCGGCGCGCTCTGCGCGGCAAGCGCATCGCGATGATCCTGCAGGATCCGAAATATTCGCTCAACCCGGTCATGACCATCGGCCGGCAGATCGTCGAGACGCTGCGCACGCACGAGCCGGTCGGCAAGGCGGAGGCGCGCAGGCGTGCGCTCGATATGCTCGCCGCCGTGCAGATCCGCGATCCTGAACGGGTCTTCGATCTCTACCCGCACGAAGTCTCCGGCGGCATGGGGCAGCGCGCGATGATCGCCATGATGCTGATCGCCGGCCCCGAACTGCTGATCGCCGACGAGCCGACATCGGCGCTCGACGTGACGGTGCAGCTCGACGTGCTCGCCATCCTCAACCGGCTGGTCGCCGAGCGCGGCATGGGGCTGATCTTCATCTCGCATGACCTGCGTCTCGTGTCGTCCTTCTGCGACCGCGTCATCGTCATGTATGCCGGCCGCATCGTCGAGGAACTGCCGGCGGCAAAGCTTTCCGAGGCGCAGCATCCCTACACGCGCGGCCTGCTGAATTGCATGCCCGAGATCGGCGCGGACCGGCATCCGCTGCCGGTGCTTGATCGCAAACCGGAGTGGAGAACATGACGCCGGCTCTCGCCATTGATGGCCTCAGCGTCGAATACGACGACTTCGTGGCGCTCGACGATGTCAGCCTGACGGTCGCACCGGGCGAATCCTTCGGTCTGGTCGGTGAATCCGGCTCGGGCAAGTCGACGCTGCTGCGCGCCGTCGCGGGTCTTGCGCCCGTCTCCTCCGGCAGTATCGCTGTCGATGGCCAAAAGCTTGGAGCCAAGCGCGACAAGGCCTTCTACCGCAAGGTCCAGATGGTGTTTCAGGACCCCTACGGCTCCCTGCATCCGCGCCAGACGGTCGACCGGTTGTTGCTGGAGCCGCTCGCGATCCACGGTTTTGCCGATACCGAAAACCGCATCGTGCGGGCGCTCGACGAGGTGGGGCTCGGTGCGAGCTTCCGCTTCCGCTATTCCCACCAGCTGTCCGGCGGCCAGCGCCAGCGCGTGGCGATTGCCCGTGCACTGATCCTCGAACCGTCCATCCTGCTGCTCGATGAGCCGACCTCGGCGCTCGATGCCTCGGTGCAGGCCGAAGTGCTGAACCTGCTCGAACAACTGCGCGCCACCCGCAACCTCACCTTCGTCATGGTCAGCCACGATCTCGCCGTGGTCACCCATATGTGCGACCGGCTGATGGTCATGCAGAGCGGCCAGACCGTTGAAGAGCTCGCTTCCGGTGACCTCGCCGCCCATAGGGTGACGCAGGACTATACGCGGGGCCTTCTCACCGCCAGCACGGGTTTTCGGCGCGATAGTGTCTAAAACCGTTTGCTGCGGCAGGCCTGCATGATAGGCGGGCGGCACTTTTGTGACCGGATGAAGCCGATGACCGTTTCTTTCTACGCCGATGCTATCGCGGAGCTGCGCGCCCTGTTTGCGGAGTTGGACCGCAGCCCGGACCTCTTCCAGACCTTCGATGTGCGTCTGGAACTGGCGGCTTCCGGCAGCCTCGTCGTCTATGAGACGAAGCGGCGCAAGGGCCAGACGGACAGCCTCTATTACGGCCGTCCGGGCGCAAAAGATGCCAACCGCCAGATTTCGCAGGCGGCAGCCTTTGCCGCCATCGACCGCTTCTTCGCGCTCGGCCAGTTCATTGCTTTGACTGGCGACGCCGCGCAGGCGCTTGATACGCAATACCCGCACTGCGCCGTCAATTTCTCCTATCGCAAGAAAGGCCACCCGGCCGCACGAGCCATGCTGATGGTGTTCGTCGGGTTCAACGACGAGGCGGATGCCGCGGAGTATGTCGCGAAGGCGGAAAACTCCGCGGCGTTCATTTCCGAACGTCCGTACAAATCGGCGAAGGCCTACGAGTGGAAATGACGCGCGAGCGTTAATTCACGGCGCAAGCCACGCGCCGTGCCAGTTCGCCCCGTCCCGATCGAACGCGCAGCGGACGTGATTTGCCGACGACAGGTCGAGCCATTCAAGCCGGCTTAGCGTCACGGTGACGAGCGCAAAACGCTGATAAGGCTCGTCATTCGACGGTTCGCCGGCCTGTAAGGTCTGGCCTTTGCCGTCGAGAACAGTTCCCGGCGCATGCGGCGCGTCGAACAGGATCAGCGTTCTCTCCCGAAGCGATTGCCACATCTCCAGCCTTTCCGCTTCATCGTCGGTGATTGCGGCGACACCGGAAAGGCGCAGCTGAACCGAAGCCGCCGGATCAAAGCCGACAAGGGCGATGCGTGGATCGTTGCGGATCTCCCGGATTTTTGGCGAGCGCATGTCGGTGACGAAGGACAGGGTTCCTTTGGTGGCATCGCAGCGCCGAAGCACGATGGTGCGAAGCTGCGGCGCGCCGTCGAGCCCCACCGTGGCAAGCTGGAAGAAATTGAACGGCGAGCGGCTGATGGCGGCAGCGCCGAGCTGGTCCCAGATTTTCGCCAGAAGGGTTGCCGTCACGATCTGCTCCGCTGCATATGTCCGCCATTCTCTACCATGCAGCCAAGAGGCTGTCGAAAGAGTTCTCCTTTTCCCACGCGATAGAAAATCTGTTACGAGAAAGGTCGTTATATTCCTCTCGGATTTCACGCATGGCCGACCGCATCGGAAAACTGCCGTCCCTCAATGGCGTGCGCGTCTTCGAAGTCGTGACGCGGCATCTGAATTTCCGGCTCGCGGCGGAGGAACTCGGCGTGACGCAGGGAGCGGTGGCGCAGCAGATCCGCGGGCTGGAGGCGGAGCTCGGCCTGAAGCTTTTCGAGCGCCACCCCAGAACCCTTGATATGACCGAAGCGGGCCGCAGCTATGTCGGCAGCATCCGCCGCGCTTTCGAGCTGATTTCCGAGGCGACGGAGACCCTTCGGCCTGAGCCGCAGCATCTCACCATCAGCGTCACCCCGACCTTTGCCTCGAAATGGCTGATCCCGCGCCTGCCGGATTTCACGGCGGCGCATCCCGATATCGACCTGCGCATCCTCGCTACGGACAGGATCGCCAATTTCCAGACGGACGCCGTCGATCTCGCCGTGCGCTACGGCCGCCCGCCTTTCGGGCCTGGCCTGCAAGCCGATCTGCTGTTCGAACATGTCGTGATCGCGCTCGGCAGCCCGCTTCTCATCGATAAATTCGGCGCTCCGGAATTGCCCGGCAATCTCGCCCGGTATGCGCTGCTGCACGACGCGCATAATTTCTGGCCCCAATTCCTGGAGCTTGCCATGGGGCAGGCCGCGCCGGTCATGGCGGCGAAGAACATCCGCTTCAACCAGACCTCACTTGCGCTGGAGGCGGCGATCGGTGGGCAGGGGCTGGCGCTTGCCAGCAGCTTCTTCATCGAGGAGGATATCACGGCCGGCCGTCTCGTGCCGTTGTTCGGCACACAATTGCGGGTCGGGGTGGATTTCTACGTCGTCGCGCCGCGAAAATCCCGGCACGCCGCCTCCGTCCATGCCGTGCGCACCTGGCTTCTTCAGGAGAGTGCGGCATTCAAGGGTATTTGAAGCGATAGATTTTCTACAGGAAGAACAGTGCATTTTTGTTTGGTCGCGGGTGGGGCCGCCGTGCCAGAATGCGGGCAATCAATCATTCGGGAAAGGACAATCCGATGGCAGAACAGAAGGTCGCACTGATCACCGCAGGCGGCAGCGGCATGGGCGCGGAAGCCGCACGACGGCTGGCGGCGGATGGCTTCAAGATCGGCGTGCTCTCGTCGTCCGGCAAGGGCGAGGCGCTGGCAGCGGAATTCGGCGGCTTCGGCGTTACCGGCTCCAACCAGTCGAACGATGACCTGAAGCGCCTCGTCGATGGCGCGATGGAGCGCTGGGGCCGCGTCGATGCCTTGGTCAACAGCGCCGGCCACGGCCCGCGCAAGCAGATCCTCGAACTGACCGACGAGGACTGGCATGCTGGTATCGACGTCTATTTCCTCAATGCCGTGCGCCCGACGCGCCTGGTGACGCCGATCATGCAGAAGCAGAAGTCCGGCGTCATCATCAACATCTCCACCGCCTGGGCCTTCGAGCCGAGCGCGATGTTCCCGACCTCGGCCGTCGCGCGCGCCGGCCTTGCCTCCTTCACGAAGATTTTCGCCGATACCTATGCGGCCGACAATATCCGCATGAACAACGTGCTGCCCGGCTGGATCGACAGCCTGCCGGCAACGGACGAGCGGCGCGACGGCGTGCCGATGAAACGTTACGGCACGAGCGCGGAAGTCGCAGCGACGATTTCGTTCCTCGCTTCCGACGGTGCCGCCTATATCACCGGCCAAAACATCCGTGTGGATGGCGGCATCACGCGCGCGATCTGATGCGCGCGGAGATGACGGCGCCGCGGAGGCGCCGTCATAGAATGTCAGATGGCGGTGAAGCCGTTGTCGACGAAGAGATGCGTGCCGCTAACGAATTCCGACTCGTCGCTCGCCAGATAAAGCGCGGCGCGCGCGATATCCTCCGGCTCGCCGATACGGCCCTGCTGGGCGGCGAGCGCTGCATCCGACACGTCCACGCCATAGCGGTTCAGCGCCTCGATCTCGCGGTTGCCATGCGGCGTGCGCACGAAGCCGGGGCAGACGGCGTTGCAGCGGATGTTGCGATCGCGGAATTCGATGGCGATCGCGCGGGCGAACATATGCACCGCACCCTTCGTCGTGCCGTAGAGCACCTCCATCGGCGTCGCCGCCACGGCCGAAATCGATGAGGTGCAGACGATGGCCCCGCCGCCGCGCGCGATCATGCCCGGCAGCACGGCACGCGTGACGAGAAACATCGAGCGCACATTGATCGCCGTCAGCCGTTCCCATTCCTCTAATGTCGTTTCGAGGAAGGGTTTGACGATGATCGAGCCGGCATGGTTGAACAGCACATTGGCCGCGCCATAGTGATCCTCGACGGCCTTGATGGCCGAGATGACGGCGGCTTCATCCGAAACATCGGCCGTGAAGGCCTGCGCATCGCCGCCATGAGCGCGGATATCCGCTGCCGTCTCTTCCGCTGCGGCCGTATTGTAATCGACGATCGCGACGCGCGCACCCTCCCGGGCGAAAAGGCGCGAGGCCGCCCCGCCCATGCCGGTCGCGCCGCCGGAAATGATTGCCGTTTTTCCCTCAAGTCTGCCCGCCATCGTTCCATGCTCCTTCAACTATCCGGGATCTGCGGTGTTTCAAACCCGCCGGATTTTACGCGCTAAATTCCTCTGCCTCTCGCTACAGGAGTCAATGGGAAAGGCGCCTCGGAAAGTGTTTGCGCAACCACAATCCAGGTCAGGGTGAGGCGAAAGAAAGCGTACAACTTTAGGCACTTGTTCAGCATTCTTGCCTAACGTCAGGCAATCGTTCTGCATGGGGATATTCGACGATGACCGTCGTGACACTGGAACACGTGGAGCGCCAGAGGGCACGGGGTTTCCGTCTCCTGCGTTTTTGCCCCGAAATCGAGGCCTGCTTCCGCGAGGGCTATGTGGCCGAACGTGTGCGGCTCGCCGTGATCTGGGGCATCATCGGCACGCTGATCTACGATCTCGTCTATTTCGGCGACCGGACGATGATGGCGGATGTCTTTTCCGGCCTCGTCACTGTGCGTTTCTTCATTTTCACGCCCTTCGTGATCGCCTGCATTCTCGCGGTGCGCCGCTGGCCGAATGCCGCGCTTTACGACGTGCTTTCGGTCGCCATCGCCGTGCTCGGCGTCACGCTGCCGATGGCCGTCGCCGTTGAGAGCGAAAGCCCCTATCTCTTCGTCTACCAGAACGGTAATTCCGCCGCCTTCCTGTTCTTCGTCATCGCGCTTCGCCCGCGGTTTCCCGCCATAGTCATCGGCCTCGTGCTGATGTGCGCCTCGCATTTCACCACGACGTCGCTCACCGGCGCCTTCGATGCGGTCACCTATTCCGGCATCGTCACCTTCTACGTGACGCTCTCGATTTTCCTGGCCGTCAGCGCCTATTTCCTGGAGCAGAAGGATCGGCAGAGCTTTCTCAACCAGCTGCGCGGCAGCCTGCTTTACCAGCAGCTGGAGCACAATGCCGACCGCGACGAGCTGAGCGGCCTCCTGAACCGCCGTTCGCTCGCCCGTGTGCGCGATGCGCTCTGGAGCGACGCTTCGCACAGCATCGCCGCTATCCTGCTCGATATCGACCACTTCAAGCGTTTCAACGATGTGCATGGCCATATCGAGGGCGATGCGTGCATCCGCGCGGTCTCGCAATGCATCCTCGGGAATGCGGACGAAGGGGCGCATGTGTTCCGCTTCGGCGGTGAGGAAATCCTGGTGCTTTCGGTCGGTCACACGTCGCTGCAGGCGCTGGCACAGGCAGAGCGCATCCGCACCGCCGTCGAAGCGCTCGCCATCCCGCATCGCGGCCTTGAGGATGGCTGCGTGACGGTCAGCCTGGGCGTCGCGCTGGCATTCCCTCCCGTGACGGCGTTGGAACGTCTTTTGCAGGATGTAGACGCCGCGCTTTATGAGGCCAAGCACCGCGGACGCAACACCGTCGCGCTGGCGGATGATCTGATCCCATCCAGCCGCGGGGACAGCGCCGCAGCCTGACAATCGGCCACAACCTGCGCATCGCACGCCGATTTCCGGAAATTCCATCAAACGGCGGGCGCCTCCGGCGAGGAAGGTCTGATTTCCCGGAAAAATTTTATTACTTTTTAAGTTAAATACCGCAGCGTCAGCACCATTCTACTGCAACCATCGCCGGTATCTTGGCGAAACAGGACCGACCTCATGGCTTCAACCTCCGCTGCGCGTCCGAAATCCTCCCGCTCCCTGGCGGTCAAGCTGCTCTCCGTGAGCGCTGTCGCCATTGCCTGCGTTCTGGCGCTGACTTTCCTCATTGTCATCCTTCAAGTGCGAGAGCGCACCGTCGCCATCACGTTGAAGCAGGCGGAAGCCGAGGCCGAGGCGACCGCGCAGGCGATGAGCGGCAAGATCGATGCGCTCTCGGGTGCCACGCGCAGCCTGGCGGGCCTGATTGAGCGGGGCATTGCCGCCGGAAAGCTGGACCGCGCGATGATCACGACCATGCTGCCGGCGCAGGTGGAAAAGTTCGATCTCGTCTTCGGCGCCTGGATCGTCGATACCGAGCAGGGCCTCGACGGCACGGTCGGGCCGAAGGACGATGCAGTACAGGGCACGAATGCCGATGGCGTTTTCACGCCTTACTGGGTTCGCGGCGCGAGCGGTCTGGAACTGATGCGCCCCGCCGTCGATCGCAACGCGGAATATTATCGCCTTGCTGCGACGAGCAAGAAGGGCGCCGCGACCGAACCGTATGAAGAGCCGTCGGCCAACAATCTCCTGATGATGACTGTAACGCAACCTGTCATTATCGACGGTCGTCTCGCCGCAGTGACCGGTCTCGATGTCGCGTTGGGCTCCCTTGCCGACTCTCTGAAGTCGGAACGTCCGTTCGGTGAAGGCCGTGTCTACCTGCTCTCGGGCACCGGCAAATGGCTGGCGGCTCCCGACGCCTCGCAGGTGATGAAGGAATACGCAGCCGAAGGCAGCGATCAGGTCAAGGCGGCGCTTGGCGACGGCAAGACGGTGACGCTGCACGATGTCGTGGGCAGCGATGGCGACTCGGTCTATCGTGTCGTCTATCCCTTCGATCTGCCGGGCCTCAATGCCCGCTGGGCCGTGGCGGTCGACGTGCCGGTGGCAGCCGTCTCCTCCGTCGTCAACGAGCAGACGAAGATCCTTGTCATCGGCGGCATGTTCATTCTCGCGGCCGTGATCGGCGCGCTGCTTCTGGCCGTGCGCACCTTCGTGCAGCGGCCGATGGCCTCGCTGCTCGGTGATGTCGGCCGCATGTCACAGGGCCAGCTGGAACAGCCGGTTTCCGGTCAGGAGCGCAGTGACGAGATCGGCAAAGTCGCCGTCGCACTCGAAGCCTTCCGTCATCGTCTTGCCGATGGTCACCGTCTGGAAGCTGCCAGTGCCGAGCAGCGTCAGCAGAGCGAAAACGAGCGTCGGCAGACCGAGACGGAGCGCGCCCGCGCCGCCGAAGAGCAGCGCAAGGTCGTGGAAGCGCTCGGTCGCGGCCTCGCCAACCTTTCGCGCGGCGATCTCACGAGCCGCATCACCGAAAACTTCCCGCCGTCCTATGTGGAGCTGCGCGACAATTTCAACGACACGATGGACAGCCTTGAGCGCACCATCCTGCAGCTGAACCAGACCGTGCATTCGTTGAATGCCGGCATCGGCGAGATCAGCCGCAGCTCGGACAATCTCTCGCGCCGTACGGAACAGCAGGCCGCAAGCCTCGAAGAAACCGCCGCGGCGATGAACGAGATCGCCGAGCAGATGCATACCAGCACCCGCAATGCCGGCGATGCCGCCGCCAAGGTCAACGAGGCCTGCTCGGATGCCGACCGTTCCAACGCGGTCGTGCGCAAGGCGATCACCGCCATGGAGGGCATCGAGGATTCTTCGAAGAAGGTCAGCCAGATCATCGGCGTGATCGACGAGATCGCCTTCCAGACCAACCTGCTGGCGCTGAATGCCGGAGTGGAGGCAGCACGCGCCGGCGAAGCCGGCAAGGGCTTTGCCGTCGTGGCGCAGGAAGTGCGCGAGCTCGCCCAGCGTTCGGCGCAGGCGGCCAAGGAAATCAAGGCGCTAATCTCCGCCTCCAGCGCGCAGGTCCAGGAGGGCGTTTCGCTGGTCGGCGAGACCGGCAGTGCGCTGACGCGCATCGGCGAGCAGATCCTCTCGGTCAACAAGCTGATCCAGGACATTTCTGCCTCGGCGCGCGAACAGTCCTCCGGCCTTCAGGAAATCAACGTCGCCGTCAACAACATGGACCAGGTGACACAGCAGAATGCCGCGATGGTGGAAGAAACCACCGCCGCCGCAAACCTGCTGAACGATGAGGCGCATACCCTGCGCGACATGGTGATGCGCTTCTCCGTCAGCAACGCTGGCGAAGCCCCACGCCGCCGCGCCGCCTGAGGCACGACAAGGAACGCCCGCGGTCCGCCCTGACGCGGACCCGCGGGTGGTCATTTCTCCGCGATCCCCGAAACCTTGCTGAAACAAGCCTGGCGTACGGCTGAAACCGTCGTCTGGCAGGATGACCTCAGATCAAGGAGAGGATCATTCCATGTTTGCAGCCATTCGCCCTATCTTTGCCATGGGCCTCGTCATGGGCCTCGTTGCCGGCTTCGCCGTGCCTGCCTTTGCGGCGGAAGGCACAAAACTGTTCAGCTTCGTCAACGAGAACGAGGAAATCGTTGCAGCCCTGACGCCTGGTGATGCGGCACTCGGCGAGGATGCCGGCGCCATCGGCAAGGCGCGCTGCACGAGCGCGGGACCTTGACGGTCTGGCGCTATGCCGTGCGCAAGGCCAAGGAGGGCGAGCTGGAACAGGCGCCGCTGAAGCAGATCAGCGTGCAGGCTGAGGGGACTTTGCGCGTCGAGCCCTATGCGACGCCGCTCAGGATCGTGCCGCTGCAATAGAACCTGCCGGTGCCGCTTGTCGGCTTCTCGTGACCTCCAGCATGGGTGCTGAAACACAAGCGAAACACTTGGCCGCTAGTCTTCCGCAGCTTACGCCCATTTCGGGCAATTCCGGTCCGGCCGGGATTGCCCGGCTTCCCGGAAGGATCGCGCATGAATACACCGTCGGAGTTTCGCGAACTCGAAGCCTATCACGCAGCGGTGGTTCGAACGGCATCGTCGTCATCGACGGCGAAGGCTTTGTGGTCGATTTCAACCCGGCGGCAGAGGCGATCTTCGGCTATGCGCGGGACGCCGTCATCGGCGAGCCCATCGCCGAACTGATCATTCCTCCGGAACAACGGGCCGCGCATGAGCACGGTCTTTCCCGCTATCTCGCGACAGGTGCAGGCCATGTGCTCGGCAAACGGCTCGAACTGCCGGCCATGCTGTCGACGGGCGAATTGATCCCCATCGAACTCACCATCACGGATGTCACGCTCGGCGGACGGCGGCTTTTCGCGGCCCATATTGATCAGCGGGCTCACCGACCGCAGGATCACCGTCGGCATCGAGGCCGACCGGGTGGCGGGTACGGTTTCGCTCACCAGCCGGTGTGCCGGAGGCGATCCGCAGCCGCATCTTCGATCCGTTCTTCACGACCAAACCGCAAGGGGCGGGCACCGGCATCGGCCTGGTCGTGTCCAAGGGGCTGGTGGAAGCACATGGCGGCAGTCTGACGCTCGGTGATGCGCCTGATGGCTGTGCGCGTTTCATCATCCGGCTCACCAATGAAACGGTGCAGGCGAGCGGAGCGGAGGCTGTACGGCCCGCGGCAAAGACGGATCAGCCCGCACCGAACCGGCATTTGCTGGTGGTCGATGACGACGTGGCGGTCGCTGAACTGGTGGCGGAGATCGCTGACCGCCTCGGTTATGCTGTTACCGTCACGCATGGCGGCAACGAGGCGCGGGGCAAGATTACCGCGCGTGACGGCAAGTTTGATGCGATCCTCTGCGATATCCGCATGCCCGCCGGCGATGGCCCCGGCCTCTACGATTGGCTGTGCGAACATCATCCGGCGATACGCTCGGGCTGTCCGATGATCGAAAAACTGTTCACGCTTGGCGATATCGCGGCTTTCCTCGACGATCTGACGACGCCGCGCTGAAACAGTTGAAACATGAGCGTACGAGGCTGGAAATAGCGAGCGTCTAGGGTGGTTCATCGGACAACCGATGGAGCCACCGACTCGGCCGGCTGGGTCGCCCCACGGCGCAGGACGGCGCGGATGCGCGCCTTCAGCTCGCGCAGATCGAAGGATTTGGTGACAGAGTCGTCCGCACCATTTCCAAGCCGATGATCCGGTCCACCACATCCGCGGCGCCGTGAGCATAATGATGGGAACGACGGAGCCGGCCCGGATGCGCCGGGCAATGGAGAAACCGTCCTCGGAAGGCAGGTTGAGATCGATGATCAATAGGTCGGCCGGCCGCTCGGAAAGCGCGGCATCAAGGGCCGCGCCGCTGGCGACGCCGCAGACGGAAAATCCCTGGCCGGCGAGATAGTCGGAGACCATCTCCCGCAGGTCCTCGTCGTCATCGGTCACGATGACGTGGGGCAAAATCGCGTGTTCGTTCAAGGGTATGGCCCGGCGCAGTCTGTTCTTGCTCTAGTTGAATACAGCGCGAGGAATCCGGTACGGTCCGCTGGACCATCATTCCCGTCCACGCACCGCAGCCCGTTCTTGCCTGCAGCACCTGCGCCGCACCGCAGCGGTTCCGGTCAAGCGACCGGCTCCGGCTCAACGCCAACGGCAAGAAGCTCGATGCTTGGCTCATCTACAAATGCACCCAATGCGACAAGACCTGGAGCCGCCCGCTTTTCGAGCGCCGGGCCATCCGCGAGATCGACCCGCGACCTTGCGGGCGCTGCAATCCAACGATGCGCATGGGCGCGCCTTCGATCTCAATGCCTTGCGAAGCAAGACATCGCGCATCGAGGTTTTTCCCGAATGCATGGTGCAAAAGGCCGTGCTCGGGGAATGTGCGGGTGGAGATAGCCTGGAGATCGTTTTCTCGGTTCCGCTGCCAAGCCAGCTTCGGCTCGACCGGCTGCTGGCGAGCGAACTGGCGATCTCCCGCTCCCGCCTTCAGGCGCTCGATGCCGCTGGAGGGCTTCGTTTCCAGCCCGCACGCAAGGAAAGTTTGCGGCGGCCCGTGTCGGATGGCAGCACCGTCCGCATTGCGATTGAGGCTCTGCCGGACTGCAATGCCCTGATGCTGGCGGCGTGCGGGGCGAACACCGGGTAGGGTGGCCGAACTCCCGCTAACGTGCCGGCCGGGTTGAGAAATCCGGCCGACTGCACGAGGCGCGTCAGCCCGTCATGCCCTTCATGCTGTCGGTATAATATTGCTCGTAGAGTTCCCGATATTGCTCCGCGCCGCCCGCATCGCTGTATCGGCTGAGCGCTGCCATGTCGGTCTTGTTGAGGATGACGCCGAGGGTTTTGCCCTCGATGCGGTGTTCGGCGGCGAGCAGGTCGCGGACGAAATTCGCCGACGTCCTGCCCCACTCCACGACGAACAGGAAACCATCGGCCAGCGGCTCGAAGGCCTTCGCATCGACAACCGGTCCAAGCGGCGTCAGATCGACCACGACATAGTCGAAATGCTGCCGCGCCTCGTCGACGAGCTCTCTCATCGCATTGGACGACATCAGCTCATTTGCGTCGTGCCGGCGGGTTTCGCCGGGGTGCAGCGCGATTGGCAGGATGGTAAGTTGCGAGCGGCGGTCGGTCTTGACGGCCTGCGTCCAGGGAAGTTCGCCGCGCAGCACCTCGACGAGGCCGGTCTGCGGGGCGGGCTTCATCATGGCACTGAGGCCGGGCCGGCGAACGTCGGCGTCGATCAGCAGCGTGCGTTTGCCGCTGACGGCAAGCAGCGCTGCGAAATTGGTCGCGACGGTGGATTTGCCTTCGCCCGGCAGGGCCGAGGTGACGCCGATCACGCGGTTCTGCCGGCCGTGCAGCATGGTTTCGGCGGCGAGCTTGGCGTTGCGCAGGGTCTCGGTGAAGGCGGAGCGGGGCGCATCCAGCACGACACGGGTCATGCGCTCGAGCGGGATGACGTCATCGTCTTCCGCGCCGGATGGCGGCTCCGTCTTCACCGCCTTGGCGCCGATCGTCGCCGGCTTGCGCTTCTTCGATGCGCCGCCGACGAGCGGCAGGTAGCCGAGCGGCTTCAGGCCCAGAATGCTGCGCACGTCGTTTTCGAGCCGGAAGGCGCGTTCGCGCATTTCCTGCACGAAGGTCAAGGCCCCGCCGGCCATCAGGCCCAACACCAAGGATAGGCCGAGCACCATGGTCTTGCTGGGGCTGGACGGCGAGACGGGGACGCCGGCATCGGAGATCACCCGCGCCTTGGCGATCGGGAAGGACTGCTTCTGCGAGGCCTGCTCGAAACGGCTTAAATAGCTCTCCGACAGGGCCTTCAATGCCGTCGCTTTCTGTTCCAGTTCGCGCAGGCGCACCGAGGAGCGGTTCGCATCGGCATTGTTGCCGGCGACCTTCCGGATGCTTTCGCGAAGCGACGTCTCGCGTGAGCGGGCGACGTCATATTCGTTGCGGTAGCTCGCCGTCAGTTGCTGGAGCTCCCGGTAGATCTGGCCGGCGAGGTCTTCCTTCTCGGCGCGGAGCGCTATTGCCTGGGGATGGTCCGCGCCAAAATTCCTGGTGATGTCCTGCGCGCGCTTGACCACGGAGTTGTAGCGGTTGCGCAATTCCTGAAGTCCCGAGGCATCGGCGCCCTGGGCTGGAATGGTCGCGTTGTCGATCGCCTTGTCCGGCCCCTGTTCGACGATCGCCTTGAACTGCGCATAGCGCGCGGAAGCACTGGCGGCATCGGCCTGCGCCAGGATGAGCTGGCTGTTGAGATCGGCGAGTTGCTGTTCCGACATTAGTTCGCCGCGGGCGGTGGTGAGGCCGTTTTCGGCGCGGTACTGCTCCACTTCGAGGGCGGCTTCCTGCGCGCGGGCCTGAATATCCGTCAGCCGCTCCTGAAGCCAGCTCGACGCCTGTTCCGTCGCCGTGAAGTTGGAGCTCAACTGATCCTCGAAAAAGGCTTCCGCGTAGCGTTTGGTGACGGCTGCCGCGAGCTGCGGATCGGTCGAGCGGAAGGAGACGGCGAGAACGGCGCTGCGCGACACGCGCTCGACGGTCAGCGCCTGCTGCAGCACGGCGGCCGCCTTTTCGCGGCGACCGTTGGCAAGCGCCTCCTCCGATGCCTGCGGTCCGGCGGAGCCGAAGGATGTCAGTGATTTGACCCATCCCTTGGCGATCGCGACAGGCGATTGCGGCGGGTTGATGATCGTCTCGTTGTCGGCAAGCTTCAGGTCGTCGACGACGCGCAGCGCCAGCCGGCCGGATTTCAGGATTTCGGCCGCGCTCGCAATGCGCATGTCGACCTGCTGGCTGCTCTGCGGCGCCGGCTCGCTCTCTTCCGCATACCGCGACAGGTCCTCGTCGAGCAGGATCTGCGTCATCGACGTATAGACCGGCGTCGCGAACACGAGATAGGTCACGCCCAACGCGACGGCGAGCGCGACCGACAGGCCGATCAGCCGCGCCCGGCGAACGAGGATCGTCAGCAGGCGGTTGAGGTCGATGAAGCTATCGGACGGATCCGGCTCCCGTCGCAGAATGCTGCGGTTCGGTACGGTGCGTTGGTGCATGGGGCTCCGTTCTGCCTTTCGGCGCGATGGAAACTCTGTCCTCCCGAAGGCGGCCCCGGATCCTCCCATCCGGGGCCTTTGGTCTTATGCCGCGCGAATCCGGCCCTCATGCGACGACATCATGTCGCGAAGGGATTGATAGACGGCGCCGCCGATATCCGGCCGCGCGAGCGCGAAGGCGACATTGGCCTCGATGAAGCCGTGCTTGGAGCCGCAGTCGTAGGTCCGCCCCTCATAGACATGGGCGTGGAACGGCTGGCTTCCCGAAAGTTTCAGCATGCTGTCCGTCAGCTGGATCTCATTGCCCGCGCCGCGCTGCTGGCGGGCGAGATGGCCGAAGATTTCCGGCTGGAGAATGTAGCGGCCGTTGAGGAAAAGATTGGATGGTGCTTCACCCGCCCGCGGTTTCTCCACCATATGCGTGACGGCAAAGCCGTGCTGCACGGCCGCTCCCTTGCCGACGATGCCGTATTGCGAAACCTCGTCGGGCGCGCATGGCTCGACGCCGACGACATTGCCGCCGACCTCGCCATAGAGGTCCATCAGGCCGGAAAGGCAGCCGCGCGGGCCGTAAGAGATCATGTCGGGAAGCAGCAGCGCGAAAGGCTCGTCGCCGATGACGTCGCGGGCGCACCAGACGGCATGGCCCAGCCCGAGCGGCGCCTGCTGGCGGGTGAAGCTGACCGATCCGGCCTGCGGCAGCAGCTCGCCGAGTTCGCGGACCTTGTCGTCCTTGCCGGATTTTTCGAGCGAGGAGATCAGCTCCGGCGTGTCGTCGAAATGGTCCTCGATGACCTGCTTGTTGCGGCTGGTGACGAAGACGACATGCTCGATGCCGGCCTCGCGCGCCTCGTCGAGGGCATATTGCACGACGGGGCGGTCAACGATGGTCAGCATTTCCTTCGGCATGGCCTTGGTGGCCGGCAGGAAGCGGGTTCCGTTGCCGGCGACGGGAATGATGGCCTTGCGGACGGTTCTGGTTCGCTCCATGGCATTATCCTTTGTTCTCTAGCGCATAATCCTGCGCTGTCGCTGGGGAGGAGGCCGCGCGGGGCGCGACCGTCTTGCGATGGGGTGGCGTCACGAGACGGCGCCACCGGGCGGCAACCGGCATCGCCAGATGCCGGAGTGCGACGGGATCGCCGAGCGCCGCCTTGAGGGCAGGCCCGAACGACCGGTTCTTGAGATGTTGGACGAGTGCGAGGAAGGCACGCGTTTCCTGCAAATTGCGCGTGCGGCGACGCTGGGCGGCTGCGGCTTCGCCCGCCAGCGGAAAGCGGGCGAGGAAGCGCCGGTCGCCGGCCAGCATGGCCTCGACGTGATGGAGATGCAGCACGCGCGAAATCGAGCCTTCGCGGATGTGGTAGATATAGCCGGGCGCCGGCACGACCATACAGCGGCCACCGGCGGCAAGGGCGGCGGCAAACAACAGATAGTCCTCGCCGATCCGCAACGCCTCGTCATAGATGAGGTCGTTGTCCTCCAGGAAAGCCCGGCGGAAGATCGGCTTCATGTAGCCGAAATTATGCGTGCTGCGGAAAATCCGGTTGGAATCGATGAAATCGGCAAGCGCGATCCGCGGGGTGCGGGCAAGCAGCGCATCCGGGAACATGGTCTCGATCCGGCCATCGGCATGCAGGACGAAGAGGTTATCGACCACGAGCGCGGCGTCATCCCGGTCGGCGGCCGTGATCATGCGGCAAAGCCGGTCCGGCTGCATCGTGTCGTCGGCATCGAGCACGGCGATCCAGCGGCCGCGCGCTGCCGCGAAACCGGCATTGCGCGCGCCGCCGGGGCCGCGGTTGCGCTCGAGGGTGACGAGCCGGACGGCCGGATCACCGATAGCGGTGACGGTGGCGCGCGTCGCATCCGTCGAGCAATCGTCGGCGACGATCACCTCGACGGTGATGCCCTGCTGGGCAAGGGCGCTGCGGATGGCGCGCTCGATCATTTCGGCCGCGTTGTAGGCGGCGATGACGACGCTGACGTCGGGGGCGGTCATCGCGCGGCCTCCAGCCTGCCATAGGGTTCAATGGCGCGGGTGCCGAACAGGCCTCCGATCGCGCCGGCATGCAGCAGGCCGCGCAGCAGGAAGCGGTTGCGGCGGATGGGGAACAGCACGAAGGCGGCGGCACCCGTGAGGCAGGTCGCGCATTTCGCGCCGGCAAGCGCGGCCGCCTTGATACGCGCCAGGCCGTCGCGCCGTTCGGCCAACAGGCGGCCATGGGTCTGGCCCATGCGCAGCCGGCGCTGCGCCAGCCATGCGAAGCGTGCGCGGGCGACGGGCACAGGTTCTTCCACCCAGGCGTCGGCGGCGAATGTAATGCGACCGCCGGCATCGTAGACGCCGCTGAAGAAGGCGGAATCCTCGCCGCCGCTGCGGCCGAGCGAAAGATCGAAGCGTCGGCCGGCGACGGAGGGCGCGGCAAGCCGCATCAGCACGTTGCAGGTATAGCCGGTGCGGATTTCGCCCTTCACCCAGACGGGGCGGGTGGCGTGGAAATCGCCGCGCCGCATCCAGTCGGGCGTTCCGGGCGCATAGAGCGCGCGGACGGGGCCGAGCACCACATCCGCGCCGTTGAGCTCCGCCGCATAGAGGAGCCGCGACAGCCATTGCGGCTCCACCGTCTCGTCGTCGTCGACGAAGGCGAGGAAATCGGCGTCGCTATTGTCGAGGCAGGCATTGCGGGCAAGCGAGATGTTGCCGGCCGGGCAATGGACATAGGCGACCTCGACGGGCATCCAGTCCGCTGCCGCCGCGACGCGCGTATAGGCGCTCGGCTCGACGTCATTGTCGGCGACGATGACGCGGAGGCGGACGCCCTGCGGCACCTTCAATGTTGCCAGCGAGGCGAGCGTTTCCGTCAGGATCTCGCGACGGAAGGTGCAGACGGCGATGTCGATTTTGATGGGTGCGCTCATGCCGGCATCCTCCGCTGGCGGATGTCGAGCAGTTCGCGCCAGAAGCCGGCCGACCAGGCGAAATGCATGATCATGGCCGAGATGGCGGCAAGCGGGCCATAGGGGTTGCGCTGGCCGAGCGCCATCCACGCGCCATAGCCAAGGCAGGCGGCGGCCCACAGGACAAAGGGTACGGCGGCAATCCAGGTCAAGGCCGCCAGAAAGGCGCCGGCGGCGACGGGCGCCACCATCAAGGGCAGCATCTGGCGCAGGCTTGGTCGCGCGCGGTGTTTCAGGAAATTGCGCGCGCGGCCACGGCCATAGCCGAAATACTGCTTGAAGAGCGGCAGGGCGCTGGCACGCGGATAGTAGATCATGCTGGTGCGCGCCGTCATCCAGATCCGGTAGCCCGCCTGATTGAGCCGGTAATCGCATTCGGCATCCTCGTTTGCGGTAAAACTCTCGTCGTAGCCGCCGACCGCGCGGAAGGCGGCGATGCGCATCAGCGCGTGGTGGCCGTGATCGGCCCAGTGGCTCTCGGCGCCGACGCGATGCTTGGCGCCGCCATTGCCCAGCACGGAATTCTGCGCGACGGCGGTCGCCTTCTGGAACGTGCCGAAGCCGACGGTCTGCATGGCGACCACGACGGAATCCGCCCCCGTCTCCAGCGCGTCCTCCACCAGCACGCGGCAATAGTCCCTTGGATAGGTACCGTGCGCATCGATGCGGATCATATAGTCGTGCTCAACACCAAAGGCCTCGATGGCGAGGTTGATGGCAGCACTCTGGATGCGCCTGGGATTGTCGAGCACGTGCATTTTCGGCAAGCGGGCGGCGAGGCCGCGGGCGATATTCCGCGTGCCATCCGTACTGCCGCCATCGACGACGACCAGCGTCGCGTTGAGCTCCGCAAGGGTCGGTTCGAGCTGGCTCACCAGCGATTCGAGATAAGGCGCCTCATTGAGGCACGGGATCACGATCAGGCAGCGCACGGCTGCGACTTCGTCAACGGTCATGGCAATTTACCTCGCTGGCCACCTTGCTGGCGATGAGGGAAGGGGTGGGATGCGGCGTTGCCGTCTGCTCTGCCGGCTGGCGCAGCGCTGCGAGGCGCTGGACGAAGGCGGCGCAATCGGCGCGGTCGAGGATCCAGGGCCGGGGACCGGCTGCGACGAGATTGGCATGAAGCGCCTGATAGGCCGCCTCGTCGAAGCTGGTGAAACGGTCGATTAGGGTATCGAGCCGCGCATCGGCAAGCGAGACGCCGACGCCGAGATGCATGGCCAGCCGTGCCGTTTCGGTTCCGTCGAGAACGATCGGCAGGGCGCCGTTGCGGCAGCCCTCGTAGAGCCGGTTCGGCAGGAGCCAGAGCGAGTTCTGCCCCTCCTCGAAGAAATCCACAGCCCAGGTGAAATCGACATTCGCATAGAGGACGGAAAGGTCTTCCGGATTGCGGTAGGGGCCTTCGAAGCGGAGATAGGGCTCTCGGGCGACAAAACCGTTGAAATCGTCGAATTCGCTGCGCGCCGGCCGGCCGCGCAGAACCACCTCGAAGCGTCCCTCCATGTGTCGCGTAAAGGCGGCCAGCAGGTCGAGCGATTTGCGGCAGCGGATCGCGCCGAACCAGCCGATGCGCCATGGCGCGCCGTCCGGCCGGGTGCGTGTCTGGATGGGCGTTTCGCCGCCATCAAGTTCCAGAACCTGGTTTTCCAGAAGATGGGCCGGTGCGCGAATGCCGGACAGCGGCTTGAAATAGTGTTCGACGAAGGCCGGGGAGCTGGTGACGAGCAGGCGGGCATCGCGGCCGAAATGGCGCTCCGCCGCGCGCAGAGCCTTGCCGGCAAGCCCGGTGTTCAGCAGCAAGCGATGCACGTCGAGGCACTCATAGGCGATCGGCACGCCGCCGAAATGCCGGGAGGCGCGATTGGCGAGCGCCAGCATTTCGAGATTGCGCGCCAGAATGACATCCGGCCGGGCAAGGCCGGCGAGCAAACGCGGAAGCCTGCTCGCCGCCCCCGCCACCGCGAGGAGGCGCTGCGCAAAGCGGGCATCCGCAGTCGCACCGAATTCTAGCGGCGCAACACCCTCGATCTCGGCGAGGCGGTTCTCTCCACGCCGGAAGCCGGCGAGCGTGACCGCCGCACCGCCCGCGGTCAGCATCAGCACCCGCCGGCGGACGGCGGGATCGGAAAGGTCGTGGACGAGATAGAGAACCCTGAACATCGGCCTCTCCGTCAATTCGTGAGGCAGGCGACAGAGCCGTCGAACTGGCATCGATCGCCCTCGGCGGTAAAGGCGATGCGCTCGACCTCGAGCGTCGCCTTGCCGGCGAAGGCGAAACGGCCCATCCAGTCGGACAACGTGTCGGTGCCCCAGAGCGAGAGGAAGATCTTCTGGGCGTTGGACGGCAGTTTTGCGGCGTCCGTCACCTCATGCACGAGCGCGCCGTTGATGTAGTAGCGCAGGCGATCCTTCTGCCAGACGAAGGCATAGTCGTTGAACCCGCTGTCCGCACCGCCATCGACCGGCACCAGTTTTTCGTGGCCGCCCTTGCCGGCGACATACTGGTTGAGCTGCACGCGGCTCGTGTTCTTGCCGAGAACTTCGAAGTCGATCTCGTCATGCGGCTTCTTGTCGGCGGGGCCGATATAGCTGAAGAAGGCCGAGTTCAGGCCCGAGCCCGTCGCGGCCTTCATGCGCACCTCGTAGGTGCCGTAGCCGTAGCGCTTGCGGGTCTGCACCTCGCCGCAGGAATATTGCCGTTCGCCCGCGGGCTTGGCATCGAAGGAGAGCGTGAGCTTGCCGCCGTCGACGGCCACCTGATCCTTCGACCAGGTGCAGTTCTGATGTTTTCCGTTGTTCCAGCCATCGGAAACGTACCATCTGCTGGTATCGAGCGTGTCGAATTCCTCCACGAAAGAGGTGCCGTTGGCGCCTTCCTGCGCGGCGAGCGGAGCGGCGGAAAGGGCAAGCGCTGCGGCGCAGAGCGCCGTTTTCGGGAAATCGGTCATGTTCACCTCCGTTGGGCGATGGAGCCTTCGGGCTTCATCGGCGGATGGCCGGCCAAGGGCCGTTTCTGGCCGCCTGCGCGGCGGCCGGTGAGGATGGCGGCAAGGGCGGGGGTAAAGCGTCGTGCCGCAGCGTGGGTGGAGACGAGGATGGCGAGCGCCAGAACCGGACTTGCGGCATAAAACAGCGGGTAATCGGCAATGCCGAGCCGGTTCCAGATCATCCAGAACAGGATGAGCAGCGGATAGTGTCCGCAGAAAATCCAGAAGCTCAGGCCGTCGAGCCGCGACAGGGCCTGGCCGAGGTCGGTGCGGATGATCAGGGCCGAGAGCGCCCATGCGCCGAAGATGCCGGCAATGGCGGCGAGGCTGCGCAGCATATCGAGCCAGGCCGGAAATTCCGGACCGAAGGCATAAAGCGCGAAAGAGAGCAGAACGGCCATCGCCAGAACGGCAGCGAAGACCGGGGCGGCGAAGCGATCTAGGCGCGTGATGTCGACGCGATGCAGCGCCATCGCGACACCGAAGCTGAAGCCGAACAGGATGGATTTCTTCAGAAAGATGCCGTTCGGCAGCGGCAGCACCGCATAGGCCAGCATCAGCGCGAGCACGGTGCGCGGATAGCGCAGCACGAGAACGGCGATGAGCGGCGACAGCAGCAGGCACAGCAGGAGGTCGCGCAGGAAATAGAGCGGGATGTTGATCGGCCAGCTTTCGGTTGCCAACGCGAGGTTCATCCATTCGCGCGGGCCGGCATGCACGATGTCAGGCAGGTAGCCGAAGCCGATGCCGCGCGATTGCGCGCCGTAGACCAGCACGAGAAAGGCCGTATTCCACAACAGGAAAGGCAGGAAGATGGTCGAGGCCTTGCTGCTGAGCGTCTTGCGGTAATCGAAGCCTTCGAGCCCGCGATGGAAGAGCAGGTGGCCGGAGATGGCGCTAAGGCACGGCACGCCGATGCGGAACAGGCTGTCGGCGAGGAACACGCGCAGCCAGTCCAGCCCGCCGAACGTGCCGAGATAAGGGCTCGTTGCCGGGTCGTGGGGAACATGCACGAAGATGATCCCTGATATCAGCACGATGCGCATCAGGTTGATGCGCGCTGAAACGGTCGCGTCGATGGTCACGATGTCCGTCACCCCTCTGGTGAGCCGATCCCCCCGGACGGCGTTCAAACAAGAGCAGACTGGAGCCTACGAAGAGGAGTGTGGGCGACGGGGCGGCAAAAAATATGGCGGCGCAGCAAATTTATCGGCCGACAAGGTTGCATTGCAGCATGTGTCGCGTCGCTGGCGGTGCGAACGAGATGTCTATTTCGCTGCCGCGAAGGAAGTTCGATCCCCGGTCCCGCAATACTTAGACGTCCATTCGAATATACTGATTTAGGCGCAATTTTTGGGTGCAGGCGGCGCCGAAACTTTTTTGTCGTTCAGCCTGCCTTCTGTCGGCGATGACTGCGATTGCGGCCGAGGGTTGTCGAATTGGGGCGGCCTCAAGGCACGCCGGCGGCAGCGGCGATCTTCGGCCGGCGAACGAGATCGAGGAGCTTTTTCAAGAGCGGCCGTTCGGTGAGAAGGGTGAGGGCCGCGTAGATCACGCCGCCGAGTGCAATGCCGAGGGCGACCTGCAGGACGGGATGAAAATGCGGGGCGAGACCGTGTTCGAGGGCTGCGCGCACGGCCAGCGCCATCAGCGCGGCCGTCAGCATCGGGCGGACCGAGCGGTAGAAGCCGGAGAGGAAGGGCGTCTGGTCCGCTCGGAAGACGACCCAGGAATAGCCGACGAGAACGACGGCGTTGACGAGGCAGAGCGCCACCATCGCCTCGATGAGCGTGCCGTTATAGGCGCCGAAGACGACCGCGGCGGTCGTTGCGACGGCGCGGCCGATGGCCCACCAGAACAGCGCGCCGCCATGGCCGGCCCCCTTGAGATAGGGGATGAAGGTGCTGCAGGGGGTGAGCAGCCCCTTGGAGAGCGCGAGCAGTCCGAGCACCGGCCAGGCGGCGGCCCATTGCGGGCCGAACAAGAGCAGCATGGCGGGTTCGGCAAGTGCCCAGAGGCCGAACATCATGGGGGCGAGCAGCAGCGTCGTCACCTGTGTGCTCAGCATTAGCGCCTGCGAGCGGCGCTTCCTATCATGCATCATCGCGCTGAAGGCGGGAAACAGCACGCCCATGACGCCCGACAGCACGACCTGGTTGGGAATGCTGGAAAAGCGGTTGGCGGCGGAATAGGCGCCGGCATCGGCGAGGCCAAGGAAGCGCGATATCACCACCATGGGCGACTGGAAGGTAACGAAATTGGCGACTTCCGAGCCCATCAGGCCAAGGCTGAAACGCCCCAGGCGGACGACGCCTTCGGCGCGAAACTGGAAACGCGGCAGATAGCGCGACACGAAGAAGAGGCCGGCAAGCCGGATGATACCCGCGACGAAAAGTTGGGCGACGAGCGCCCAGACGCCGAAACCGGCCAGCGCCAGGATGACGGCGACGATGGCCGCGATCGATTCGGAGATCATGCTCCACAGCGCATCCCGGCTGAACTGCATGCGCCGGGCGACCAGCGCATAGGCCACGTCGCCGGCAAGCTGGAGCGGAATGAGCAGGCACATGAGGCGCAGCAGGTAGGCCGCATCGGCCGCGCCGAACCAGCCGGCGAGCGGCTCGGCCCAGATGTAGAGCCCCGCCGCCATCAGGCAGGCGAAGGCGAGATTGGCCCAGAAAACCGAGTGGATCGTCTCCTCGTCTTCATCGGGTTCGAGGATCAAGGCGGAGGCGAGACCCGCCCCGCCGATCATCGCGAGAAACTGCACGACGGCCAGTGCGACGGCGACGCCGCCGAACTCTTCTGGCGTCAGCAGACGGGCCAAAATCGGCACGGTGACAAATTTAAGCCCGAATGTGCTTGTCTTGGATAGGACACTCCAGCCGACATTTCGGGTGACCGATTTGGCATTCACGGGCGGGGACATAGCGGGATCCTGTATCGCAAGAGGAGCTTTGACGACGACGACAAGCCTGCGCCGGAAACGGCCGCGCCCCGGTGGGAGGAGACCAGACGAACGTCTTTCTAGAGAGAACACAGGGACGAAAACATGGCGAAGCTGACAGTTATTATTCCGTTCTACCAGAAGGAGCCGGGCATTCTAAGGCGTGCGCTGACGTCTGTTTTTTCCCAAAGTTTCAAAGACTTAGATGTCATTGTCGTCGATGATGAATCGCCCTATCCCGCCGATGGCGACATCATCGGATTTCCCGACGAACAGCGTGCCCGCCTGCATATCGTGCGGCAGGAGAATGCCGGTCCGGGCGGGGCGCGCAACACCGGGCTCGACCATGTGCCCCCGGAAACCGACCTCGTCGCCTTCCTTGATTCGGACGATAGCTGGACGCCCGATCACCTCGAAAATGCCGTCGGCGCGATGTCGCAATTTGACGCGAACTGCTACTTCGCCTCGATCACCGGCAGCGATGCCTTCTATTATCATTTCGGTGTCGCCGACCTCGAAAAGACCGAGGCCGTGGTGCGCCTTTCGGACGATCCGCTTCTCCTCGAAATCCCCGGCCTGACGCAGGTCATGCTGAAGAACTGGAGCTTCCTTCACCTCTCCGCGATGGTCATCGGCCGGCCGCTGATCGAGCGCGTGCGTTTCGACGCGGCACTCCGGCTTGCGGCGGAAGACGTGCTGTTTTTCTGCGATTGCGTGCTAGCCGCCCGGCGGGTCGTGTTGAGTGCGGAAGCCGGTGCGGTGCGCGGCGAGGGGCTCAATATCTTCCACGGTGTCGATAACGATTCACCGCAGTTCCTGCGCCAGCAGTTCAACACCTGGGTGGCGCTCGATCGGCTGGAGCAGCGCTTTGCCGAACGCCCGACGGAGATCGCCTCTCTGCGCTCCTACAAGCAGACGGCGCGGCGCCAGGCGCTGTGGAGCCAGGCGCGGCGCGTGCGCCACCGCAAACTGCCGCAGTTCGACATGCTCGCCCGCTGGGCGGTGCGCGATCCGCGGCTCTTCACCAGCGTTTTCGCGCTTGCCGTCGGCAAGTTTTCCCGCTGACCCACCGTTTTCCAAGGAGAGGACATGAAGCCCTATTACTGGGAATCGCAGCACGGCAATTTCGGTGACGACCTCAATCTCTGGCTCTGGGATTTCCTGTTGCCGGGGTTTCGCGAGGTGCACCCGGACGTGCTGCTCGTCGGCGTCGGCACGGTGCTGACCAAGACCCTCCTGCCCGAGGAGGGGCGGAAACTCGTGCTTGGCAGCGGCTTCGGCTATGGTGTTCTGCCCGACATGCGCAACAAGGATCTCTGGGATATCCGCTGCGTGCGCGGGCCGCTGACGGCCGGGAAAGTCGGCGTGGCGGACAATCTCGGTATCGTCGATCCGGCGGTGCTGGTCGCCGACATGCCGGAATTTTCAAACCAGCCGAAACGCTATCCTTGCGCCTTCGTGCCCCATTGGGAATCGGCGGTGGCCGGACTCTGGCCGGTGGTCTGCGCGACCGCGGGCATGCACTATATCGATCCGCGTGGCGAGGCGAAGGACGTGATCCGCGAGATCGCGCAGTCCGAGCTCGTCATCGCCGAATCCATGCATGGCGCGATCCTGGCCGATGCCTTCCGCGTGCCGTGGGTCGCCGTCAGCACCTCGGCCAATATCAACAGCTTCAAATGGCAGGATTGGGCGGCAACGCTCGGCGTCGAACATCGGCCGCGGCGCATTCCCATCTCCACCCGCGCCGAAGCGATCATCAAGGGCGCCCGCTTCTGGGGCGTCGATTACGATGGCGCGACGTTTGCCGGGAGAGGGGAGGCCGCCGTTGCCGTCGCACAGGCCGCACCTCGCGGTGGCCTGCGCCTTGCGGCCAAGCAGATGCTCGCCGCGCCCTCGACGCTAGCGCTCTGGCAGGCAAGCCGCGCCGAACCGCAACTCAGCACCGATGCGCGCCTTTCCGAGCGTAAGGAGCGGCTCTATGCGGTGCTGGAGGATGTACGGCGCGACTATCTCTAGTCGGTCGTCAGCAGATAGCGCAGCCTGGCCTGGGGGACGGGCTGCCGGGGGCGAACGCGGCGGTGGGCGGCCTCCAGCTTGTCGCGGAAAATGCCGCCGGTAATGGCGGGTAGGTTGGCCGGGTTTTCCAGGGCATAGGCAAGGGCGGCGCTCGCGCCGCCCTTGCGCTTGCGATCCAGGAAATGGCGTAGCGCATGGCGCCGGCCGATCTGTCGGCAGTGGCGGCGCAGAGCTTCGGCAGCTTGAGGAGGCACATTGCCGGCCGAGAGGATAGTGCGTTCGGCCTCAAACAGGGTCTCGAGATCCTTGGTGCGATGCTGGCCGCTCAGCGAATTTGCCCGCACGATCGCGCCATAGCCGCAGCTTTCGATGATCGTGTAGCGTGCGCCGGCGATCAGCGCGCGGACATAGAGTTCATAGTCCTCGCCAAGCCGCATGTCCTCGCGGTAGCGCAGATCATGCGAATCGAGAAAGGCGCGGCGCATGACCGGTTTCAGGAAGCCTAGCTCCCCGCGCGGTGCGCCGCGTCGCGAGATATTGCCGAGCACGAAGGCTTCGATATCCAGCCGGCGCGGGTTCGGGGCGAAATCGGCCGGCGGATGCGCCGGGTCGGCCTTTTCCATGAAGGCGATATTGTCGGCGATGAAGTCCCAATCCTTGCAGGCGAGCATGCGGCGGAAGCGGCCGGGAAAGAAGAAATCGTCCGCATCGAGAATGGCGATCAGCGGCGCGCGCGAAATGGCGATCGCGTGATTGCGCGCGGCCGACGGTCCGCGATTGACCTTGAAGCGGATGACGTCGAGCCGCTTGCTGCCATCGTCGGCTTCGGCAGCCACGGCCATGGTGCGGTCGTCCGAGCTGTCGTCGACCACGACCACCTCGGCGACTTCGGGCTCGGCAAGCGCCGAGCGCACGGCCCGGCCGATCGTGTCTTGCGCATTCCTCGCGGCAATGATGACGCAGACCTTGTCTTCCTGGGTCACGACGATCCCCTTTCACGCGTTGAACCATGCGCGGAGCGAGCCGCGCTGCAATGCAGCATGAAAGGCGAAGTGGGCACAAAAACGGCTTGGCGAAAGCGGCTGCGCAATCAGGACTGCGAGTGGCCCGGCTCCTTCATCGACACGGGCACCGACGGCTTGGTGCCTTCCAGCCCGGTTTTGCGGCGGGCGGCACCCTCCAGTTCGGCCTTGCGGGCCTTTGCGGTGCGCCAGGTTATGAACAGCAGCGCGAGGAAATAACCGATCTGGATCAGCACGGCGCAGATCACCGTCTGGATCGCGGTCGTCGCAAGCGAGCCGGTGGAGATGTAGGTGACGATCGCGAAGGCCACGAGCGCGAAAGACATGCTCAGGAAGAAACGCGGCCCAAAGGCCGGGCTGTCCCGCCATTTCGTTTCCGGCGCACGTTTCATCGGTGGATCTGCCTTCTCCTCTGAGGCTCACGGGAGACTATACGGGGCCGCTGTCTGCCGTGCAATCTTTGGTATTAACCAGTCGCATGCGGCCCTGGTTCCTGCTTTTCGCCCAATTGTGTTGTGCTTCCGTTACCGCGCAGGGCCATCCGGCAGAATCATCTGCCCCGTTCCTGCCCCTATTCCGACACGGTTGGACAAAGTCGGGACCACCGCCTCCCTGATGGCGGGAAATCGTGATTTTGGGCTGCATCCGATGGGTTGCGCACGCGGCGGACCGCGATCAAGTTTTGTTACAATTTGAGCGGATTCTAATGGAAAATTTTGCAATGCAAAATAATATTGCAATGCAAAAATTCATTCCAGATGCACGTCTATCTACCTGTCACGGTGCACGCGGCCGCGCCGTTTCACGTAGAGATATGTAAAAGCGGGGAGGCCGAGCGCGTCAAAAGAAGTGATGAAAGCAAAGGTTCGTGAATTTCAAGTGTGAAAAAGGCGAAAGATGCTTCGGCGTGCCAGCCGGGGATACTGTTGCGTGGAGAATAAACCTTAAAATTAGGAGATGATGATCTTCTGAAGTTCCAAGGCTGATTTCTTTGTCCACCGATCACGCTTCAAAAAACAAACTGTGACCATACACTCCCCGTTGGATGCAGGAACGCGTCCCAAGGACCCGACCAAATCGCAAATCCAATGGAGCCATCTCTATGAAGTCCGCGACCCGATCGGCCAGTTCGCCGTTTTTCAGTTCGTCAATATCCGGCGCTCCGCCGGTAGGGGGGATATCGAAACGGAGCTTTGACATTCTGGTGGCACTGGCCGCCCTCATCGTGCTCAGCCCGATCTTCGTGCTGATCATGACCCTTGTGAAACTATCCGACGGCGGCAAGGTCTTCTATGGCCATCGCCGCATCGGCTATAACGGATCGAGTTTCCGTTGCCTGAAATTCCGCACCATGGCGGAAAATGGCGATGCGCTTCTCCAAGCCTATCTGGAGGATAACCCAGCCGCCGGCGAGGAATGGCGCACCACGCGCAAGCTGCAGCACGATCCCCGCGTCACCGTGGTCGGAACCGTGCTGCGCAAGCTGAGCCTGGATGAACTGCCGCAGCTCATCAACATCGTCAGGGGCGAGATGAGCCTTGTCGGCCCGCGCCCGGTGGTGGAGGACGAGCTGGAACTCTATGAAGGCTCCGCCGTCTACTATCTCCAGACCCGCCCCGGCCTGACCGGCCTTTGGCAGGTCAGCGGGCGCAACGACGTGTCCTACGAAACGCGCGTCGCCTTCGACACCCACTATGTGCGCAACTGGTCGCTGACCAGCGATCTCATGATCGTCGCGCGCACCATCCCGGCCGTCTGCCTTTCCCGCGGCAGCTACTGATCCGAAGTGTTCTCGCGCCCGTCCGGCAAGTCGGATGGGCGACAACGCTCGAAGAGAGGGGTTTCATGAAGACGAATTCGACCGCGGCATCCGCCGCGACCGCCTTTTCTGTCAAAGTCCTCGGCGGGCTTTGCCTCGCCTTCGCCCTTGCCGCGCCGGCCGCAGCCTCCGCGGAGGAATACCGGCTCGGCGTGATGGACAAGCTGCGCATTCGCGTCGCCGAATGGCAGACCGCCGAAGGCGCCATTCGTGACTGGAGTGCGGTGAGCGGCGACTACGCCATCGGCGCCGACGGTGCGCTCTCGCTGCCCTTCATCGGCCAGCTGCCGGCGGACGGGCGCACCTCCGCCGAACTCGCCGAGGATATCGGCAAGAAGATGCAGGTGCTCTTCGGCCTGAAGGACCTTCCCTCCGCCTCGGTGGAGATTGCCGAATACCGGCCCATCTATATCTCCGGCGAGGTGCAGACGCCCGGCGCCTATCCCTTCGCGCCGGGCCTGACCGTGCTCAAGGCCGTCAGCCTGAGCGGCGGCCGCAAGCGCGGCGATCCCGGCCAGCGTTTCGCGCGCGATTTCCTGCGCTCGGAAGGCGAGGCGGCCGTGCAGGTCGCCGAGCGCAATCGCCTCCTCATCCGCCGCGCCCGAATTGCCGCCGAGATGAGCGGGGCAAACGAGATCGTCACGCCCAAGGAGCTCGACAATTCGGACGAGGCGCGCGCGATCCTCGAAAGCGAAAAGGCACTGATGACCTCGCGCGAAAAGCGGCTACGGCTGCAATTGACTGCGCTCGCCGATCTGAAATCGCTGCTCACCAACGAGATCGATGCGCTCGGCAAGAAATCCGAAACGCAGACGCGCCAGCTGGAGCTGGTGCAGGGTGACCTTTCCAAGGTGGATTCGCTGGCCGAGAAGGGGCTCGCCATCAGCTCCCGGCGGCTCGCGCTGGAGCAGCGCACGGCCGATCTGCAGGCGGCGTTGCTCGACATCGATACGGCCTCCCTCAAGGCCAAGCAGGACATCAACAAGGCGACGCAGGATGAGACCAACCTGCAGAACGATTGGGACGCTACCCTAGCGCAGGAATTGCAGAACACCGAGCAGGAGCTGGACACGCTGACGCTGAAGCTCGGCACGAGCCGCGACTTGATGTCGGAGGCGCTGATGCAGTCGGCCGATGCCGCCTCGCTGAAGGGTGGGATGAGCGCCGACAATATCGGCTATTCGATCCTGCGCACGGTCAAGGGCAAGGCCGAGCAGATCCGCGCCACCGAAACGACGCCGGTCCTGCCGGGGGACGTCGTGAAGGTGGAACTCGATCTGGCGACGCAGTGAGGCTTCGGCGATGCGGATTGCGAAGACGCGCCTGATCGGACCCGATGGCAACGAGGCCTATGCCGCGTTCGCCATCGCCCTGTCCTTCTTCGTCTTCGCCTATTCCTTCCGTTTCGGTCAGGCCTCCATCCTGGCCTATTACGCGCTGTGGATGCCGCTCGTCGCCGTCGATTACCGGCGGGTTCTGGGTAACTACGTGCACTATGCATGGATCTTCGCCTTCGCGCTTTTCGCCTGTCTCTCCGTCTTCTGGTCGCAGGCGCCGGGCACCACGGCGCGGGCGGGCGTGCAATATCTCTCGCATGTCGTCTGCGCGCTGATCGCCATGCGCGTCGTCGACACACGCACACTGGTGCGCGGCGGTCTGATCGGTACGGGATTGGTGCTGCTCTACTCGATGGTCTTCGGCGTCTATCACCTCGATCCGCTCGACGGGACCTACAGTTTCGTCGGCGCCTTCGCCTCGAAGAACCAGCTTGGATTCTATGCCTCGCTGGCAGTGCTCTTTGCCTTCGTCGCGCTCTTTCTCGGCGTCGAGCGCGGCCTGTGGAAGCTTGCCGCCATCGGCTGTGTGCTGGTCGCGCTCTATTGCCTCAAGGCGTCGCAATCGGCGACCTCGGTGTTGACGACCGTTGCCATTGCCGGCCTTTGTCTCGCGCTCAGGGCGCTGGAAAGACTGGCACCCCGCCATCGCAAAATGCTGTTCCTGGCGCTCGCCGTTCTGGCCGTGTTCATCGTCATCGCCGGTGCCTATGGCGGCGGTTATGAAATGGTGCTCGGCGCCTTCGGCAAGGATGCGACGCTGACCGGCCGCACCTATCTCTGGCAGCAGGGCATCGAGACGGCGGGCGAAGCGCCCGTTGCCGGCATCGGCTACCAGGCGTTCTGGGTGCAGGGCTTTGCGCTTGCGGAAAAGCTCTGGGCGGATTTCTTCATCTCCGGGCGCAGCGGCTTCCATTTTCACAACACCTTCATCGCCGCCACCGTCGAAACGGGCCTCGTCGGTTGCCTGCTTCTGACGATGGTGCTCGTCGTCACCCTTGCCGGGCATCTCTGCCGGCTGCTTTCGGCGGCACGTGACGCGGAGGCGCTGGTGCTCTTCACTGTCGCGGCGCTGCTCGCCGTGCGCACCTTCGTGGAGATCGATATCCTCAATCCCTACCATGTCGGCTCGTTCCTGCTCTATTTCGCCGCCGGCAAGCTGGCGGACGGGCGACGGCGCGCTATCCCGAGTTCTGCTCCCCACAGGGCGGCCTTCGCATGACGGCGAAACCTGCGTCCGGCACCCTCTATGGCGTGCAATATCTGCGCGCCTTCGCGGCGCTGGCCGTCGTCTTTTTCCACGCGGCGGAGCGCACCGGGCATGCGTTTGCCATCGGGGCGGCCGGCGTCGATGTCTTCTTCGTCATCAGCGGCTTCATCATGTGGGTGATCGTCGAGCGGCGTCCGGTCTCGCCCGGCCGCTTTCTCCTCGATCGCATCCGCCGCATTGTGCCGGTCTATTGGCTGGCGACGGGCGTCATGGTGGCGGGTGCTCTGGCGGGGCTCTTTCCCAATCTCGTGCTGACGACCGGCCACGTCGCCGCCTCGCTTTTCTTCGTGCCGATCCGTTCTCCGAGCAGCGGCGAGATCTGGCCGGTGCTCGTGCAGGGCTGGACGCTGAATTACGAGATGTTCTTCTACCTCGTCTTCGCCGCTTGCCTTGCCCTGCCGCTACGGTTGCGGCTTTGGAGCATGGCCGGGATATTCGGCCTGCTGGTCGCCCTCGGCCTCGTAGTCGAGAGCGATGCGCCTCTCTTCCTTACCTATACCCGCCCGATCATCCTCGAATTCGTCGCCGGCATGCTGATCGCCCGTCTGTGGCTCGACGGCCGGGTGCCGGGCCGCCCGCTGGCTTTCACGCTCGTCGGCTTCGGCCTTGCCGGCTTTGCGGCCATCGGCCTGCTGCGGCTGCCTTTCGACGAATGGACCTGTGGCCCGCTCGCCTGCGCGCTGGTCTATGGCACGATCGCCCTCGAAAAACATGGTGGCATTCCGCGTCTTGCGCTTCCCGTCATGCTTGGCGACGCGTCCTATTCGATCTATCTTTGGCACACATTCGCGATTTCCATCGTCGCCAAGGCCGGCATACTGCTCGGCCTGCCACCGGCTCTCGCCTTCGTCCTCTCCGTCTGCGCCGGCCTTGCCGTGGGTCTTGCCGCCTATCGCCTTGTCGAGCGTCCGCTGTTGCGGGGCGGCAGGGATGGCTGGTTCATCAGGCGACGCGCTAGGACGACGGGCTGAGTTCAGGTTGGAACGCGCAAGCCCACCTTGATGCGATCCATCGCCACGAAGGGGCGGAAGCGCTTTGCCGAAGAACAGGCGGCGGGTGAGGGCTTCGTAATCCGCCATGGCGGGCACGACGATGACCAGCACGAAATCGGCCTCGCAGGTGACGTAATCGCATTTTCTGAACGATGCATCGCTGACGGGCGAGGCTTTCGCGGCGGCTGCCGATGTCTTCGCCCCGGAAAACGTCGAACTGCGTCGCGAGCCGATGACGGGTTCTGAGGATTTTGCCCGCTTCCTCGATTTCGTGCCCGGCTGCTTCATCTTCCTTGGCAACGGCAGACAATCCGCGCCGCTGCACAATCCGACCTACGATTTCAATGACGACGATCTCGTTTACGGCGCAAAATTCCACGCAAGTATCGTTCGCGTTCGCCTTCCGCGGGCTTAAACCCTCACAGCTCTTCGAGCGTATCGCCGAAGCGCTCGATGCCGCGCAGGCGGATGCGGCCGGCGGGGCCGGCGCGTTCGATCGTGCGCGTCGTGATGAGGTGGCAGACGGCCATGACCGAGACGTGGTTGAACAGTGCGCCGGGCGCGAGCGTCTGACAGCGGAAGTGCCAGGCGGCGCTGGCGCGATGGGCGACGCCTTCGTCGGTGATGTAGAGGAGCTTTGCGCCGCTCTTCTCGATGGCCGTCAGGATGGTTTCCATCTGTGCGACGCGGCGGCGCAGGCCGAAGACGATGGCGACATCCTCGCCGGTGACGCTGACGAGATGTTCGCCGAGCGTCTGGCCGGCGCCGGGAATGGCGACGATGTTTTCCACCACCTGCGTCATCTGCCATTGCAGGTAATCGGCAAAGGCGTGGCTGCTGCGAAAGCCGAGGACCCAGGTCTTGCGCGCCTTGAGGATCGCATCGGCGACCGTATCGACCTGCGCGTCCGTGATCGTGGCGAAGGTGCCCTCGAGGTTGGCGATGCCCTGCGCGGCATGGGCGGCGACGGATTGCTCGGCGGCCGCATCGGTGGAGGCGGCGAGGAATAGGCGGGAGCCGGTCTGCCGCTCGTCGCGCGCATGGCGGCGGGCCTCTTCATAGGTCTCGTAGCCGAGCCGGCGCACGAAGCGCGTCACCGTGGCATTGGAGACCTGCGCCAGCTTGGCGAGTTCGGAGGCGGAATAGCTGGCGAGCTCGCCCGGAAAGTCGCAGACGAAATCGCCCAGCCGCCGCTCGGCCGGATGCAGGTCGTCGAGCGCGTCGCGCACGCGAAACAGAAACGACCGATCCGTTGAACCCATCTTGCTCACCGTCTTCTCCCGATAAATCAAGGTTGTAGTCGACCCGACGGACTTCGCAAGGCGTGCTGTGAAAAGCGCTAACAAAGTTTATTGAAAAATGGATTTCACGTGTGTATTATGTGAAAATTGATTTTCATACTGATGCCAAAGAGGAGGAGACTATGGCAGCAGAAGGCATGGTGCAGTCCGGCAAATCATCGCCGGCTATCCGTCAACTGGAGGGCGCACTGACCCGCATCGGGGTCACACGTGCGCACAAGCAGATTATCGCACTGGTCTTGATCGGTTGCCTGTTCGACGCGTTCGAGCAGAACACGATCGGCGTGTCCGGCCCGCTCCTGAAGGAGCACTGGGGCCTGACCGGCACGGATATCGGCTTCCTGAACACGATCACCTTCGGCAGCGCGGCCATCGGCCGCCTGCTTTCGGGCATTCTCGGCGACCGCTACGGCCGCCGCGTCATGCTGACGATCAATCTCTTGCTGTTCTCGCTCGGCTCGGCCGCCTGCGCGCTGGCACCGGACTTCATGTTCCTGTGCATTGCGCGTGCGATCGTCGGCTTCGGCGTCGGCGGTGAAATTTCGACCGCCGTCACCATGCTGTCGGAATTCTGCTCGCCGAAATTCCGCGGAACGGCCGCCGGCCTCGTCAATGTCGGCGCGGGCGGCTTCGGCAACTTCCTGGCGCCCGTCTACGGCCTGATGATCTTCAGCATCTTCCCAGGTGAGGATAGCTGGCGCTGGCTTTTCGCCTCGCTCGCGCTGCCGGCTTTGCTCGTCGTGTTCTATCGCCGTTTCGTGCCGGAAACGCCGCGTTTCCTCGCCTCGCAAGGGCGCATCGACGAGGCGAACAAGGTGCTTTCGGTGCTGGAGTCCGGTTCGCTCCGACCGAAAAACCTCGTGGTCCGCGAATATCTTTCCAAGGACAACGAGCAGGACGCACCGCGTGCCAAGGGGGGCTGGAAGGAACTTTTCCGCGCTCCGTTCCTCGGCCGCATCGTGCCGGTATCCATCGCCATTCTGATGAGTTACGGCGCGCAGCTGTCCGTTCTGACGCTGATGCCGGTCATCTTCGTCTCGATGGGCTACACGCTACAGGGCAGCCTGCTCTACAGCATGATCATCCAGTCGGGCAGCGTGCTCGGCGCCATCGCGGCCTCAATGTTCGGCTACTACTTCCCCCGCAAGCGGGTGCTGACGGTCGGTGCGGTCTGCGCCTGCCTGGCCGCACTCTCCATCCTGCAGTTCGGCATGACCATCTATCTGGTGCTGTTCTTCGGGGCGCTCTTCCAGTTCTTCGTGCTTCTTCTGAACACCTCGATCTGGATTTACGCGCCGGAACTTTTCCCGACGCGCATCCGCGCCTTCGGCGTCGCCTTCATCCTGGCGACGGGCTCGGCGGCCGGTTCCTTCGTGCCGACCATCTCGGGCGCCCTGTTCGACCATTACGGCATGGGCGGTGTGTTCGGGCTTGCCGCGGCCATGTACGCGGTCTTCGCGCTCTGCATCCAGCTGGGACCGGAGACCTACGGCATGTCGATGGAAGACATCACCCAGCGTGCGGATACGGCAGGGACGGACGAAAGCATCCCCGCCGTCGAACCTCTGAAGGCAGGAGCATAACGGAAATGGCCCCGCATATACTGTTGATCAATCCCAACAGTTCGCTTGCCACGAGCGACATGATGCAGGCGATCGCCCTCAGGGCCGCCGGCGGCAGGCTCGATGTCAAGGCCGAGACAGCGGACCGCAGCCCGCCGATGATCACGACGCCCGAGCAGCTGACAGCTTCAGCCGCCCAGGTGGTCGAGCTCGGCACGGCGCATGAACGCGATTGTGCGGGCATCATCGTCAGCGCCTTCGGCGATCCCGGTCTTGCGGAGCTTCGCCGCAAGGTCAACGTGCCGGTCGTCGGCATCTGCGAGGCGTCAATGATCGAGGCTTCACAAGGTGGGCGCCGGTTCGCCGTTGCCACCTCGACGCCTGAACTCGTCGAGGCCATCGATCAGCGTGCGTATGATCTCGGCCTCGGTCATCTCTATGCGGGCGTCCGCTGCACGGCGGGCGATCCGCTCGCTCTTGCGGCCGATGCCGAACTTCTGGCCGAAGCGCTGGCCGGTGCGGTGCGCGACTGCATCGATCTGGCCGGAGCCGAAGCCGTGATTATCGGCGGCGGCCCGCTCGGCCAAGCCGCCGAACAGCTGCGCACCCGCTTCGGCAGGCCGGTACTCGGCCCCATTCCCTGTGCCGTGGAACGGGTCTTTGCACTGATCGAACGCGACGGGGTCATGCCTCAGGCCATCTGAGGTCCTTTGTTGCGCATCGTGCGATCGGCGGGCCAGTTCCGCCGATCGGCATTTTCGCGGAATTGTGTATTCGCCTTGCAAAGCGCAAATCCAAAAGGGTACTGATCGGAATCAGACGGGCAGGGGACGGCCCGTTTCGGCCTCGCGTATCGGAAGGTGGGACGCATGGAAATTCTGACGGCTGCCGGTCTTACGGCGCTCTTGCAGGTCATCGCAATCGACCTGGTTCTTGCCGGCGATAACGCCGTCGTCATCGGCCTTGCCGCCGCCGGTCTCGACCCGGCGCAGCGCAAGAAGGCGATCCTCGTCGGCATCATCGCGGCAACGGTGCTGCGCATCCTTTTCGCGACGGTGGCGGTGCATCTGCTCGCCATCATCGGCCTGCTGCTCGCCGGCGGTCTGCTTCTGCTCTGGGTCTGCTGGAAGATGTGGCGCGAACTGCGCGGCGGCCATGGCAGCGCGGAAGAGGCGAGCCTCGAAGACACGCCGAAGAAGACCTTCTTCCAGGCCGCGACCCAGATCGTCGTCGCCGACGTCTCCATGTCGCTCGACAACGTTCTGGCTGTGGCCGGTGCCGCCCGCGAGCATCCGAGCGTGCTGGTCATCGGCCTTGCGCTCTCCATCGCGCTGATGGGCATCGCGGCGAACTTCATTGCCAACCTGCTCAACAAGCATCGCTGGATCGCCTATGTCGGCCTCGCGATCATTCTCTATGTCTCGCTCGACATGATCTATCGCGGCGTGCTCGAGGTCATGCCCTACGTCAGCGCCGGCTGAACGTCTTTCGCTTCAGCTAGGGCCAAATTTCCTGGCGCGCGATGACAATCGCGCGCCTTTTGCGTTTTCGTCACTCGAACAGGTCCGGATTGGACGCCTCGATCTGCGGCAGGTCGGTGAGGATGCCGTTGAGGTGGCTGCGCATGGCGGCCTCGGCGGTATCGGCATTGCGGGTGTCGATGGCGTCGATGATCGCCTCATGCTCGGCGATCAGCCGGCTCATGGAATCGGGATGGCGGAGCTGAAGATTGCAGACCCGGTCCATATGCGCCTTGATGTCGGAGATGGCGTTCCAGGCGAGGCCACAGCCAGCGCCCTCGGCGATGGCTATGTGAAACTGCTCGTCCTCGCGGCGGAAGGCGTTGTGGTCGTCGCCGTCGCGGGCGGCCTTCTGGCGGGCGAGGATCGTGTCGATCTTGCGCCGCGTCCAGCTGTCAAAGCTCTCGCTGGCGCGGCGGGCGACGGCGGTCTCGATCGCCTCGCGCACGAAACGCGCCTCCATCATCTGCCGTGCCGAGATGCGCACCACGACGGTGCCACGGTTCGGCCTGATATCGACGAGCTTCGACTTGCCGAGCGCGATCAGCGCCTCGCGCACCGGCTGGCGCGACACGCCCATGCGGGTGGCGATGTCCTGTTCCGATAGCCGCATGCCGGGGGCGAGCTCAAGGCGGATGATGGATTCGCGCAGGTCTCGCTCCACCTGCGCTGCCGCGGTTTCGCCCGTGTCGATCTTCAGGGATTCAAGGTTCACGTCTTTTCCCGCCATCATGCGTTGACAACCAATTTGAGCCACCATACAGTACCATACAATTCATGTGCAACAGAAATCCGGTGGCCTGACAACCGGATCAACAGGGAGGGGCTGGCGAGCTATTGCCGGCCGAAAGACGATATTGCTGTCCAATTTCATTGCACCCGATTCCCGTGACCCGCGGCTGAATATTAAAGCCCGCTATCAGATGCTTGTCGATGGCAAGTCCGTCGATGCGGCATCCGGCCGGACGATCGATCGGGTAAGCCCCGGCCATGCCGGCGCGGTTGTCGGCACTTGGCCGGAAGCTTCTGCGGATGACGTGCGCCTGGCGATTGCCGCCGCGCGCCGTGCCTTCGATACCGGCCCGTGGCCGCGCATGTCCGGCGCCGAGCGCTCACGCCTGATGTTCAAGGTGGCGGACCTTATCCTTGTGCATCAGGAAGAGCTGGCGCTGGCCGAAAGCCTGGAGGTCGGCAAGCCGATCGCCCAGGCTCGTGGCGAGATCGGCTTCTGCGCCGACCTCTGGTCCTATGCCGCCGGGCAAGCCCGCGCGCTGGAAGGCCAGAGCCACAACAATATCGGCGATGACCGCCTCGGCCTCGTGCTGCGCGAACCGGTCGGCGTCGTCGGCATCATCACGCCCTGGAACTTCCCCTTCATCATCGCCTCCGAGCGCGTGCCGTGGGCGATTGGCGCCGGCTGCACGGTGGTGCTGAAGCCATCGGAATTCACCTCCGGCACCTCGATCCGCATGGCGGAGCTGGCGCGTGAGGCCGGCATTCCGGATGGCGTATTCAACGTTGTCACCGGCTATGGCGATCCGGCCGGCCAGGTGCTTGCGGAAGATCCCGGTGTCGACATGGTGGCCTTCACCGGCTCCGTGCGTGTCGGCACCAAGCTCGGCGAGATCGCGGCGCGCAGCGTCAAGCGTGTCGGGCTGGAACTCGGCGGCAAGGGACCACAGATCGTCTTTGCCGATGCGGACCTCGAAGCTGCGGCCGACGGCATCGCTTATGGCGTCTACCACAATGCCGGCCAGTGCTGCATTTCCGGCAGCCGCCTGCTGGTCGAGGAGAGCATCCGCGATGCGCTGATGGAGCGCCTGCTCGATATCTCGCGCAAGGTCACCTTCGGCGATCCGCTGAACGAGCGCACCAAGATCGGTGCGATGATCTCCGAGGCGCATGCGGAAAAGGTGCATTCCTATGTCGAGGCCGGTGTGGCTTCCGGCGCGAAGCTTCTGCTCGGTGGCGAAAGGGTCGGCAGGGAGGCCGGTCTCTACTACGCACCGACCGTGTTTGCCGGTGTCACGCCCGATATGTCGATTGCCCGCGAAGAGATTTTCGGGCCGGTGCTGTCGACGCTGACCTTCAAGACGGCGGACGAGGCGGTGGCGATGGCCAATGCCACGGAATTCGGCCTGTCGGCCTCCGTCTGGTCCACCAATCTCGAAAACGCGCTGCAGAGCATCCGTCGCATCCGCGCTGGCCGCTGCTGGATCAACAGCGTGATCGACGGCACGCCGGAACTGCCGATCGGCGGCTACAAGAAGAGCGGGCTTGGCCGCGAACTCGGCCGCTACGGCTTCGATGAATATTCCCAGTTCAAGGGCGTGCACGTCACGTTCGGGCGTCCTGCGCCCTGGTTCGGGTAACGGGCTGCCCATAAGGGCGGTCATGAGGAGGAAAAGCTCGGCTGGCGAAATCTTTGGTCGGAGCCCGCCAGCCGAGACTTGGGTCTTTTGGACCCGCATTGCACATCCAAAGGGAGGATACGCAAATGAAAATGACCAGGTTGAAAGCCGCGGCAATGGCCGCGGGTCTTGCCACGATGATGGCATCTACGGCGCTTGCCGCAGACGTCAAGGCCACGATGATCATCTACCTCGATCCGAGTGTCCAGTTCTTTAATCCCGTGGTGAAGGGCGCGCAAGACGCAGCCGCCCAGTTCGGCGTCGATCTCGACGTGCAATATGCCAACAACGATCCGGTGCGCCAAAACGACCTGATCGAAAGCGCGACGGCGAGCGGCGTTGACGGCATCGCGGTCGCGATCTCGTCGTCGGATGCCTTCGATGAAAGCATCTGCGCGGCCACCAAGGCCGGCATCATCGTTATCGGCTTCAACAATGACGACCTCGACGGCGCCAAGGGCAATTGCCGCCAGGCCTATGTCGGCATGAACGAGTTCGCCTCCGGCGTCGAGCTCGGCGAACGCATGATCAAGGAATTCGGCCTGAAGTCCGGCGATGTCGTCTTCAATCCGCGCGAAATTCCGGAGGCGAGCTTCGCGGTCGCCCGTGGCGGCGGCATCGAGAAGGCGATGACGGAAGCCGGCATCAAGGTCGAGACGGTGCGCGCCGGCCTCGACCCGGCCGAAGCGCAGAACATCATCGCGCAGTTCCTCATAGCCAATCCGAATGTGAAGGCGCTGTTCGGCACGGGCTCGGTCACCTCGACAGTCGGTGCGGGCGCCATCAAGGATGCCGGCGTCAACATCCCGTTCGGCGGCTTCGATCTTGCTGTCGAGATCGTCAATGCGGTGGAATCGGGGGCGATGTTCGCCACCATGGACCAGCAGCCCTATTTGCAGGGCTACTATCCGATCGCCCAGATCGCGCTTGCCAAGAAATACGGCCTGACCCCGACGGACGTCGACACCGGGCAGGGTGCCTTCCTAGACAAGTCGCGCATCAGCTCGGTCAAGCCGCTGATCGGCAGCTACCGCTAACCGGACTGCGCGGGAACCTGCCGGCGTGCCCCGGCAGGTTCCTTCCCCCGAAAAAAGATCGAGTGCCAGACCGTGACCCCTATCCTTGCCGACAGCGTCGCGCCCCGTTCGCGCACGCAAAGACAATCCATCCTCAAGCAGATCATGGGCATGCCCGCCGGAGCGATCTTCCTCGTCTTCATGGCGTTGCAGATCGTCTGCATCGCCGGCGCGCTGCTCTATCCCAATGAGTTCCGCTATCTCTCGCCGCAGAACGTGACGATCCTGATGAAGGCTGTTCCGGTGCTCGGCTGCCTGGCGCTCGGCGCCGGTGTGCTGATGATCGCAGGCGAGTTCGACCTCTCCATCGGCTCCGTCTACACCTTCACCGCCGTGCTGATGGCGAGCCTTGTCGGCGCCGGCGTCAGTGCCTTCGTCGCGGCCCCGCTCGGCATTCTGGCCGGTGTCCTGATCGGCCTTCTCAACGGCCAGATCACGATCCGCTTCGGCCTGCCGTCCTTCATCGTGACGCTCGGCGGCCTGCTGTTCTGGCGCGGTGCCGTGCTGCTCTACAATGGCGCGGTGCAGGTGCGCTTTGATCCCGAGCCGGTCTTCACCAGCCTGTTTTCCGGCACGTTTTTAGGCATCAACGCTGCCTTCATCTGGATCGTGCTCTTCGTCGTCGGCTTCCATTTCCTGCTGCACCGTCACCGCTTCGGCAACCATGTCTTCGCGACGGGCGGCAATCGCGGCGCGGCCGAGGCGATCGGCATCAACACCAACCGCGTCAAGCTCATCGCCTTTGCCATTGCCGGCGGCATGGCAGCAGTGGCCGGCATTCTTGCCACCGCTCGCGTCGGCAGCGTGCAGCCCGGCCAAGGTGCGGGCCTCGAACTCCAGGCGATCGCCGCTTGCGTCATCGGCGGCCTGTCGCTGCGCGGCGGCCGTGGTTCGATCATCGGCGTCTTCCTCGGCGTGCTGCTCATCCACACCATCACCGACGTGCTGCTGCTTCTGCGCGCACCCGGCTTCTATCTCGACATGTTCATCGCGACGCTGATCGTGCTGGCCGCCATTTTCAACCATCTCATCGAGCGGCGGGGTGTTGCGTGATGTCCAATCTTCTCGAACTGCACAATATTTCCAAAAGTTTTGGTGCCCTGACCGCGCTGCGCAATCTGAGCTTCCATATCGGCGAAGGCGAAGTGGTCGGTCTGCTCGGCGATAACGGTGCGGGTAAGTCGACGACGGTCAACTTGATCTCCGGAATTCACAAGCCGACGGATGGTTATCTCAGCGTCGATGGAAAGAAGACTCTCTTTACCTGCCGCTCGGACTCTGCCGATGCCGGCATCGAGACGATCTACCAGCACACTGCCCTGGTCGACAGCCTCTCGATCACCCGCAACATCTTCATGGGGCGCGAGCTGACGGATCGCTTCGGCTTCCTGCGGCAGGCCGAGATGCGCGAGATCGCCATGGAAGTTCTTCAGAACGCCGTGCATATTTCGGGCATCGACAGCCCGGATACGCTGGTCGGCAATCTCTCCGGCGGCCAGAAACAGGCCGTCGCCATTGCGCGTGCCGTCTATTTCAAGAAGCGCGTGCTGCTGCTCGACGAGCCGACTTCGGCGCTCTCCGTGCGCGAGACGGAAGCGCTTTTGAACCAGGTGCTGAAGCTGAAGGCGGAGAACGTCTCCAGCGTGCTGGTGACGCACAACATCTACCACGCCTACCAGGTCTGCGACCGTTTCGTGATCATGAGCCACGGCACCAAGGTCTTCGATGTCGCCAAGGCCGACACGACGATCAACCAGCTCACCGACTATGTCGTGCTCACCTGATCCCATTATTGAAAGGCATATGCCGTGACACTTTCCGTATCCGTACGTCAGGTCGTTGGACCTGAGGACGCCGCAAGGCGCAACACGCAGGGCCTGCGCGATGGCTTCGTCATCGAGACGCTGTTCCGGCCGGGGGAGATCAATCTCACCTACAGCCATCTCGACCGCATGATCGTTGGTGGCGTCGTGCCGACCGGCGAACGGCTCGAGATCGACCGTGTCGCCGAAACCGGCACGGACCAGTTCCTCGAGCGTCGCGAGGTGGCGATCATCAATATCGGTGGCGCCGGCTCGGTCAGCGTCGGTGGCAAGGATTATGCGCTCGGCTTTCAGGAGGGCGTCTATATCGGCATGGGCGAGGGCGCGCTCGGCTTTGCCAGCGATGATCCCGCCGAGCCGGCGCTGTTTTATGTCCTGAGTGCGCCCGCGCATCGAAAGTGCCCGACGGTGCACATCACCCGCGACATGGCGAAGAAGGTGCATCTGGGCTCGGCGGAGGAATCCAACCACCGCACCATCAACCAGTATGTGCATCCCGATGTCTGCGAGAGCTGCCAGCTTCTCGTCGGCCTCACCATATTCGAGCCGGGCTCCGTCTGGAACACCATGCCGGCCCATGTGCATGACCGGCGCATGGAGGTGTATCTCTATTTCGGCATGCAGGAGGCGACGCGGGTCTTCCACTTCATGGGTGAGCCAAGCGAGACGCGCCATGTCGTGCTGAAGAACCATGAGGCGGTCTTGTCGCCCGGCTGGTCGATCCACTCGGGCGCCGGCACGGGCCGCTATGCCTTCATCTGGGCCATGGCGGGTGACAACATGAGCTTCACCGACATGGACAAGGTGCCGATGGAATCCCTGCGATGACCACCTTCGATCTTTCCGGCCGCTGGGCGATCGTCACTGGTGCCAATACCGGCATCGGCCAGGCCATCGCCGTGGGACTGGCGAAAGCGGGCGCCGATATCGTCGGCGTCGGCCGCTCCGCCATGGCGGAGACCGAAGTGGAGGTGAAGGCGTCCGGTCGGCGGTTCGTCAGCGTGACGGCGGATCTCTCCAAATCGGGCAGTGCTGCCAACGTTCTCTCCGAGGCTCTGGCCGTCGGTGCGACACCGGATATCCTTGTCAACAATGCCGGGATCATCCGTCGGGCGGATTCGCTTGATTTCACAGAAGAGGATTGGGATGCGGTGCTCGACACCAACCTGAAATCCGTCTTCTTCCTCTGCCAGGCCTTCGCCAGGGCAGCACTTGCGGCGGGGCGGCCGGCGAAGATCATCAACATCGCTTCGATGCTTTCCTTCCAGGGCGGCATCCGTGTGCCGTCCTATACGGCGGCGAAGAGCGGCCTTGCCGGCATCACCAAGCTTCTGGCAAACGAATGGGCGGCGCGCGGCATCAATGTGAATGCCATCGCGCCCGGCTATGTCGAGACCAACAACACGACGGCGCTGCGGGCCGATGCCGAGCGCAATGCCGATATCCTGAAGCGCATTCCCGCCGGCCGCTGGGCGCGGCCGGAAGACATGGCCGGCGCCGCGATCTTCCTTGCGAGCCCGGCCTCCGATTACGTCCATGGCGCCATCCTGCCCGTCGACGGCGGCTGGCTTGCCCGATGAGAGGACCCATGCAGCCCTATACGCTCCCCGAAGATACCGTCTGGACCGAAGTCGCCCCCGGAAACTGCCGCGCGGTGCTGAGCCATCGGCCGGAACTCATGCTCGTCGCCTTCCGGTTCGAGGAGGGCGCCATCGGCGCGCTGCATTCCCATCCGCACACGCAGGTGAGCTATGTGGCCGAAGGTGCTTTCGACGTCACGGTGGATGGCGTCACCACACGGCTTGCCGCCGGCAGCAGCTTCATCGTTGCGCCGAATCTTGTGCACGGCGTGGTTGCGCTGATGCCCGGCCTGCTGATCGATACGTTCACGCCGTGCCGTGACGATTTCCTGTGATCACTCCGAAGATACCGCGGTCGTCGGGCCCAGGCGCCGGTCGGGCGGGATTTCGATGCTGATCTGGTCGCGTCCGCGCATCTTCGCGGCATAGAGCGCGAGATCGGCCCGACGATAGACGGCGGCGGGATCGTCGCCGCGGGCGATCCAGGCGAGCCCGGCCGAGAAGGTGTAGCGGAAGCTGGCCTGCTCGGGCACGGGCCGGGAATGGCGGACGGCGACCAGCATGCGCTGAACTATCGCCTCGGCATCCTCCATCGTGGTGTTGGGGAGGATGAGCAGAAATTCCTCGCCGCCGACACGGCCGAGAATATCGGTCCTGCGGACGTGGCGCTGCAGCGTGATGCCGAAATCCCTGAGCACTGCATCGCCGATGCCATGGCCGAACCGGTCGTTGATATATTTGAAATTGTCGATGTCGAGCACGGCGAGGCAGCCGACATCCTGCTCGCCGCCGCCGGCCGAGCAGACGAGCTCGCCGAGCTTACCCATGACATAGCGACGGCTGGGAAGCCCGGTCAGCTCGTCGGTCTGCGAGGCCTTGATCGCGATGTCGCGGTCCTGCCGCAACGACCGCTCGTCCGGCCTGATGGAGCTGATGTCGCTGGCAATGCAGAGCATCCAGCCGTCGGGCTGCATCGTCTCGGCCATCCAGAGCCATCGGCCGTCATGAAGATCGGTCTCGAAGGCGCGGAAACCGCTTTTGCCCCGCCGCGCCTGCGTGGAATGCAGCCAGGTTTCGAAATTCGCGGTCTCGATGACCGTACCGCGCCGCGTGTGGTAGTTGCGGCGCATGAGTTCGGACCAGAGAGGTTCTTCGTCATCCCCGATGAACCAGGCGGCGCGGAATGCCCGGTTGGCAAATCGAAGGCGATCCTCCGGGTCGAAGACCGCGATGAGATTGCCGGCGTGTTCCATCAGCTGCACTAGGTGCAGCATCATTTGCATAGCGGCCAAGGGCGTCATGTCCTCAGGATGATTCTCGCCTGAAATCTAGAGGTGCCGGATAAACAAAGTCTTAGATGACATTCCCCCGACGGTGCCGTTTCGGGCGCGGATTGCGCCAGAACGGAACAGGCCGGCGGCCTTTGCCCCTCAATAGTCGACCAGTTGCATGTCCGCCCCCGGATCGCCGAAGCGTGGTTGCACGCCGAGCAGCGGCGCGACGCGGCGGATGATCGCCTTGATCATCGGGGCTGCGGTGGAGGCGGCAGTGCGGCCGCCATTCTCGCCGGTCCGGGGCGCGTCGATAATCGACAACACAATGTAGCGCGGCTTGTCCATCGGGAAGGCCGCCACGAAGGCATTGAAATTCATGTCACGCGCATAGCGCCCGTTGATCACCTTGTCGGCCGTGCCGGTCTTGCCGCCGACATGGAAACCCTCGACCTGCGCGTGGCGGCCGGAACCCTTGATGCCGTTCCAGTCGTAGAGCGTTCGCATGTCGGCGCTCGTCTTGTCCTTGATGACGCGGGTGGCGAGCGCCTGCGCCTCTTCCTTCGTGCGGGGCAAGAAGGTCGGCGGCACGAGATAGCCGCCGTTCATCAGGGCGGCGGCGGCAACCGCCGTCTGCAGGGGCGTCGTCGCCACGCCATGGCCGAAGGAGATCGTCACGGAATTGATCTTCTTCCAGGTTCGCGGCTGGGTGGGTGTCGCGACACCGGGCATTTCCGTCTCCATCTTCGAGAGCAGGCCGAGCCTTGTCAGGAACTGCTGGTGGCCTTCGATGCCCACCATGTCGGCCACCGCGGCAGTACCGATATTGGAGGAATACTGAAAGACTTCGGGGATGGAGAGCGGGCGGTTCTTGCCCTTGAAATCGCGGATGGTGAAGCCGCCCATGCGGATGGGGCGGGAGGCATCGACGACCGAATTGAGGTTGATCTTGCCCTCGTCCAGACCCATGGCGAGCGTGAAGCTCTTGAATGTCGAGCCCATTTCGAAGGTCGCGTTGCTGATGCGGTTGAACCAGCCCTTCTCGTATTCCTTGTCGATGCTGCCATCGGCCAGCCGTCGCGAGGGCTCGTTCGGATCGTAATCCGGCACCGAGGCCATGGCGAGCACTTCGCCGGTCTGGACATCGATGATGACGGCACCCGCTGCTTCCGCCTTGTAATCGACCATCGCCTTTGCGGCGACCTCGCGCACGATGTTCTGGACGCGCAGGTCGATGGAAAGCTTGACCGGCTCGAGCCGCGTGTCGTTGGTGAGGCCCGCCGCGCGCAGGTCCGCAAGGCCTTGGCTGTCGAGATAGCGCTCCATGCCGGCGAGGCCCTGGTTATCGACATTGACATGGCCGACGATATGCGAAGCCGTGGCGCCGCCCGGATAGATGCGCCGTTTTTCCGGCCGGAAGCCGATGCCGGGCAGGCCGAGCGCCAGAATATCGGACTGCTGCTTGGGCGTCAGCTGCCGCCGCAGCCATTGGAAGGCGCTCTGCGAGCGCAGCTTTTTGTGCGTCTCGCTCCAGTCAAGGTTGGGCACGACCAAAGCGAGTTTTTCCACCACCTCGTCGGCATCGATGATCCGCCGGGGTTCGGCATAGAGCGAGACCATGTTGAGATCGGTCGCGAGCAGCAGGCCGTTGCGGTCGACGATGTTCGGGCGCGAGGCGACGGCGTGGCCCGCGCCGATCGAGGCTGACTGGATGGGTTCCGAAATACCATATTGGATGAGCCGCGCACCGAGAATGACATAAGCAAGCGTGAACAGGCCGATCATGATGGCGAGACGCTGGCGCGCCTGCTTGCGTCGGCGGGCATTGGTGCCCAGAAGGTGCGCGCCCTGTTGCGGTGCGACGACGAAATGCGCGCGGCTTTTCAGCCGCATGATGAAAGCGATCATTTCCCACCTGCACGAGAACGCGTACCTGCCTAATGGCGTGTCACGTCACCAAGCAGAGGCAAGCCTGCGGGCAAAAATGGCGGAAAACCAAGGAAAATGTCCGTGAACGGCGGCAGATCATTAAACTTGCATTAATATACATTTAAAGTTGCTCTATGCCGGTTAACGCCTGATTTGCGATTTTCGGCCTGTGCCTGCAAACGGTGGGAGGTGACCCGCGCGACGTGATCGTTATAGTCGGCGGATGATTCTCCGTATCGATCTCTAGGCCCATGGAAACGTCGCTCTACCTGCCCGTCAAAGGCTTCCTCGAAAAGGCGGGCTATGTCGTCAAGGGCGAAATCGGCGGCTGCGATCTGGTTGGCCTCAGCGCCGACGATCCGCCCGTCGTGGTGATCTGCGAACTCAAGCTCAGCTTCAATCTGGAGCTTATCCTTCAGGCCGTCGACCGCGCTGCCGTTTCCGACGAGGTCTGGATTGCCGCGAAGGTTTCAGCCAAGGGACGCGGCCGGGAGGCCGACAAGCGTTATCGGGATCTCTGCCGCCGGCTCGGCATCGGCATGCTCGGCATTTCCGATGCAGGCGAGGTCAGTGTCATCGTCGGCTCCGTAACACCCATGCCGCGGACCAATCCGAAACGCCGGTCGCGGCTGATGCGCGAGCACCAGAAGCGGCGTGGCGATCCTGCGCTGGGCGGCAGCACGCGCACACCGCTGATGACCGCCTATCGCCAGCAGGCGCTTGGTTGCGCGGTGGCGCTGGTCGAGGGGCCGTTGCGTGTCCGCGACATTCGCGTCGGCGTGCCCGAGGCGGGCAAGATTCTGCAATCGAATGTATATGGCTGGTTCGAGCGGCTCGACCGGGGCATCTATGGTCTGACGGACGCCGGCCGCGAGGCCTTGGTGCGATGGCCGCAACCGTCGCCGGAGGCGCGTGGCTAGCCGGTCCAGCATTTTGAATAGGCGCCCGATTTTCGACCGACTGCCGCCGGAAGCAATGTTATCAGGATGTCATGCTGTTTACCCTTCCAGATCACGACACCCTCTACCAGGCGCTTGTCGCTCGCGATGAGCGCTATGACGGCCAGGCCTATGTCTGCGTCGCCTCCACCGGCATCTTCTGCCGCCTGACCTGCCCGGCCCGCAAACCGCTGCCGGGCAATTGCACTTTTCGCGCGACGATCGGCGAATGCATCGAGGCGGGGTTTCGCGCCTGCAAGCGCTGCCATCCGCTACAGGCTGCCGCAAGTGCCGACCCGGCGATCGGTGCCTTGCTGGCCGCACTCGACGAGCGGCCGGACATCCGCTGGTCGGAGGAGCATGTCGAGCGGATGGGCTACGACCTCTCGACGGTCCGGCGCAGCTTCAAACGACAGTTCGGCATGACCTTCCTGGAAATGGCCCGGCAAAGGCGTCTTCGCGAGGGTTTCGAGGTCTTGTCGGACGGAAGCAGCGTCATTGCCGCCCAGCAGGAGGCGCGGTTCGAAAGCGCCAGCGCGTTCCGCACCGCCTTCGCGAAAATCCTCGGCTGTGCGCCGGCCAGCCTCAAGCAGGATGGCCTGCTCAGGGCAAGCTGGATCGCCACGCCGCTCGGCGACATGGTCGCCGTCGCCAGCGAAACCCACCTGCATCTGCTGGAATTCATCGGCCGCAAGGCGCTTCCGATGGAATTGCGCAAGCTGCGGGCGGCAACGAAGGACGGCATCGGCCTTGGCCGGACAGGGGTGACGGAGCAGGCGAGCGCCGAGTTGGACGCCTTCTTCGCCGGCCGCTTCGCCGTCTTCGAAACGCCGCTGCATCAGGCGGGCAGCCCGTTCAGCCAGGAGGTCTGGGCCGAGCTTCGCCGCATTCCGGCCGGCACGACGCGCAGCTATGCCGAACTCGCCCGGCAGATCGGCCGTCCCGCCGCCACACGCGCCGTGGCGCGGGCGAACGGGGCCAACCAGATTGCGCTGATGGTGCCGTGCCATCGCGTGCTCGGCACGGATGGCGCGCTCACCGGCTATGGTGGCGGCCTTTGGCGCAAGCAGCGTCTGCTGGAGATCGAGCGCGAATACCGTTCCGCGTGAAGCGGGGTTATTCGATGATGGCGGCGATCTCGCTTTCCGCGCGGCCACGCAGCGGCTTTTCCGGCATCAGGTAGAAGAGCACCAGCGACAGGGCGGTCGCGGCGGCGCAGGCGATGAAGATATAGGTGAAGGGCAGGGCCTCCCTGACGCCGGCGCCGACTGCCTGAACATGTTCCCCGCCAAGCGGCAGGCCGTTGCTGAGCGCGATGGCGCCGAGCATGGCGACGCCGAGCGCGCCGCCAAGCGAGCGCAGGAAGGTCAGCACGCCGGTCGCGACCCCGAGATGGGCCTGATCGACGGCATTCTGCACGGATATGGTGGCGACCGGGAAGGTCATGCCGGACCCGAAGCCGACGCCGAAGGTCAAGAGTTCCAGCGTGAAGAGCGTCGTGTGCCCCGACAGGAAGGCCAGCGCGACGAGGCAGAGAACGCTGAAAGCGCCGCCGCCGATCGCGAGCCGCTTGTAATGGGTGAAGCGCGGAATGGTCCGCCCGCTGGTCGTCGCACCGAAGACGGTGCCGAGCAAGAGGCCGAGCATCACGATGCCGGAACTGCTGGCCGAAAGCCCATGGAAGGACTGCCCGTAAACGGGAATATAGACGGCCAGGCCGACATTGGCGGTCTGCCCGAGGAACATGGCGAGCGTGCCGTAGCGCACGATCGGATTGGCGAGAACCTCCAGCGAGATCAACGGCTCAGCGGCGCGCCGCAGCCTGAGCGCGAAGAGCGCCCAGAAGACTGCCGAGCAACCGAGCAGGCCGAGGATTTCCGGCGACAGCCATGTATAGCGGCTGCCACCCCAGTTGAGTGCCAAAAGAAGAAGGGCCGTGGCGGTGATGAGCAGGGCAGCGCCCGCCCCGTCGATGCTGTGCGCGCGGCCGACGACGGGCAGTTTCCTCAGGGGATTGTTGATGATGATGAGTGCCGCGATGCCGAGCGGAATATTTACCCAGAAGATCACCGACCAGTGCAGGTGCTCGGCAAAGGTGCCGCCCATCAGCGGGCCGGCGATGCAGGCGACGGCCCAGGTGCCGGAAATCCAGGCGGCGTAGCGCGCCCGTTCGCGCGGCGGCACGAGGTCGCCGATCACGATCTGTGCGAGCGCAAACAGGCCGCCGCCGCCCAGGCCCTGCACGGCGCGGCCAAGGATCAGCACCAGCATGTTGGGCGCGAGCGCGCTGATCAGCGAGCCCAAGAGGAAGATGATGATGGCGCCGAAGATCGTCGGGCGGCGACCATAGACATCCGAAATCTTGCCGTAGAGCGGCGCCATGGCGGTGGCGGTGAGAAGATAGCCGGTGACGATCCAGGGCAGGTAGTCGGCATGCCCGAGCGCTTTGCCGATCGTCGGCATGGCGGGTGCCACGATGGTCTGGTCGAGGGCTGCGAGAAGCATCGACAGGAGAACGCCCGCAATGATGACATTCTTCTCCGGCTCGGACAGGGTGATGGCCGTCGCCTGGGTTTCGTTCACGCGGGTGGTCTCGTTCATTCCGGCAGTCCGATCACAGTCCATGGCCGCTGCGGCCAATGCATAGTCAAAGATGGGCAGGAAACGGGATAGTCAACCCTTGCGACACTCGGCGGCCGCGAAAGGCTAAATTTCGCCTCCGCGAAACCCGGTCAAGTAACCGCACGATTCCGGGCGGCGATTTCTCCGCGGCGTTCCCAGAGGACGAGCACCATGCTTGAGGCAACGATGAGGATGGCGCCGATGAAGACGTTCAAGGCGGGGATCTCCGCCCAGATCGTATAGCCATAGACGAAAGCCCAGATGAGGCCGGTATATTCGACGGGTGCCAGCGCCGAAGCCGGCGCGTAGCGAAACCCTTCATAGAGCAAGAACTGGCCGAGCGTTGCGACGAGGCCGAGGCTGAGCATCAGCATCCAGCCTTCCGCGTCGGGTGTCTTCCAGATCCAGGGAAAGGAGGCCGCGCAGGCGAGGCCGAAGAGCAGGCTGGTCGCAAACATCTGCGTTAGCGTGCTTTCGCTGCGGCTGACGAGCCGGATCAGGATGGTGCTCCACGCCCAGCAGAAGCCGGCCACGAGGCACATCGCGGCGGGAATGAGGTTTGGCGAATGCGATGGATTGGCGGCGATCACCACGCCGACGAAACCGCCCACGCAGGCAATCCAACGCCCGGCGCCGACGGCCTCCTTGAGCACGAGGATCGACAGGAAGACGGTGATGATCGGGGCGGAGAAATAGAGCGTCGTCAGCTCCGCAAGGCCGAGATAACGCGCCGCGTTGTAATAGAGCAGCCAGGCGATCAGCATCAGCGCAGCGCGCAGCACGACCGTGCCGCGATAGGGGCTCTTCAGAATGGACGGATGCCGGTAGAACCGCAGCAGGACGCCCGAGACCAGCACGATGACGAGGCTGCGCATGAACAGGATCTGCGGCACCTCATAGGTGGCGACCATCCACTTCACCAGGGCATCCTGCAGGGCGAAGCAGGCATAGCCGGCGGAGGCGAGCGCAATGCCAGCCAGCGGTTTCGTGTCGATCAGTCCCGAACTCATAATGGCCTCGAATGCAATCTGTTTCGTCCGCCTGGCGGACTAAAGCAGGTCTGGTTCAGTCTGAACCAGACCTGCTTTAGATTCTTTTGTTTTCGTTTGTCTTTTCGAGAAAACCGGTTCCCACTTTTCCCTGACAAACTCTAGAGGGCAGGCCCCAGCCGAAGGGCGCCTCCATCGCTGAAGCGCGAGAGGCGGAAGCGGTGCAGATTGTGACCGGGATCGTTGCCCTGGATGAGATCGGCGACGACGCGGCCGATGCCCGGCCCGATGCCGAAACCATGGCCGCTCATGCCGGTCGCCACGAACAGGCCGCCGATCGCCTGCGCGCGGTCGACGATCGGTACGACGTCGGGCATGGCGTCGATCATGCCGGCCCAGGCCGTCTTGATGGGAACGGTTTCAAACTGCGGGAAAAGCGCTTTGAAATTGCGCTCAATCGATTGCAGGCCCGATTGTTCGGGCGCAGGGTTGAGAACGCGCATCCTCTCGAAGGGGCTCACCGCATCCGGCGTCCAGTCCCGCGCTGTCGACCAACTGTCGGGATAGGATGCCGGCGCGGCCGGGAGATAACGGGTGCCAAGAGGATTGGCCATCAAGGCTGGAAGATATTTCGTGGCGTGCCGGAAGGCATCCGGCCCGAGATAAAGCAGGCTGCTACCTCCGGGGGCGAGCGTATAGCCGCCATCCTGCCGGCGGCGGAAGGCCACATGCGCATCGGCCGCCGCGCCCGCGTGAATATCCGGCAGCGGCCCCGTGGCCGCGACTGTCGCCCGCACGCTGAGCTGCGGAATGGAAACGCCGTGTTTTCGCAGAAAGAGGGAGGACCAGGCGCCGCCGGCCACCAGCACGGTGGAGGTGGCGATGCGGTCGGCTTCCGTCCACACGCCGGTGATCCGGCCGGCCGATACATCCAGCGCACGGGCGGCGCAGTTCTCCACGATCGTCACGCTGCTGCGGGCGGCGAGGCGGGCAAGGGCAGGCACCGCAACCCAGGGCTCCGCGCGCATGTCGGAAGGCGTAACCATCGCCCCGGCGTAGCGCTGCGCGATGCCGTTGAAGAGCTTTGCGGTTTCGCCGGAATCCAGCAGGCGGGTGTCGAGCGCATGATCGGCGGCGATCTTCATGAAGCCGTCGAATTTCGCCAGATCCTTTTCGGTCCGGGCGAGATAGGTCACCCCGGTCTGCGTGAGGCCGATATCCTCGCCGCACTCCTCGGCGAGCTGCTGCCAGAGCCGGCAGGCCTCGATGACGATGGGCAACTCATCCGCATCGCGCCCCTGCTTGCGGATCCAGCCCCAGTTTCGCGACGATTGTTCCGCAGCGATCCGGCCCTTCTCGATCAGGGTGACGGAGATGTTCCGTTTTGCCAGGAAGAGGGCGGTCGTAACACCGATGACGCCCCCGCCGATGATCACCACGTCCGATGCCTGGGGCGGTGGACCGGGATGGCGAATGGGGTCGGTTTGAGAAAGAGGAAAGCTGGACACGGCGCACATTCTGTGTGGCAGGCGGGGTTGATGCTTGTGTTCCGGGCGTACCAGATAAAGCCAATCCAAACCACCGGAATCCGCCGAAGTGTGCACAATCCTCCCAGCAATCTCCGCTGCGAGGCCTCGGCTGCGCGGACGGTGCGATCAGCTCGGCTCCGGAGCCCGGCGAACCAGTTTGCCCTCTTCGGCCTTGTAGAAATACTGGCTGGCGACGAGCCAGCCCTTCAAGGGCCTGAGGGGCGGAATGCAGGTCAGGAGCATGAAGGGGCCGGTCACCAGGAACTGCGTGAGCAGCGAGGCGCTGAACACGACTTCCAGCCAGACCGCCAGTGCCACGCTCGGCACGCAGGCGAAACAGATGACGAAGAAGGCCGGGCCGTCGGCCGGATCGGCGAAGGAATAATCGAGCCCGCAGGCCTCGCATTTCGGCGCGAGCGTCAGGAAGCCGTTGAACAGATGACCCTGGCCGCAGCGCGGGCAGCGGCCCCGGACGCCGGTCTGCATGGGGGGCAGTGCAGGATAGTCCTTGTCCATGATGTGCACCTTTCTTGATGCCATTCAATACGTTCATTTATTGCAGGTATATTGATGCATCAATCCATTCAATATGTCCAGCAGACATACTGACGCAGCCCCGCGCAAGGCCGTGCGCTTGATTTTCGAAGAGGAAGGACGTTCAGGCGATCAGAAGAAGGAGCCGGCCATTTCGGGCGGGCCTTCCAGCGCATGCGCCATGAATTCGAGCGCGCTCTGGAGTTGCGGACGGGCAATCGGCCCGCCGAGACAGACGCGGACCGCCTCGGGCGGCGTGCCATCGACGGCGAAGGCATCGCTTGCGACGGTGCCGAGGCCGGAGGTGCGCATATGGGCGCTGAATGTCGAGCGCGTCCAGCCATGCGGCAGGGGCAGCCAGATGTTGAAGCTGAGCGGGTCCGCACGGTAGCTGCCGGGCGGGAGCAGGCTCGCGACCATCGCCTGGCGGGCGGCGGCTTCTTCGCGCAGGAAGTCGAGGATGGCATCCGCCGTGCCGTCACCGATCCAGCGGGTGGCGAGCGCCGCGGTCAGCGGCGAGGCCATGACATTGCCGGACCGCATCGCGCCGGCAAAGGACCAGAGGGCGCGGCCGTCCTCGGGCGCGACAACATAGGCGAGACGCAGGCCCGCGCCGATGCATTTCGAAAGTCCGCCGATATGCCAGGTAAGATCGGGCGCATGGCTAGTGAGCGGCGCCGGTCTGTTCAGGGGGAGAAAGCCATAGGCATCGTCCTCGATGATTGGCACACGGTATTTTTGCGCGACGGCGGCGATTTCCGCCCGCCGCGCTGCCGGCATGGTGAAAGTCAGCGGATTTTGCAACGTCGGATTAAGGTACAGCGCCCTCGGGGTTTCCCGTTCGCAGGCCTCGACGAACGCCTCCGGCAGAATGCCGTCATCGTCCATGGCAAGTCCGGTTAGCCGCAGCCGCAGTTGTGCGGCAATCGAGCGTATGCCGGGATAGGTGATGGTTTCGGACAGCACCGTTTCGCCGGGTTTTGCCAAGATGCCGAGGATGGCGAGCAGTGCAGGATGGGCGCCGGGCGCGATGAAGATGCGCTCCTGAGCGGGCACGAGACCGCGTCGGCCTAGCCACAGGGCGGCGGCCTCCTTGTCCATGGGCGCGCCGCCGAACGTCTGGTAGCGCAGGAGCGGCACGAGATCGGCCGCAAGCGCTGAAAAACCCGCGCGCATCCGGGCGACGAGGGCGGGATCGTCCGGCTCCGGCGGCATGTTCATGGAAGGGTCGATGATCGCCGCGCGACGGGCATCCGGCTGGACCGTTTCGGAGGCGGTGCGTGCAGCGCCCGTCACGAAGGTGCCACGGCCGACATGCGCCTGTACGAGGCCCCGTTTCTGCGCTTCGACATAGCCGCGGGCGACCGTGGTGACATCGATCGCAAGGCGTCCGGCGAGATCGCGATGGGTCGGCAGCTTGTCGCCGGCCGAGAGTGTTCCGTGGCGGAGGTCGCGCTCGATCGCCTCGGCAAGCGCCATATAGAGCGGGCTATCGCTCACGCTGAGATCGGGATGCCATGTTTTCATAAGAGGTGATTCCAGGCTGCGCGAATATTGACTGTATATTGCCTGTATTCGCGCTTGTCATCCGCAGAAGGTGGGCAAAGCGTCGCGGGGCGCAGAAACGCTGTCCGAAGGAACTATGGCCGGTCACCCTCTCAAGGCGCGCGCCGGGCTTAAGCGAAGTGTCGATAGCGCTGGGAGGATGGATACCACAACGGCGAGCACGATGAACCATAAGGCCAGCGACAGGTCTTCCCTTGCGAATTCCACCGGCATGCGGAGGGCGGTCGTGGCGGTGAGGGTGGCCAATATGAGGTGGGCGGCGCCATAGCCGATTGCGAAGCCGGCTGCGAAGCCGGCGAGGAAAAGCAGAAAGAGTTCCCCCCAGACGATGGCGACGACCGCGCGGCGCGGCGCGCCAAACGCGCGCAGTGCCCCGATTTGCCGCCGGCGCGCACCGACATGCATGATGGTGACCAGCAGTACAGCGGCGATCACGATGACCTGCGTGCCGATGGCGATGGCAAGCAGCAGGCCGCGCGCATCGCCGAGCGTCGCATAGAGGCGGGTCAGAACCTCGGCCGGGAAGACGGCCAGCGTCGTCTCGCTACGGTATTCCTGGCGCAGGCGATAGGCGTCGGCGATGGTTTTGGGCTTGACGAGAACGGCGGGAATGCCGGGTGTCTCGGTATCGAAATGTTCATCTATCGCGGCATCGGCCTCGATATGCGCTTCATGATCGTGGTCCTCCTGCTCGGCGCTCCCATGCGTTTCGTCGGCATGGTTGCGCGTGTCGTCCGCGGCCATGCCGTGCAACTGCCAGACGGCCCGGATCGGTACGAGGATTGCGCGGTCCCAGGCGGTGCCCGTCGGCGCCATTCGGCCGGTCACCGTGTAGACAATCTCGGTGTGGGTATGGCCGCCCTCGTCGGCGCCACCATGCATCGGCTTGATCTCGGCGCCGATGCGCCTGGGCACATCAGCGCCGATAACGGCATCGCCGAGACGAGAGAAGGTGGTGCCCTCGGCAAGCACTGGTGAGAGGGTAGCGATCAGCCTGCTCGTCGTACCGACGACGGGATGACCATCCGCGTAATCGCCGAAGCCGACGGGCGCGGCAAAATCGACGCGCGGATCGGCGGACAGTTTTGCCAGAACGCGGCCCGACATCAGTGGTAGCGGTGAGGGCTGGAGGAATACGGCGGAAAGGGCAAGCTGCGTCTCGCTGCCAGCCGCGCCGACCAGAAGGTCGAATTTTTCCGCCGCCCGCGCGCTGCCGAGGCGCACCGCACGCTCCTGCAAGGTGACGGTGACGCTGAGGGCGACGGAGAGCGCAATCAGCATGACGACGGCCAGCGCGCCGGCTTTGAAGCGGTTGAGATCGGCAAGGATGAAACGCATCATGCCGCGCGCACCTCCGCGCTGTCTTCGACGATGCGGCCGCCATCCAGGACAATGCGCTGCTCGAGCCGCTCCATGAGGACGGGATCGTGGGTGACGACGACGAGCGTTGCGCCCTCCTGCCGGGCGAGGCGGACGATCAGTTCGGAGACCTCCTCGCCGGTGCGGCGGTCGAGGCTGGCGGTCGGTTCATCCGCGACGATCACTCCGGGTTTCGACAGCAGCGCCCGCGCCACCGCGACACGCTGCATCTCGCCGCGCGACAGGGTTTCGATAAGCTGGCTGGGCCGCGCGATGCCCGTCGTTTCCAAAAGATGTAGGGCGCGTTCGCGAATGGCCGGCGTCAGCCGGCGGGAAAGACGCGCCGGCAGCACGACGTTTTCGAACGCCGAGAGGCCGGGAAAGAGGTGGAAATCCTGCATGACCAGTCCGATATGGGCGGCGCGGAACGCATCGCGTCGGCCGGCGGAGAGCGCAGAAATGTTCGTCTCGCCCCAGAAGACGGAGCCGCTTGTCGCGGTTTCCAGCCCGGTGATGGCATTGACCAGCGTGCTCTTGCCGGAGCCGGAGGCGCCGGTGACGGCAAGCTGCCCGCTGGCGGGAAGATGAAGCCGGGGAATGGAAAGCACCGGCGTATCGAGGCCGGGAAAGCGCATTTCCAAGCCGGAAATATCGAGCGCCAGCATGGTCAGACCGTGTTGAAGGCGGCTTCGCGCAGCCGCAGCTGGCTGCGGAAGCCGGTTTCCGGATCGGTCCAGGCGCCGTATTCGAGCACGCCATGTGCCTCAATCGGTGCATTGTACTGCACGAAGGTCTGTTTTTCCGAGAGATAGACGACGAGGATATTGTCCGGCCAGTCCGCATCGGAGGAGCAGAAGGGGCAGAGCGACATCGGAATTTCCGTCAGCACGAAGAAGTTCGCCTCTGCCTTCAGTGGCGGCGCCATGAAGCCCTCGACGGTGACGTCCTCACCGTTCAGCCGCTTCACCTTGTCGGAAAATTCAAGGCCCAGCACGCCGAAGCTTTTGTAGAGTTCGCCGAAGCCGAGCGTTTCGGCGGCAAATGCCGGGCGGGCGAGCGAAAGCACGGGCAGGGTCGCAAGCGCCGAGAGCATCCGCCGCCGGGTGAGAAACGTGCGGGGAGTATCCGTCATGCGCCTGCTTCCTTGTTCATTCACGATGGCATGGACAGGCGGTGCGAGACCGCCTGTCCATTTTGGGGCAAGACGCCCTTAGTTCTTGGCCGTGCCGAGCGCGAAGGTATCGGCGAGCACGCGATAGACGTCGCTCTGTTCCATATAGCCACGGAAGCCCTCCGAGCCAGGGCCGGCGGCCTGAAGCACGACATCGTCCACCGCATGAACGCCGCTATCCTCGTCCTTCGGAATGTTGCCCTGCACGAAGACCGCGCCGGGAACATCCTTGTAGGCTTCGTTGGCGATATACTCCTTCGCCTCGTTCTGGACGGCGGGAACGAAGGGGCCGTCGAGCTTCGGACGGAAGGTCTCGTAATGGTCGGGGCCATTGTTGGCGGCCATGAACAGGCGGCGCGAGACATCGACGCGATCCGGATAGCCGTCGCCGTCCTTGTCCTCGTAGTTCGGGAAGCCGGCATTGTCGTAGGTGCCGACCTTCTCGCGCATTTCCGTGCCGGGCTTTTCGTCATCGACCGTACCGATGATGGAGACGCCGTGCGTGTGATCGCCCGTGACGACGATCAGCGTATCGGGGTTCTTGTCGGCGAATTCGCGGGCAACGGCGACGGCCTTGTCGAATTCGATGGTTTCGACGAGCGCGCGATCCCAATCGAGCGGGTGGCTCATCTTGTCGACCGAGGCGCCCTCGACCATCAGGAAGAAGCCGTCCGGGTTCTTGGAGAGCTTGTCTAGCGCGGCCTTGGTCATGTCGACGAGGCCCGGCTGGTTCGGGAACTTGTCGACCGTGCCCTTCTTGAGGAATTCGCGATCGAGCGTCACGTCCATGTTGCCGGTGTGGAAGAGGCCGAGCAGCTTCTCCTGGTTCGAGCCGGCAGTCGCGGCCAGTTCCGTCTTGTCTATGGCGAGCGCATAGCCGGCATTCTTAAACTCGGCGATATAGTCCTTGTCGTCCTTGCGCTTGGAGCCGGGGACATCCTTGCCGAGGAAATAGGCCGAGCCGCCGCCGAACAGCACGTCCGGCCTGACGTCGAACATCATGCCGACGATCTCGGCCTTGTCTGCGCGCTTGCGGGTGTGGGAGACGAGGGCGGCCGGAGTGGCGTCCTCGACTTCGGCCGTCGTCACGATGCCGACGGACTTCTTCGTCGTGCGGCGCAGCGCTTCGGCAATGGTCTCGACCTTCGGGTCGTCGAGGCTGTCGGGCGTGCGGTCGGCATAAACACCGAGCGCGTTGACCCGCGACTTGTGGCCGGTCATGTAGGCCGAGGCCGTGTTGGCGCTGTCGGTGGCGATCGAATGCGTCGAGGAGGTGCCGATGAAGGCGACCGGCGGGATGTCGTCCATGGCGAGGCGGCCGTTGGCCTTGCCCTCGGTCATGCCCTTTGACATGATCCGCGCACCCGTGCGATGGGCGACCGACAGGCCGTCGGCGATCATGAAGATGATGTTCTTGGCCTTCGGTTGAGCGACCGTCTCGTAGACGTCCCAGGCGATGGACTTGGCTTCGCTGCCGGCGGAAACTTCAATCTTGTATGCGCCGGCGGCGCCGATCGTCAGATCGCGCAGGATGAGCGCGGAACCCAGAACCTTGTCTTCCCCGCCTTTTTCTTCCGCAACGAATTCGGCCTTTTTGCCGAAGACGGCTTCGTAGTCCTGGCCGTTGACCGTGACCTTCACGTCCTCAGGCTTCACGACGGCATCGAACTCGACTTTGAAGTCGAAGGGGGAGCCAACGAGGATCGTGGCACGGTCGAGCGGGTAGACGGTGGCGGCTTGGGCGGCGCCGGCTAGCATCGTGGCCGATGCGAAGGCGAGGAGGAGTTGACGCATGGGAGTGCCTCTCTAAAGCGGTGCGTTGCCCTCCTGCGATAAGAAGCCTGCGTGACAGGCGTATTACAAGAGGGGTGGTCTTCGGTCAGGCTTTTCGGATCGTCACGAGCCACGAGAAGCCGCGATGCAGGCGCCGCACCCCTACGGTGCCGCCATGGGTTGCGGCGAGCTCAGACGACACCTCGAACAGCTCGGCGCGTGGGGTGACGTGGTGCCAGCCGAGCCAGGTGTCAACGGCGCTCTTGAACCAGCGGGGAAGGCGCTGCATGTCGCCGAAATCGGCGATATGCAATTCACCGTCCGGCGACAGGCCGGCGACGGCGGCTTCCATGACGCGTTGCCACTGCGGGATCATCGATACGGCATAGGAAATGAAAATGCGGTCGTATTCGTTCTGCCCGAACAGCGATTGCGGGTCGAAATTCGCTGCATCGGCACGGGCAAGGCGCACCCGATCCTGCAGTCCGGCAGTCTCTATGGCCGCTTGTGCCGCTGTCAGCATTTCCTGGGATATATCGATGCCGTTGAAGCGGGCTTGCGGATAGAGCCGTGCGGCCTTCACGAGGTTGCGCCCCGTGCCGCAGCCGATCTCCAGCACGCAACCGCCGGGGGGCGGGGCAAGGCCCGAAAGCAGCGGGTCGCGGCCCAGCAGATAATATTTGCGGGTCGCATCATAGATGCCGAACCGCCGCTGCCAGCGGTAGATGCGGTCCATGAGCAGGGCGTGATCGGAGACGGTGTTCATGGCGCTCAGCCCTTGAAGGTGTAGAGGTGGAAGCCGCCGTAGATCGACGACCGGTCCTTCTCGTGTAGGGCACGCGATTCCGTCTCCTGATAGGCCCAGCGATCGAGGATGGTCTGCGCGACACGGCCCGGCAGCAGGCTTTCGGCCGGTGCGGTGCGGAAGATGACGCGGGCATCCGGCGCGGCGGTGCGGGTTATTTCGCTCCACAGCGCATTGAGCTGCGCATCCGTCATCCAGTCCTGCGCATCGAGCAGAATGAAGCGATCGACCGTCTGCGACGCCTTGGCCGCCAGGAATTCCGTCAGCGACGTGTTGGTGATGGAAATGCGTTCGGCGCGGCTGCGGACCGTTTCGAAATTCTGCCGCAGGAGATAGGGTGGCAGCGGTGCCTGTTCGTCCTTGCCATAGCTGCGGCCGAAAGCCTGCCAGGCGAAATAGTTTTCCGAAAGCGGAAAGCCACAGGCGAGTTTTTCAACGCGGGCACGCAGGATTTCCGCCATGCCATTGCCGGCGCCCGATAGGGCTTCATACTGCTGCGGCGGAATGCCGAGGCCGAACAGCGAGCTCTTGCGCCCCGTCGCCCAGCGGATCAGCCGCTTGTCGAACAGCGGCGACAGCGTCTCGTCGAAGAAGCGCTTCTGGTCCTCAAGCGTGCGGGCCTCCAGCAGGCCGCGCGGATTCGCACCATAGAGACGGGCCATTGTATGGCCGAGGCCGATGAAGCCGCCGAGCAGGCCGTGGCGATAGAGCCGGCGATGGAAGATGGAGATGCGGCGCCGGCCGGTCAGCGTGCGGCTTTCCCAATAGTCGCGCGTCTCGTCGTCGAGATGCGGGCGCAGATGGAGCTGGTAGGCGTCAAGGTTCCGCCGGTCGTCGCCCTTGCCGTAAAAGCGGTAGAAAGTCTCGTAGTCGGGCAGGTGGCGGGCGGCCATGAATTTCAGGCGGTTGAAGGCGACATGCGCGGGATTGAGATCGACGGCCTCGATGCGGGCGGGATCGGCGATCAGATAGGACATCGCGTTGCAGCCGCCCGAGGCGATGGTGACGATCGTGTTGCCCGGCACAATGTTCAGCGCGGCCATGTCAACGTCGGGATCTTCCCAGATCTGTGCATAGACGAGATTGCGAAACAGCCGCGAGAAGACATATTCCGACAGGCCCGACGCCGATAGCAGCGAGTTGCGCCGCACCGCGCGGTTCAGGCGCTTGCCGACCGCCTCCTTGCGTGCTGCGACTGGGGAGAGGGCTGGAGAAGCGACCGTTTCGATCATCGGGCTTGGTTCCTGAGCTGGACTGTCCGTAACCACCGCGCGCTGTCACCAGACAGCGGCGCGTGTGCCTGTCATGCAACGGACATTCCCGGAACGGAGCTGTCACACTTGCCCGACGGCATGGGGCAGCGTTTCAACAGATTGCGATGACACGGGAATGACATCGGCCTTTCGATCCGCTGCCGTAGGCTTGGGATGGCCCACGCAGGGCGCTAGCCGAGCCGCACCCAGTCCATGGCCTCGAGCACATAGGGCGCGAAGAGGAAATCCCGGATCGCGGTGATTCGGTCGTCCGACCATTCGATCAGGACAAAATGGGTGGGGCTCTCCGTCGTGCGGGTGCCGTCGAAGACCAGCATGGCCGGCTGCCCTTCGATTGCACCCAAGGCGAAGCGCCATTTCGCCACTTCGGCATAGCGCGTGAAGTAGGGGGTAATTTTCTCGCGCCCCTGCAGGCGGAGGCGGTTGACCAGTTCGAGCTTTACATCATCGGCAAGCATGGCGCGGATCGCGTCGAAGTCGCCGCTGCGGAAGAAATCGACATAGGCCGTGATCTTCCGCCGGTCGATATCGGACATCAGCGGTAGTCTTGTGTCCTCCGGTTCTGACGCCAGCAGCCTGAGCGCACCGCGCCCACGCTGGAGCGCCGATTTGGCTGCCGTCGGAGAGCAGTCGGCGATATCAACGATCTCCTCGACCGAATGTCCGAGAACGTCCTTGAGGATCACCGCGCAGCGCTGAAGCTCCGGCAACCGCAGAAAGGTCCGGAAGCCGATGGTCACGATATCGGTGCCGGCGAGAGGAGCGGCTTCGATCTCCTCGGTCAGCGGCACGACCGTGTTGCGCGCCCGGCTGCGCAGGAAGTCGAGGCTTGTATTGTGGGCGATGCGAAACAGCCAGCCCTCGACGTTGTCCACCTCGATGCCCTGGCTTCGGGCGTTGAATGCCTTGAGCAGCGTGTCCTGCACCACATCCTCGCCGCTGACGGCCGATCCCGTCATGCGCGCGCAATAACGATGGAGGCGCGGACGCAGCGTCTTCAGGTGTTCCTCGAATTCTTCCATATCCATGTTTATCGCTCCTGCCTCTTCCTCGTCCGGTGGACCTGAAGTCAGAGCACCTTACTGTCGAAGAGATAGATTTGAACGGCTGAATCGTCAGGCGCAAACAGCCGACGATCGGCCGCGGCTGCCCGCCCTTCAGGGCTTGCAAAGGCCGCCTGGAGGGCTGCGAGGTTATCGAAAGACAGCCTCCCGATGCGATAGACATCGTCGGAGCCCGCCGGTGCGGCGATGGGGCCGTCGCTGATCTCGTATTTCCGTAAGCCTGGAAGCGTCTTGGCAAGCGGCACGTGGATATCGAAATAGTGCCGGTCGAAGGCCGCGATATCCTGCGGCGTGCGATAGATCACGACCATCTGGGCCATAGTGTTCTCCTGCTTTGATTGCCTACCGTGCCGTTTGCGACGCGATTGCTCCGAGAAGGGACTCCAGACTTGCCAGTTCCGCTATCCTCGGAAAATAGGCCTGCATGCGCGGATCGTTCCGCATCGCCTCGATTGCCGCAAGCGTCTCCCATTCGGAATAGATGACAACGCCGGTGCCGTCGGATGCCCCGATCACGCGGGTCGCTTTCCAGCCGTCCAGCGTGCGGATGACGGTGTCGATGTTTTCGTGGAGAAGCGCGACAAGCGCATCCTGCTTTCCGGGTTTTACCCGGAGCAGGTTGATCAGGATAACGGGTGCGTCGGACATGGCATGTCTTCTTCAGGTTCGGATGTGCCAAGGACGACGCGGAGTATGAAAACGGATCGCGACTTAGAGGATTTTTTGGTGGGGCAATCGGAAGGGGAAGCTGCTCCGCACGGCCCTTCGTGAGGGAAAGTGGATAATACGCCGCAGGCCAATCGCGACATGCAGGCGAAAAGCTGCCCGATATTTGCCACAACCTGCGCCAGTATACGGCCACCAAATCAAGGCTGGGCAGAACATGTCGGATGAGAGCAGTGCGGTCGTCGATGAAACCGGAGCGTCGCGGCTTGTCCGCCTGTTCCTGATCTACCGCCTTTATATTCTTGCCGTTGCGAGCCTCTTCGTCTTCGCCCTTGTCGCCTTCGGAATCTACCGGCTGACGGCGGAGGTGCGCTACGATGATGTGCTGGCCGCACTTTCGGCGACCTCCTGGAGCGCGATTGCGCTCGCGGCGGGGTTCACCCTGCTGAGTTTCCTGGCGCTGATCCTCTACGATGCCAATGCGCTCGACTATATCGGCCGCAAGGCGCCGTTCCCGTCCGTCGCGGTGACGGCTTTCATGGCCTATGCGGTCGGCAACACGGTGGGCTTCGGCCCCTTGAGCGGCGGGGCAATCCGGTTTCGCGCCTATTCCCGCCTCGGGCTGGCGCCGGGCGACATCGCCCGTGTCATCGCCTTCGTCACGCTCGCCTTCGGCCTCGGCCTGCTCTCCGTCAGCGCGCTTGCGGCGCTCGCCGTCGCCCCGCGCGTCGCCGGCATTCTCGGTGTCGATGCGTTCTGGCTGCGCGCCGCCGCCCTTCTGATCCTCATCGTCCTGATCGGGCTGTTCTACAGCGGCCGCAACGGGCATGCGTTGCGCTTCAAGGGTTTTGAACTCCGGCTGCCGGACAGCCGCACCGCATCTCGCCAGTTCCTCGTCTCGGCCTTCGATATCGCCGCCGCCGCCTCCGTGCTCTATGTGCTGCTGCCCGACACGCAAGTCGGCTGGCCGACCTTCCTTGCGGTCTATGCGGTGGCGATCGGTTTTGGCGTGCTCAGCCACGTTCCGGCCGGTCTCGGTGTGTTCGAGGCGGTCATCATGGCGGGGCTTTCCAACGCCATCAGCATCGACCAGCTGCTCGGCAGCCTCGTGCTCTACCGCCTGATCTACTATGTGCTGCCGCTTCTGCTTGCCACCGTGCTGCTGTTGATCACCGAGATGCGGCAGCTCGTGTTGCGGCCCGGCGTTGCCGAGGCGGCGCAACTCGCCGGCAAACTGGCGCCTGCGCTGATCTCCACCCTCTCGCTGATACTTGGTGCCATGCTGATCTTTTCCAGCGTGGTGCCGACACCCGATTCGGACCTCGATTTCCTCGCAGGCTACCTGCCGCTGCCGATCGTCGAGGGCGCGCATTTCCTGTCGAGCCTCCTCGGCCTGCTGTTGATCGTCGCCGCCCGCGGGCTCGGGCAGCGACTGGACGGCGCCTGGTGGGTGGCGCTGGCGGGCGCCTCGGTCGCCTTCGCCTTCGCGTTCCTCAAGGCCATCGCCGTTTTCGAGGCGGGCCTGCTTGCACTGTTCATCGTCGCGCTGCTTGCCAATGCCCGCGCCTTCGACCGGCATTCCTCGCTGCTGCGCCAGGCGCTCGGGCCATCCTGGCTTGCGGCGATCGCCGTCATCATCGTCACAGCGACGCTCATCCTGCTCTTCGTCTATCGCGATACGGACTATGCGCGTGAACTGTGGTGGCAGTTCGAATTCTCCGAGGAGGCGCCGCGCGGCCTGCGTGCTCTCTTGGGGCTTGCCATTGCGTCCTCGGCTCTGGCGCTGTTCAGCCTGCTGCGGCCGGCGCATTTCCGAACAGAAGGGCCGACGCCGGAAGAGCTGGAACAGGCGGTCGCCATCACCATGGGCCAGGATTTCGCCGATGCCAATCTCGTGCGCATGGGCGACAAGCGGTTGTTGTTCTCGCCGTCGGGCAAGTCCTACATCATGTACGGCATCCACGGCCGGTCCTGGATTGCGCTTGCCGATCCGATCGGTCTGGAAGAGGAGTTTCCGGAACTCGTCTGGCAATTCGTCGGCGCCGCAAGGGCCGGCGGCGGGCGGGCGGCCTTCTACCAGATCTCGCCGATCCTGCTATCGGCCTGCGCGGATGTGGGCCTGCGCGCCTTCAAGCTCGGGGAGTTGGCCATCATCGATCTTCCGCAGTTTGAGATGAAGGGCAGCCGTTTTGCCAATCTCCGGCAGTCGCACAATCGTGGCCTTCGCGACGGCCTCACCTTCACCGTGGTGCCGCCGCAGGATGTCGTGGCGATCCTGCCGGCGTTGCGCGCCGTCTCCGACGGCTGGCTTGCCCATCACGATGCAAAGGAGAAGACCTTCTCGCTCGGCGCTTTCGAGGATAGCTATGTGCTCGAGCAACCCGTCGCTGTCGTGCGGTTGGAAGACGATATCGTCGCCTTCGCCACACTCATGGTGACCGACACCAAAGCCGAAGCGACCGTCGATCTCATGCGCTTTGCGCCCGAGGCGCCGAAGGGCACGATGGATTTCCTCTTCGCCAGCATTCTCGACTATCTCAAGGCCGAGGGATACCGGCAGTTCAATCTCGGCATGGCACCGCTGTCCGGAATGGCGCAGCGCGAGGCTGCCCCCGTGTGGGACCGCGTCGGCGGCGTACTGTTCGAACACGGCGAGCGATTTTATAACTTTAAAGGCCTGCGCGCCTTCAAATCGAAGTTCCATCCGCGCTGGGAGCCGCGCTATCTTGCTGTTTCGAATGCCACGGGTGCGGCGCTCGCCCTGATGGACGTGACCTTCCTCATCGGCGGCGGCGTCAAAGGAGTGATCTCGAAATGAAGCTTTCCCGCCCTCTCGTGCTTGCCGCCCTCTTTGCCTGGGCCGCGCCCCTCATCGGCTTCGCGCAGGAGGCCGACAAGACCTTTGCGACCGGCATGATCCCTGCCGATCATATTTTCCTGCCGGACGATGCGCCGAGCGCCAGCGTCTTCCTGATTTCGGATGCGAACGGCTGGGGGGCTGACGAAGACAAGGAAGCGGACGCCCTCGTCGAAAAGGGAGCGGCCGTCGTCGGCATCGATTTCCCGTCCTATCTCAAGGCCTTGCAGGCCGATGACGGCGATTGTGTCTTTATGATCTCCGACGTGGAATCGCTCGCCCATCAGGTCCAGCGGGCCGGTGGGGCGACGAGCTACAATCCACCCGTCATCGCCGGCATCGGCGAGGGTGGTGCGCTGGCGCTGGCGATGATCGCCCAGAGCCCCGCCGCCACGATCGGCGAGGCGATCGCGGTGGATCCTCAGGCCGGCATTCCGCTCGACAAGGTTCTCTGCACGCCCGCGTCCAAGACGAAGCTTGACGGGCGCACCGTCTATGGCCTTACCGACGGCGCGCTGCCGGCGCCGGTGACGGTGCTCTTCACCGGCAAGGCGCCGCAGGCCGGGCGCGATCACGTCGCGGCGCTGCAAAAGGCGCATGCCGATATCGATGTGCGGGATGAGACGGCCTCCGCCACGGATGTTCTGGCCCAGACGCTCGCCGACCATATCGATGCGGCCGGTGATGCGGACAGCCCGCTCGGCCTGCCGCTCGCCGTGCTCAAGGCGACGCCGGCGTTCGATACGATGGCGGTGGTCTATTCGGGGGACGGCGGCTGGCGCGACATCGACAAGCAGGTGGCCGGCGCCCTGCAGCAGCGCGGCATTCCCGTCGTCGGCGTGGATTCGCTGCGTTACTTCTGGTCGCAGCGCAAGCCGCAGGAGACGGCGGATGACCTGTCCCGCATCATCGAGGCCTTCCGCAAGGAATGGAACGTCAAGCACGTCCTGCTCGTCGGTTACTCCTTCGGCTCGGACATCCTGCCGGCGACCTACAACCTGCTTTCGCCCGACGATCGCGCCCGCGTGCCGCAACTCACGCTCATGGCGCTCTCCCATCAGGTCGACTACGAGGTTTCCGTCACCGGCTGGCTTGGCGTGGCAGGCGAGGGGGCGGGCGGCGATCCCGTCGATGATATCGCCAAGATCGATCCCAAGCGCGTGCAGTGCATTTCCGGCACGGAGGAGGACGACGATCCCTGCCCGACGCTCAAAGCCTCCGGCGTGGAATCGATCGCCATCGAAGGCGGACATCATTTCGACGGAGACTATGAAGGTCTGGCCGATCGCATCGTCAACGGGCTCAAGGCGCGGCTTTCGGCAAATTGAGCCCGCGTGAACCGGCGCCCCGCAAAGATTACAGATCCTTCATGGAGGACGGATCGTCTCCGTCCGGCGCAGGTTTGGGCAAGCCTTTGAACGGACAGCCGTTTCGCGGAATTTGGTGCGGGGGAATTCCTCAATCCGGGCAATACTTTGGCAGAAATGCCGGCCGAAACTTTATTTAATTGTAACATGACCGGAGCCAATCGGCGGGCCTATAGATGGTGACAGGCTGGATGCCGCCGGCGGGAAGCAACCGCGACGCGACGACACCGGACAGCCTGCCGGGGAAGCAAACCGTCCCCAATTCATCGAGGATACGCATCATGCGCTCGACATTCAAAACCATCGCCTTCGCCACCATCGCGCTCTCGCTTGCCACCGGCGGCGCCTTCGCCGCCAGCAGGCATGAAGGCTCCGCCGTCGGCATGGGCGGACACGATTCCGAACCGCTCGTCCAGCCGACGCCCGCTATCGTCACGCCGACGCAGGTCCACAAGCCGCGTCTCAGCCAGGTGCTCGCCGAGGTCCGCGCGACCGACAGGAAGATCGAGCGGGACGAGGCCATGAACAAGCTCTCGGCCAGCGCCGCGCGCAAGTTCGAAGGCGAGGCCAGCAGCATTCGCCATCACGCCATGACGGTTGCCGACATGCACAATGGCGCGATCCCGAAGGCCACCTTCCTGCGCCTGAAGGGCGACATTCGCGAGCTCAACCGGGATGTACCCCGGATGAGCTGACGTTTCCATCCGGCGGGCGACACCGTGCCCGCCGGATGAACCCCGCTGCCTCCGCTCTTGGGGCCGGCGTCCAGGCTGAGCCTCGCTCTCGGGGCCGCCACGATTTCCATCAACCACAAACGAGATCGGCCGCCCTGCACCTGCGGTCCGGTTTCGTGCGCTCCGGCGCCGGCGCAAAGGCACCGGGGCGCCGAACAAAGGAAGACGACCATGACCAGAATTCTTGAAAAATATCGTGTCGCAGCGCTTCTCGGCGTTGCCCTGCTGGTGGTGCCCGTGGCCGCCTCCAGCCTTCTCGGCACGCAGGCCGCGCAAGCCGCCGCGCCGCAAAGTTTCGGTTCGGCCCTTGCGGACGGCTCGTTTGCAGCCATCGTCTCGGCCGACAAGCCCGCCGTCGTCACCATCACGACCACGTTGAAGGCCGAGAACGCCTCTGCAGACGGCAGCTCGCCCTTCGGCGGCGACAGCCCCTTCGACCAGCAGTTCCGCGACTTCTTCGGCGAACGGCAGATTCCGGTGCCCGACCAGCGCCCGAGCGGCAAGGCCGAAGCGCTCGGCTCCGGCTTCGTCCTGACGCGCGACGGCTATATCGTCACCAACAACCACGTCATCGACAAGGCGAGCACGATCAAGGTGACGCTCGACGACGGCACGGAACTGCCCGCCAAGCTGGTCGGCGCCGATCCGAAATCCGACCTTGCCGTGGTAAAGATCGAGACGGACAAGCCGCTCGCCACCATCGGTTGGGGACAGTCGGACACGCTGCGCGCCGGCGATCCCATCCTTGCCATCGGCAATCCGTTCGGCATCGGCACGACGGTCACGGCCGGTATCGTCTCGGCCCGCGGCCGCGATCTGCACAGCGGGCCCTATGACGATTTCATCCAGATCGACGCGCCGATCAACCACGGCAATTCCGGCGGTCCGCTCGTCGGCATCGACGGCAATGTGGTCGGCATCAACACGGCGATCTATTCGCCGAACGGCGGCAGCGTCGGTGTCGGCTTCGCCATCCCGTCCGATCAGGCACAGACCGTGGTTGCCAAGTTGATGAAGGACGGCTCGATCGAGCATGGTTTCATCGGTGTGCAGATCCAGCCGGTGACCGCCGATATCGCCGATGCGATCGGCCTGGCCAAGCCGGCCGGCGCACTGGTGGCGCGGGTCGATGACGGCACGCCTGCTGCCAAGGCCGGTATCCGCTCGGGCGACGTTGTCACGGCGCTTGGAGGCAAGGCGGTGAGCTCGCCGCGCGATCTCTCGCGCATGGTGGCCGATCTCTCGCCCGGCGAAAAGCAGGGCCTGACAGTCTGGCGTGACGGTGCCGACAAGGACCTGACGATCACCATCGGCGCGAATGACGATGGCAGCGGGCAGGTTCTGGCCGATGCCGGCGGCAAGTCGGGTGAGGCCGGCCAGCGCGTGCCGACCATCGGCGTCCAGCTCGGCGACCTGACGGCGGACATGCGCCAGTCGCTCGGCCTGCCCAAGGGCGAGAACGGTGCCGTCGTCGAGGGCGTCAGCCCCGACAAACCGGCCGCCGAGGCCGGCCTGCAACCCGGCGATGTCATTCTCTCGGTGAACCAGAAGCCGGTCGAATCGGGACGCGAGGCGAAGAGCGCCGTGGCCGAGGCCGGCAAGGCCGGGCGCAAGGCCGTGCTGCTGCTCGTCCAGCGTCAGGACGAGCAGACTTTCGTTACCGTGCCCTTCTCGGTCGGATAACCGGCCGCGACCACGATGCAACACCGTCCGGTTCCGCCGGGCGGTGTTTTGTGTTCAGCGCTTGGAGCCGGCCGGATCGAGCACATCCGCCATCGTATAGGCGCCCGGTGGTTTGCCGGCGATCCAGCGGGCTGCCACCAGCGCACCACGGGCAAACATGCTGCGTCCCAGCGCCGAATGGGAGATCGTGATCACCTCTTCCTCGGCGGCGAACATCACGCTGTGTTCCCCGACGATGCCGCCGCCGCGGACCACCGAGAACCCGATCTCGCCCTCCGGCCGCAGGCCCGTCATCCCGTCGCGGCCGCGCCGTTCAACGCTCTCAAGCGAAACCGCACGCCCCTGCGCCGCCGCCTCGCCGAGCATGAGCGCCGTTCCCGAGGGGGCATCGACCTTGCGGCGGTGGTGGGCCTCGGTGATCTCGATATCCCAGGCGTCGGACGGCAGGGTTGCGGACATATGCGAGATCAGCCTCGTCAGGAGATTGAGGCCGATGGAGAAGTTGCCGGAGCGCAGGACGGGAATCTGGTGCGCGGCCGCCGCGATCCTGTCTTCCTCGTCCCGGCCGAAGCCCGTCGCGCCAATGACCAGCGCCGGGCCGCGTCGACTGGCACATCGCTCGGCGAGTGTGGTGGCGGATGCCGCCGTTGAAAAATCGATGATGACGTCGGCGTTTTCGAACGCCTCTTCGTTAGAGAGGAAGCCTGCTTCCTCGTGCCCAGACCGGCCGATCCCACCGATATAGTGAAACGACGTGTCCGACTGCAGCGCCGCAACGATCGCCTGGCCCATGCGTCCATGCGATCCCGCGACGGCGACGTTGATCGGAGAGGTCATTTCAAGCGCCCTGGGCGAGGACATGCGCACGGCCGGCAATGTCGAGCTGTACGATATCGCCGGGACTGGGGAGGGCGATGCCGGATGTGCGGATCAGGACAGGCGGCAGGGATGTGTCCGGCAGGGCGACGGCGACCGTCGAGACGGCGCCGCCGAACTGGACATCGACCACGCGGGCACCGGTCTTCGGCGCGGCGTGGTCGATGGCGATGCTGATCTGCTCCGGCCGAAGCATGATCTCCGCCTTGCCGGTCCGGTTGCCATCGATGGCCACACGCCCGAGCGCACAATCGGCAAAGCCATCACCGATTGTGGCCGGCAGGAGAACCGCATCGCCGAGGAAGAGCGCCGTTTCCCGGTCGCAGGGCTGCCGGTAGAGGGTCTGCGGTGAACCGGCCTGGATCAGCCTGCCCTCCCGCAGCACCGCCACCTGGTCGGCGAAGGAGAGCGCCTCGGTCTGATCGTGAGTGACGAGAATGGCGGTGATGCCGGCATGGTGCAGAACCCGCGCGACGGCCTTGCGCATCGCTTCTCGAAGGCCGGTATCGAGGGCGGAGAACGGTTCGTCGAGCAGCATGAGGCGCGGCTCGCGGCCGAGCGCGCGGGCGAGCGCCACACGCTGCTGCTGGCCGCCGGAGAGCTGGTGCGGCCGGCGGGTCGCCATGCTGCCGTCAAGTTCCACCATGTCGAGGAGATCGGCAATGCGCTTCGCGCGGTCCGCCTTGCCGCGCTCGAAGCCGAAGGCGATGTTTTCAGCGACGCTCAGATGCGGAAACAGCGCCCCGTCCTGCGAGACGATGCCGATGCCGCGCTTGTGGGCGGGCACACCGGCCGGCCCTTCGGCCAAGAGCGTTCCGCCGCAGGATACACGGCCGCTGTCGGGGAATTCGAAGCCGGCGATGATGCGCAGCAGCGTGGATTTGCCGGATCCCGAGGGGCCGACCACGGCCGTGCGGCTGCCTGGCCCGACCGAGAGGCTGACGCCATCCAGGGCCTGGACCTCGCCGTAGCGCTTGCTGATGGCTTCAAGGGAGAGCAGCGTCATTGGCCGTCCGTCCGTTTCGATTGGGCATGGAGGAGAAGGGTCAGCGGCAGCGAGAGCACCACCATCATCGTCGCGTAGGGCGCGGCGGCGACATAGTCGATCTCGCTCGTCAGCGACCAGAAGCGCGTCGCCAGCGTCTCGACGCCGTTCGGCGCAAGCATCAGGGTGGCGGTCAGCTCGTTGGTGATGCCGAGCGCGACGAGGGCGACGCTGGCAGCCGCACCGGGTGCGGCAAGCCGCAGCGTGACCTGCCGCAGCGCCTGCACGGGCGTGCGCCCAAGCGCCATGGCGGCGCGCTCCAGTTCGACGGGCGCCTGCGCGATGCTGGCCCTGAGACCCACCATGGCGCGCGGCAGAAACAGCAGGACGTAGCCGGCAAGCAGCATGGCAAACGTCTGGTAGAGCGGCAACAGGAAGCGCACCGTGATTGAGACGAGCGCCAGCGCCACCACGACGCCCGGCAGCGAGCCGACATAATAATGGCAAGCCTCGAGAAGCCGCTGCAAGCGTCCGGGCGCGCGCACCGAAAGCCAGGCCATGGGAACGGCAACGACCGTCGCGAGCACGCCGCCGGCAAGCGCTAGGAGCAGGGTTTCGCTCACCGCGCCGGTGACTTCACTGTCCCAGATGCCGGTGCCGCCGAGCCATAGCCAGCGGCCGAGCGTTATCAGCGGCACTCCTAGGGTGAGGGCGGCGAGCCCCACCGGCAGGAGGAGGGCAGGCAAAGCGAGGCGGCCGAGCCGGCGTCGTTCGGCGGGTCGCGCGGCACCTGTGCCGACGCGCGCATAACGCTCATTGCCGCGCAGCAGGACTTCCAGCGCCAGCAGGAACAGGCAGCACCCGACGAGCACGCCGCCGATCATGTTGGCGGCGGGGCTGTTATAGGAGGACTGGAACTGGTCGACGATGGCGGTCGCCAGCGTGTCGAAGCGGATCATCGCGAAGAGGCCATATTCCGAAAGCAGGTGCAGGCCGATCAGAAGCGAGCCGCCGCAGATGGCGAGCCTGAGCTGCGGCAGCACGACGCGGAAGAAGACGGCGACAGGTGCCAAGCCGAGCGAGGCCGCGGCGTCCTCAACGGCGGGATCGAGCCGCCGGAGTGCTGCGGCGACCGGCAGATAGAGAAACGGATAATAGGCGAGCACGGCGACGAAGGTGCCGCCGGCCAGGCCGCGCATGCTGGGCACGAGGCTGACCCAGGCATAACTGTGCACAAAGGCGGGCACGGCGAGCGGCGTGATCGCCAGCCATGCCCAGAGGCGGGCGCCGGGAATATCGGTGCGTTCGGTCAGCCATGCCATGGCGACGGCCAACGCAATCGATAGCGGGATCGTCAGCAGTTCGAGGTAGAGCGTGCTGAGAACGAGTTCTCCGATACGCGGGCGGAAGACCAGCGTCTTCACCGTCTCCCAGCCGACATCGTAGGTCACCCAGCCGATGAAGCCGAGCGGCACGAGGCTGAACAAGGCCACCAGCCCGGCGAGCATGGTGACGGAGACATTCGGCAGCGATGCGCGCATGCGCTGGCGAGCCGGCCAAGGCCGGGCGAATGTCTGAACTGTACTATCCTGCAACAAGGCCCATGCCTTCATGCCATGAGAACGAGCGGACTGTTTCGCACGCGGCGGATCATCCGCTCCTGCCCTAAGGATTTCTTGAGTGAAAGGCAATGGTTTGCGCTGCCGAGATGTTTACCTGCGGCGTGGTGACACTGGCGCGGGACGCGATGCCGCTATAAGTAGAGTGCGCTTGCCCAGTTTTGTGGGCGGTATCTCGGCCTTGTGAAGGAGACTATCATGACCCTGTCGATCCGATTGACCTTTGCCGCCCTGTCGCTCACGGCACTTGCCTCCGGCGCCACGGCGCAGGATGCCGGCGAACTCGTCATCTACAATGCCCAGCACGAGGGGCTTGGAAAGGCGTGGATCGATGCCTTCACAAAGGAGACCGGCATCAAGGTCGTGGTCCGCAAGGGCAGCGACATGGAATTCGCCAACCTCATCCTGCAGGAAGGCGACCTGACCCCCGCCGATCTTTTCCTGACCGAAAACTCGCCCGCCATGGCACTGCTCGATGCGGCTGGGCGGTTTGCGCCCGTCGACAAGGAAACGCTCGACCAGGTGCCGGCGGACTATCGCCCGGCCAATGGCATGTGGACGGGCATCGCCGCACGCTCGACGGTCTTTGCCTATGACAAGACGAAGCTCGCCGAAGACAAGCTGCCGAAATCGATGCTCGACCTTGCCGATCCCGCCTGGAAGGGGCGTTGGGGCGCGTCCCCGAACGGCGCGGATTTCCAGGCGATCGTCGGTGCGCTGCTCCAGCTGAAGGGCGAGCAGGCAGCGGCGGCGTGGCTGACGGCGATGAAGGAAAATGCGACGCCCTACAAAGGCAACAGCGTGGCGATGAAGGCGGTCAATGCCGGTGAAGTCGAAGGGGCCGTGATCTACCACTACTACTGGTTCGGCGATCAGGCGAAGACCGGTGAAAACAGCGGCAACGTCGCGCTGCACTATTTCAAGAACCAGGATCCGGGCGCCTTCGTCAGCATTTCCGGCGGCGGCATCCTGAAGACCAGCACGCACCAGAAGGAGGCGCAGGCCTTCCTGAAGTGGATCACCGGCAAGGCCGGCCAGGCGATCCTGCGTGACGGCACGTCCTTCGAATATGCAATCGCCGGCGATGCCAATCCCAAGCTCGTTCCGCTCAAGGATCTGGATGCCCCGAAGGTCGAGGCCTCCACGCTCGACAGCAAGAAGGTCGTCGAGCTGATGACGGCCGCCGGCCTGCTCTGAGACCCTTACGTCCGCGTGGCGGCAAGGCTTAAGCCCTGCGCATCGAAGACGTGGGGTGAACCGGTGCAGGAAAGCGGCAGGGCATCGCCGGGGCGCAGATCGGCGCGTCCCGACGTCGCCATGATCAGCGAGTTTCCGTCGCTCGTGCGGGCATGGACAAGCGTCGATCCGCCGAGATGTTCGGTGATTTCGACCATCGCCGTCAGAACGGGATCAGCGGCGTCGATCCGGTAGGATTCCGGGCGCAGGCCGAGTGTGATGGTGCTGCCGACGTCCGGGAGATGCGCGAAGGGGCCGGAGATCGTCTGCGGGCGGGCGAAGGCGGGGGAGGAGACGCGGATTTCCACCTCGCTCGCCGCCTCGATCCGGCTGGGCAGAAAAGTCATGCGCGGCGAGCCGATGAAGCCGGCGACGAAGAGATTGGCGGGCCGGTCGTAGAGGTCTGCGGGCGAGCCCACCTGTTCCACCAGGCCGCCCCGCAGCACGACGATGCGGTCGGCGAGCGTCATCGCCTCTATCTGGTCGTGGGTGACATAGATCATCGTCGCGCCGATCTCCTGATGGAGCTTGGCGATCTCCACGCGCATCTGCGTGCGCAGTTCGGCATCGAGATTGGACAGCGGCTCGTCGAACAGGAAGATTTTCGGCTTGCGCACGATGGCGCGGCCGATGGCGACGCGCTGGCGCTGGCCGCCGGAAAGCTGGCGCGGTTTGCGCTCGAGCAGGGCCTCGATCTGCAGGATGCGTGCCGCTTCCAGCACGCGGGCCTTGATCTCGGCCTTCGGCACCTTGTTGATCTGCATGCCGAAGGCGATGTTGTCATAAACAGACATATGCGGAAACAGCGCATAGGACTGGAAGACCATCGCCACATGCCGGTCGGCCGGGTCGGCGTGGGTCAGGTCCTCGCCGTCGATGGAGATCGTGCCCTCGGAGGTCTCCTCCAGGCCGGCGATCATGCGCAGCAGCGTCGACTTCCCGCAGCCGGACGGGCCGACGAAGACAATGAACTCGCCCTTTTCCGCTTCGATGGAGACGCCTTTGACGACCTGGAGGTTGCCGAACTGCTTGATGACATTGTCGATCTTCAGGAAGGACATGGTGTTTCGCCTGCTCTTGCCGGTTTTCACGTACAGATGGACGGGCCGGATGCCGGCCCGTCGCGGGAAGGGTGGTCTCAGCCACGTGCCCATTCGGGCAGCCACGCGCCGTGAGCGGCGGTCAACTGGTCGACGAGGCTCCAGATCTGGTCGAGATCCAGCTCGGCGGCGGTGTGCGGATCCATCATCGCGGCGTGGTAGATGTGCTCGCGGTTTTCCGTCGTCAGTGCCTTCACCGTCAGCTCCTGCACGTTGATATTGGTGCGCATCAGAGCGGTGAGTTGGGTGGGCAGCTCGCCGATATAGGTCGGTTGGATGCCGTTCTCGTCGACGAGGCAAGGCACTTCGGCGGCGCAATTGGCCGGCAGCGAGGTGATGCAGCCATTGTTGCGCAGGTTGCCGTAGATGACCGAGGGTTCGCCGGTCCAGACCGAATTCATGATGGAGGAGGCATATTCGTGGCTCTCCTTCAACTCGATCGTGTCGCTGCCGGTGAGTGCGCGCGATTCTTCCTTCCAGCGGGCGATCTGCTCGACGCAGCGCTTGGGATATTCATCGAGCGGAATACCGAACTTCTCGATCAGGTCCTCGCGGCCTTCCTTGATGAACCAGGGCGTGTATTCGGCGAAATGCTCCGAGCTTTCGGTGACGAAATAGCCGAGCCGCGTCATCATCTCGTAGCGCACCTTGTTGGGGCAGCGCGGGTTCCAGTGGCTGGGCTTGGGGAAGCGGCCGTCGCGGTAACCGGCGAGGAGGTCCGGATAGAGGTCGCGGTAGCTGCCGTCGGCCTGGCGATGCTCGAACTTCAGGAAGAACGCCATGTGGTTGATGCCGGCGGCGCGGTAGCGGATTTCGCTTACGGGAATGTCGAGGTCGCGCGCCAGCTCATAGGCCGTGCCCTGCACCGAATGGCACAGGCCGACTTGGCGTATGGCGGGGAATTTTTCGGCGATCGCCCAGGTGTTGATCGCCATCGGGTTGACATATTGCAGGAGGATCGCGTTGGGGCACACCTCCATCATGTCGGCGCAGATCGCCCAGAGATGCGGCACGGTCCTGAGGCCGCGCATGATGCCGCCGATGCCGAGCGTATCGGCGATCGTCTGGCGCAGGCCGAACTTTTTCGGGATTTCGAAATCCGTGACGGTGCAGGGCTCGTAGCCGCCGATCTGGAAGGCGACGACGACGAAATCCGCGCCGGCAAGGGCGCCGCGGTGCTCCGTATGGGTCTCGATCGTGGCGCGCGCGCCGAGCGTCTTGATGAGCTTGCCGGCGACGATCTCGCTTTCGGCGAGGCGCTCGGGATTGATGTCCATCAGGGCGATGACGGCGTCTTTGAAGGCGGGACGATGCAGCACGTCGCCGATGATGTTCTTCATGAAAACGGTGGAGCCAGCGCCGATGAACGTGATTTTGGGGCGTCGCATGACGGATCCTCGAAAGATGATGTTGCGGTCAAGTGTGGAATGATCCACCGGCGTCCGGGAGGGTGACGCCGGTGGATGCGCCTGCCGCAGGACGCGCCAGGAGCGGGAGCGTGAACGCCGGATGAAGCCGGCGCTGTGTTTTAGAACATGCCGTTGACCTGGTCGTTGGCGTCCTTCAGCAGGGTCGCCGGATCGCCCTTGTCGAGCAGCACGTTTTCCACCGCCGTGGTCAGAACAGTGGAGATTTCCGAAGCGTAGTCCGAGATCGGGAAGGGGAAGGTCGTCTCGGGTGTTGCCAGCATGACGAAGGCGGAAACGTCGAGATTTCTCGCCTTGTGCGCCTCTTCAGCCGCCGTCACGCCTTCCTGACGGGCCGGGAAGACGACGCCGGCCTTGCCGACAATGGTCTGGCATTCCGAGCCGCTCAGATACTTCACCCACTTCCAGGCCTCGTCCTGATGCTGCGAGCCGGACCAGATGCTGTCGGCCAGACCGTTGAACATCGAGCGGCGGCCTTCCGGACCCTTCGGCACCGGCGCAAAGCCGATCTCCATCTTGGAGGCATCGCGATAGGTGCCGATGTTCCACGAACCGTCCGGTACGATCGCCGCCTTGCCGGCCGCGAAGATGGCGGTGGCGTTCAGCTTGCCGGTCTGTTCCTGGCTCAGCGCAAAGCCCTTCTTCAGGGCGAGATCGCGCTGCCAGGTCAGCGTTTCGGCAAGAGCCGGGCTGTCATAGCCGTATTGCGTGCCCCAGGCCTTGTCGATCGGCTTGAAACCATCGGAGACCGCGAGGAAGCTCCACTGGGTCTGGCCGTAGCCGTCCGTCCGGTCGGTCGCCCAGCCATAGACGGCGACCTTGGACTTGTCGAAGCCCGGCTCGTCGCCGCGCTTGCCGTTCTGGTCGAGCGTCAGATGGGCCAGCAGCTTTTCCAGCGAGCCGCCGTCCTTCGGGTTCCAGTCGAGATTCTTCAGGTCTTCTTCCTTGATACCGGCATCGGCGATCATCTTCTTGTTATAGACGAGCGCGATCGTGTCCCAGTCTTTCGGCATGCCCCATTGCTGGCCGTCCTTGGCCCAGACTTCGGCGAGGCCCGGCAGATAGGCCTTCATGTCGACCTGATCGGCGGCGATGCGTTCGGACAGATCGACCATAACGCCGTTCGTCAGGAATTCCGGGAAGCGGCTCAGGTGGTTGACGAAGACGTCGGGGGCGGTGCCGGATACGAAGGACGTTGTCAGCGTGGTCCAGTAATTGTCCCAGGCGTCCTGCGAGATCTTGATCTTGATGCCGGGATTGGCCGCCTCGAACTTGTCGGCGCACTGGCGATAGACGGGCGCCTGGTTGCCGTCCCACATCGTGTAGGTCAGCGTGATGTCCTCGGCATGTACCAAGGAAGGGCTGAGGCTGGTGAGGGCCGTCGTGGCGGCGATCGCGCCGATCAGGTATCGTTTCATTGGTGTCTCCTCCTTTTGATTTATCGACTTATTTCATGCCGCTCGTCTGGAGCGATTCCACGATCTGCCGGCCGAACACGACGAGCAGGGCGATGACCGGGATGATCGAGAGCACGATGGCCGCCATCAGCCCGCTCCAGTCGGGATTGCCGCGGCCGGTCTGGCTCATGAAGTCCGAGAGCGCGACGGCCATGACGCGCACGCTGGCATCGCGGCCGACGAGAAAGGGCCAGAAGAACTCGTTCCAGGACTGGATGGCGAGCAGGATGCCGAGTGTCGCAATCGGCCCTTTCTGGATCGGCAGCGCGATGCGCCAGAAGATCTGGAACTGCGAGGCGCCCTCCAGCCGCGCCGCCTCGTCCAACTCCTTCGGCGAGGACAGGAAGAACTGCCTGAGGAAGAAGACCGCGAAGGGCGTCATCAGGATGGTCGGCGCGACGAGGCCGGTGAAGGTGTTCAGAAGGCCAAGCTGCTTGACGAGAATGAAGTTCGGGATGAACAGCACCATGCTCGGGATCATGGTCGCGGCGAGAAAGGCGAAGAACAGCAGGTTGCGGCCCGGAAAGCTCATGCGGGCGAAGGCGTAAGCCGCAAGCGCCGAGAAGAAGATCTGCCCGGAGACCGTCAGCGCCGTGTAGATCACGCTGTTGCGCAGCGCGAGCATGAAGTCGATCGGCGAAGCGCGGGAGGCCGTGAGCTCGATATCCGAGGGCAGGCCCATGACGCGCAGGAAATTGCCGAGCGTGAAGGTTTCGGGCGTCAGGCTCGCGGCGCTGGTATAGACGTCGCTGGGATAGGTCAGGGCGATCTTCAGCGCCATCCACAGCGGCAGCAGCGAAAGAAAGACGAAGACGGCGAGCACGAGATAGCCGAGTGCGGCCTGCGGGGTGATGGTCTTCATGGCCGCCTCCTCAGGTGAGATCCGACTGATCCGCCTTCAGCAGCCGCATCTGCAGCAGCGTGACGAGGATCAGGGTGACGAAAAGCACGACGGAGATTGCGGAGGCATATCCCATCTTGTTGAATTTGAAGGCGTTCTCGTAGATGTACCAGAGAATGACGCGCGTCGAGTTGGACGGGCCGCCGGCCGTCGCCACCGCGATGACGTCGAAGACCTGGAAGGAGCCGATGAGGCTGGTTACCAGCACGAAGGCGAGCACGGGGCGCAAAAGCGGCAGCGTGATGCGGCGGAACATCGTCCACTCGCCGGCCCCCTCCAGCCGCGCGGCCTCATAGAGATGGCGCGGAATGGCCTGCAAGCCGGCATAGAAAAGCAGCGCGGTCAGGCCCGTATGCCGCCAGGTCGAGATGGCGGCCACCGACACCATCGCCTGATCCGGCGAGGCGAGGAAACCCTGGCGGCCGATGCCGACCACTTCGAGGAAGCCGTTCACCAGACCGAGGATCGGGTCGAGCATCATCAGCCAGACGAGGGCCGCGACGACATTGGAGATGAGATAGGGCGCTATGATCACGGCACGCAGCGATACCGCGCGGGCGAGCCTGTCGGACAGTACGGCCAGGAGTAGGCCGAGCATCGTCTGGATCGGAATGTTGTAGAGCACGTAAGCGAGCGTGACCCAGGCGGAATGCCAGAAATTCTCGTCGCCCAGCAGCTTCGCATAGTTGGCAAGCCCGATGAATTTCGGTGCGCGCATGAGGTTCCAGTCGGTCAGGCTGATCTGGACCGCCCGCAGCGTCGGCAGGAGGTAGAACACGAGGAAGCCGACGAGCGCCGGGGCGACGAACAGGAGGCCTGTCAGGGTTTCCTTCCGCCGCCTGCGGGCGCGTGACATACCGGTGCCCGCCTTCGTCATGGTTTTCCTCCACTGACTGACACGTGTTACTCCTCAAGAAATCCATTGCTAACACGTGTTAGCTTTGAATAGCTGGAGGATATTCCTGTTGTCAAGCGCGCAGACAGGCGTTACCTCTCGGGAAGGGCGAAGAGATTGAAGACGCTCGGAAAAAATTGCGCCTGGTGAGCTCGGGGAGTGGAATGGCAAGCAACCGCGTGACCAGTCACGATGTGGCCCGTCTGGCCGGCGTGTCCCGTGCCACGGTCTCCCTCGTGCTCAACCGTTCGGAAAGCGTGACGCTGAGCAAGGAGACGCGCGAGCGTGTGATGCAGGCCGCCGCCGAGCTTGGCTACAAGCCGAATTCCGCCGGCCGTATGCTCGTCAGTGGACTGTCGGAAACGATCGGCCTCATCGTCTCCGACCCGTCGATCCTGCTCGTCGACCAGTTCATTCCGCAGGTCCTCTACGGCATCGAGAAGGCCAATCGGCAGATGGGCTTTCATGTGCTGGTCGAGGGGCTGGAGGCGACCGGCGAGGCCGGGGCCTATGACAATCTGGTGGAATCGCGTCGCATCGACGGGCTGATCGTCGTCAACCCGCGGGCCGGCGACCGGGCGCTGGTCTCGCTGATCGAGAAGGATTTTCCGCTTGTGCTCGTCGGCTCGGTGCGCCATCCCGCCGAGGTTTCCGTCACCTTCACTACGCGCGACGTCATCGGCAAGGCGGTCGACCACGTGGTCGGTCTCGGCCATCGCCGCATCGGCGCCATCACCTTTTCGCCGCGGGATTTCGTATCGACCAATGCACGCCTGACGGCGCTGTCCGGCGGGCTGGCCCGACACGGGCTGACACTCGACGAGGACGCAATAGGCGACGGAAATTTCAGTCCCGAGAGCGGCTACCTTGCAGCAAAGGCCTTGCTCACCCACCGGCCCGACCTGACGGCCATTTTCGCCGGCAACGATACGATCGCGATCGGCGTGCTGAACGCCGCCCACGAACTCGGCCGCCGCGTGCCGACCGACCTTTCCATCGTCGGCTTCGACGATCTGCCCTTCGCCCGCTGGCTGACGCCGCCGCTCACCACCATCCGCACGGATGGCGTCAGCCAGGGCAAGCTCGCCGCCGAAATGCTCTTCGCCCGCCTTCACCGCCGGCCGCTGGAAAACACGCGGGTGCGCATGGAGCCGCAATTGGTCGTGCGGGAATCGACGCAGGCGGCGCCCAAGGGCTGAATGCTCGCGATCAGCCCCGAGAGCCGAAATGCCGCTCGAAGGTGAAGAGGGATGTCGGCAGCGCCGAGCCGTCGTCGAGCGCGAGATCGCACAAGATTTCGCCGATTACGCTGGTGAATTTGAAGCCATGGCCGGAGCAGGTCGAGGACACCACGACATTGCGGTGGGCGGGGCTGAAGTCGATCAGGAAATCCTCGCTCGGCAGCATCGTGTAGCGGCAGGTCGTGGCGCGCATGCGCGTGCTGGCCACCTTCGGCAGGCGTTTGCGGGCGAAACCGTCGAGCAGGGCGGTATCGGCCTCGTTGACCGGCGGATTGGCGGCCGTCGGATCGATCGGCTCGCGGAAATGTGCATGGCGGCCGATCTTGACGCCATCGATACCGATGGCCGGGAACCCGAAATAGGAACCGTTCTCGCCCTCGTCGCGTAGGAAGCAGGGCATGCGGCTCGGCTGGGCGGCAAAACCGTCCTCCGGCTGATACCAGGCGACGACCTGACGGATCGGCACGGCATGGGCGGCGAGCTCGGGGACGAGTTCGGCAATCCACGCACCGGTCGCGACGATCACTTTTCGCGCCCGGTATCGGCCGGTCGTGGTGAGGATATCGACACCGTCTTCGTACGGTTCGATCGCCGTCACCCGCTCGCCGAAATGCAGTTCCGCCCCGTCTTCCGCCGCAAGCTTGAGATAGCCCATGATCGCCGCCTCGGGCCTGATATAGCCGCCCTGCGGATCGAGCAGCCCGATCTCGCCGTCCTCCAGTGCGAAGGCTGGGTAGCGCCGCGCCATCTCGGTCTTGTCGAGAATTTCATGCGCCAGGCCGTGCAGGTCGCAGGAGGCCTTCGTGCCGCTGACGATCTTGCTGTCGGGCCGGCCGATCTGCAGCACGCCGGTGACGGTCAGGATGTCCGCCCGCAGCCGCGCTTCCAGCGACCGCCAATTTTCATAGGCGCGCCGCAAGAGCGGCACATAGGACGGATCCTCGAAATAGCCGAGCCGGATGAGCCTGCTGTCGCCATGCGAGGAACTGAGCGCATGGGCCGGAAAATGCGCTTCGATGCCAAGCACACGCGCACCGTGTGCTGCGGCAAAGGATGCCGCAGCACTTCCCATGGCGCCGAGGCCGATGACGGCGACGTCGAATTCTGCGGGCATGGTCCCTCCCGGTCAGGCTGCCGGCTTTTCGTCTGCGATCAACGCTCTCAGGGCCTCGATATCGGCGCCGAGCGGCCGGTCGTCCTCGTAGTGCGCCACTCTTGCACGGACCATGGCATGCAATGCCGCCGTGCCGGGAGCGCGTTCGGCCGTGCCGGTCAGGAAGTCATGCGCCTGGACCGCGGCCATCAGTTCGATGGCGAGGATATGTTCGGCATTGTCGAGGATCGCGAGCAGTTTGTTGGCTGCCGCCGTCGGATGCGCGAGGAAGTCCTCCTGAAGGCCGGAGGTAATGCCGCCGTCCATGGCGGCAGGCGCGGCCAGACGGCGGTTTTCGTTGCTGAGCGCCGTCGCGGTATATTGCGCGATCATGAAGCCGGAATGGCTGCCAGCATCGCTGGCCAGGAAGGGCGGCAGGCCGCTGACCAGCGGATTGACCAGCCGATCCATGCGCCGCTCGCTCATCGCCGCGATCTGGGCGATGGCGGTCGCTAGACTATCGGCCGCCTGCCCGAGCGCGGGCGCCACGGCATGGGCCTGCGAGGACACGACCGGTTGATCCGGTGTGCCGGAAACGGCGGGATTATCGGTAACCGAAGCCAGTTCGCGATCGACGACCGCGCCGCTCTGCTCGAATACATCCCAGGCCGCACCATGCGCATGGGGAACCGCGCGCAGGCTGAGTGCATCCTGCGTGCGCTTGCCGATGGCCGCCGCGATCAGGCCGCTGCCGGCAAGCCGCGCCCGCAGCGTCGCACCGACTTTGGCAATCCCCGCGGACGGGCGAAGCGCCAGAACGGCCTCGCCGAAAGCCGCCATCTGGCAACCGACCGCTTCGACCGTCAGCGCGGCGATCGCATCGGCCCATTCGAGCAGGTGCTCGGCACGCGACAAGGCGAGCGTGGAGAGACCCGTCGCGCAGGCCGTGCCGTTGACGAGGCTCAAACCCTCCTTGGCCTCCAGCACCAGCGGCGCGAGGCCGATGGCGGCGAGCGCCTCGCGGCCCGTCATCCGCTTGCCGCGCACGACGGCATGGCCCTCGCCGATCAGCACGAGGGCGATGTGCGCATTGTGGCTGAGATATCCGGCCGACCCCTTGGAGGGCACTTCGGGAATGCAATCCTCAGCCAGAAAGGCCGCGAGGTGGCCGACGACAACAGGGCGTACGCCCGAATGGCCATGGCTGAAATTGGCGATCTGGGCGGCGATGATCGACCGCACCGCGCGCGGCGGCAGAAGCGGGCCGACGCCGCAGGCATGGCTGAGCACGATATTGCGCGAAAGACGGCTCTGCGAGGCCACATCGACGACCGTATCGGAAAGCGCGCCGACGCCCGTATTGACGCCGTAAGCGCGAATGCCGGCCGCCACGATGGCATCGACGATTTTTCGCGCATGCGCGACGCGGGCGGTGGCGCGGTCGGAGAGGACAAGCGTGTCTCCCGTGCCGATCCGAGCGACCTCCCGCCAGGACAGTCCGCCGTCGAGAACGACGCTCATTGTTCACCGCCGAAGTAGCCGATGAACTGGCGGAAGGCCGGCGATGCGCCGCTGCCGAACATGTCATCCGGCGTGCCGCTGCTGTCGACAAGGCCCTGGCGCATGAAAACGACGCGGTTGGAAACGTTGCGCGCAAAACTCATTTCGTGCGTGACGACAAGCATCGTCATGCCCTCTTCGGCCAGCGCGCGCATGACGCGCAGCACTTCGCCGACCAGTTCCGGATCGAGCGCCGACGTCGGCTCGTCGAACAGCATGACTTTCGGCTTCATGGCGAGCGCGCGGGCAATGGCCGCACGCTGCTGCTGGCCGCCGGAGAGATGGGCGGGATAGGCATGGCGCTTGTCGGCGATACCGACCTTTTCGAGCAGCGCTTCCGCCTCGGCGATGCATTCGGCCTTCGGCCGCTTCAACACATGGATGGGGCCTTCGATGACGTTCTGCAGGATCGTCATATGGGACCAGAGATTGAAGCTCTGGAACACCATGCCGAGTTCGGAGCGGATATGGTCCACCTGCTTCTGGCTTTCCGGCCGGCTCTGGCCGTTCTTTTTCACCATGCGGATCTGTTCGCCATCGACGAATATCTCGCCGTCGCTGGCCGTTTCCAAGAGGTTGATACAGCGCAGGAAGGTCGATTTGCCGGAGCCGGAGGCGCCAAGCAGCGAAATCACGTCGCCGTCTTCGGCGTCGAGCGAAATGCCCTTCAGCACCTCGTGATTGCCGAAACTCTTGCGGATATTGCGGACGGAAAGGCGGGTCACACCAGGCATCGGGGGTCTCCCTCAGGCTTTGACGGCCGACGGCGAGGCCGCGCGGCGATGTTTGGAGAGCGAATATTCAAGCAGCGCCATGCCCTGCAGGATCAGGAAATTCAGCACGAGATAGATGAGCGCCGCACAGAGGAAGACCTCCATCGTGCGGTAGGTCTGCGAAATCAGCCGCTGGGCGACGCCGGTGACTTCCCAGACGGTGACGAGGGAGGCGAGCGCCGTCGACTTCATCATCAGCACGATTTCCGTCGAATAGGCCGGAAGCGCATGGCGGAAGGCGATGGGTGCGATGATGCGGCGGACCAGCAGGAAACCCGACATGCCGATGGCGCGGGCCGCCTCGATCTCCTTCGGCGAGACGGCACGGATGCCGCTGCGGAAGATTTCCGCCGAATAGCCGGCCGTGCAGAGCGCGAGTGACAGGACGGCGCAGACAACGGGTTCACGCAGGAACGGCCACAGGAACGAATAGCGGATGACGCCGAACTGGCCGAGGCCATAGAAGACGAGGAACATCTGGATCAGGAGCGGCGAGCCGCGGAAGATGAAGATATAGCCCTTGGCGAAACCGGACAGGATCCGGTTGCCGGAAACCCGCATCGTGACGATCACCAGCGCCAGAAGGCAGCCGAAGAACACCGAGAGCGAGAAGAGGAGAAGCGTCATGGGCACGGCCTTGAGGAGCGTGACCATCGCGGAGGAAAGGAAGGCGATATCCATCAGGCCTGCCCCATGGCTGCGGTCGGCATGCTGCGGTTGGCGCGCCGTTCGGCGCGGTTGAACACCCGGTCCGAAAAGCTGGTGAGCACCAGATAGAGAACGCCGCCGACGATGTAGAAGAGGAAATATTGCCGGGTCGAGCCTGCGGCCACCTGGCTGGTTCGCATCAACTCGGCAAGGCCGGTGACCGAGATCAGCGCCGAATCCTTCAGCGTGAGCTGCCAGACATTGCCGAGGCCGGGAATGGCGTAGCGCAGCACCTGGGGCATGACGACGCGCCGCAAGCGCAGCCCGCGGTTCATGCCGATCGCCGAGGCCGCTTCGAGCTCGCCCTTGGCGATGGCGAGATAGGCGCCGCGATAGACTTCGGCCTGGTAGGAGCCGGAGATGATGCCGACGGCAAGCGCCCCGGCCGCGAAGGACGGCAGGCCGAGAAAGCCCTCATAGCCGAGCCACTGGCCGACGGCGGTGACCGCAGACGAGCCGCCGAAATAGATGAGATAGATGATCAGCAGTTCCGGCACGCCGCGAAACACGGTCGTATAGACATTGCCGAGGCTGACCAAAAGCGCATTGCCCGATAGTTTGGCGGTCGCCACCACGGTGCCGAGCAGGGCTCCGATCAGAAGTGCGGTCGCCGTCACCGCCAGCGTCATCAGCGTGGCGACCAAAAGCAGCGCGCCCCACCCATTCTGGCCGAAGCCCAGCAGTTCCAAACTTGCCATGTCCGTGTCCCGTCGATTGCGGCATCAAGCAAATGCGATACGGACCTCCGGCAGCGTTGCCGGAGGCCGCGATCGCGACGACGTATTGCGCGGCTTATTCCGCCGGGCTGACGTCGACCTTGAACCACTTCATCGACAGGTCTTTTACGGTTCCATCGGCCAGCGCCGACTTGATGGCCTCGTTGAACTTGTCGCGCAGATCCGTATCCGCCTTGCGGATGCCGAGACCTTCGCCTTCGCCCCAGATCGGGCCGACGATTTCCGGACCGGTGAAGGCCAGCGCGCCGTTCGCCGCAGCAAAAGCGTTGCCGAAATAGACGGCATCGTCGAAGCCGAGATCGATACGGCCGTTCTGGAGGTCCAGATCGCGCTCTGCACCGGTCTTGTATTCACGGATTTCGGAGGTCGCGCCGAAATTGTCATAGATGAACTTCGCATAGACGGTCGCGGCCTGGATGCCGATCGTCTTGCCGGCGAAGGCTTCCTTCAGCGTGTCGATTTCCTTCACGCCGGTCTGGCCTGCCGTCATCTTGATGATGGCGCCCGTTCCGGCCGCCTTGGCCAGCGGGCTGTCGGCTGCCGTCGCGAAGGCCGCCGGGGTTGCGGCATAGGGAATGGTGAAGTCGATGATCTGCTTGCGCTCTTCGGTGATCGACAGCGCGTCCATGATCACGTCGAACTTGCCGGCGTTCAGGGCCGGGATCATGCCGTCCCAGTCGGAAGCGACCAGCGTGCATTCGATCTTGGCGCGTTCGCACAGCACCTTGGCGAGTTCCGGCTCGAAACCGCCCAGCGTGCCGTCGGCATTGGTGAGGTTCCAGGGCGCATAGGCGCCTTCGAGCGTGATCGTCGCCGTCTTCCAGTCCTTGGCGAGGGCCGGGGCGGAGAGCGCTGCCAAAGCAGCCGCGCCCGCAAGAATGATTTTCCGCAGTTCCATGTGAAGACTCCTCTGAGGTTCGTTGATCGTCGTTGCCTGCCGATCTGCGCCGGCTTGCCGCCATCGCTTATGCTCTGGGGAAGTTGTATATGGTACCATAAGAAAAAATTTGTGTTATGCAAGATGGAAGTTTAGATTTTTGGAAATTGAGCGGAATATCGAAGGATGCGGCGATGAAACGTGGCGGCGAAATGCGCAGGGAGCTGGCGGCGAACGACGCAACACCCCTCTATGCCGGCGTCAAGCAGATCATCCTCGACCGCATCCACAGCGGTGAATGGCCGCCGAAATACCGCGTACCCTCGGAAAACGAACTGGTGGCTGAACTCGGCGTCAGCAAAATGACCGCCAACCGGGCACTGCGGGAACTGGCAAATGAAGGCGAGCTCGTCCGCATCCAGGGCATCGGCTCGTTCGTCGCCGAGCGCAAGGGTGTGTCGGCACTGTTCGAGGTGCGCAACATCGCCGAAGAGATCGCGGAACGCGGCCATATCCACGAAGCCAAGGTGGTTGCGCTGGCAAAAGCCTCGGCGCCGCCGGATGTTGCGGACGCTTTGGGGTTGGAGATCGGCGCGCCGGTCTTTCACTCTCTCATCGTTCACAGCGAGGAGGGGGTGCCGGTCCAGATCGAGGATCGATACGTTCATCCGGGTGTCGCGCCTGATTATCTCAGTCAGGATTTTTCCGCCATCACGCCCAATGCCTATCTCTCGGCCGTCGCGCCGCTCAGCGGTTCGGAACATGTCGTCGAGGCGACGGTGCCGCAGCCGTGGGAATGCAAGCTGCTGATGATCCTGAAAACCGAGCCCTGCCTGATGATCCGCCGCCGGACCTGGTCGGATCGCAACATCGTCTCGACCGCCCGGATCATTTATCCCGGCCAGCGCTATCGGCTGGAAAGCCGCAGCGGAACCATACCAGTTCCGTGATTGTATATGGAACATGGCGTTTTACACATAATTCGCGCGCCGGATAGCCGGCACGCGGCATGGCGGGGCGCGAAAGCGCCGGTTTGCCAGCGTTACCGCAATCCCAGGCCGATATTGACGATCGCCAGCAGGGTGACGACGACAAAGGCGGTGGCGAGGATCGTCGTCTGAATCCAGCGCCGGTGTTCGGCCGTGTCCGCGGGGGCGAGTTGCACGGCCATCTCGATCTTGCCCGGCGAGGCCATGAGCAGGAACGCGGCGGCGACATTGTGGATAGCCATGAACCACAGCACATCGACGCCGAGCGAGCGGGCGATTTCCGCCTGCGTGGCGGCGAACATGGCGTTGGCGCCGCTGTTCGAACCGGTGACGAACCCGCCGATCGCGCCGACGAACGGGGCGGCGGCGAGATAGAGCGGGCCGGCGCCGGCCAGGGTCTGCGCCAGAAAGGCCGCCATGCCCGAGATCGCCATCAGCACGCCCAGCAGGATGAACAGGCCCGTGACCGGCGCAACCTGCCTCCAGGCGGTCCATGCGCGCCGCACCGGCTGCGCGGCTGGTCGCCCTCGGGCAAACCATCCGGCCGCGATGAACAGCCAGAGGGCGGGCGATGCGATATAGCGCCAGCCTTCGGACAAACCGGCAAGCTTCACGATCAGGCCTGCGGCCAGCACCCCGCCAAGCAGGACGCCATAGGCGCCAAGCGACCTGCGGCCGGAAGGGCCCAGGGATAGGGTGTCCTGCTGGCGGCCGCGCAGCAGATGGAAGGTGATCATGACGAGCGCGCCGAGGGCGCCGGCGGGTGCCGTGCCGAACAGCGTGTTGGCCACCGTGACCGCGATCGTCAGGGCCATGCCGGAAAGCGCGCCCTGCAGGACGGCGGTGCCCCGGTTTACCGGTGGGCTGGCAAGCCATGCGGCGACGACGCCGGAGACGACGAACGGAATGAGGCTGATGACGCCGGAGACGACGCCCAGCGTGGGGAAGGGAACGCCGGCCATGGTGGCGGCGATCAGGGTTCCCGGACCCATCGAGCCCCAGGGGACGGCGCACAATCCGAGCAGGCCGATAACCACCACCTTGCGCGCCGGCAGGCCGAAGTAGGCCAGAAGCGGAATGCCGATGGTGACACCGATGCCGAACCCGGTGAGCGATTCGGCAAAGGGCGTGATGCCGTGCACGACGAGCAGGATAGCGCCGACGCCGTGCCCCGCCCGTCCACGGATCCACTTTGCGAGCGAAGACTGTCCGCCGGCATCGCGCAGTACCTCGGAGAGCAGCAGGCCGCCGGCGACGATCAGCAGGACCTCCGCCATGATGGGCAGCCACCGCATCGCGGCGGCGGCCATGCCGTCGGCGGGGATCGGGAAGGCAAGAAGGATCGCCAGAATGGCCGAGCCCGTGCCGAGAAGGGCGGCGTGCAGAGACCTCGCACCGAAGGAGAGGGCGAGGATGGTGGACAGAACCGGCAGTGCGCTTAGGATGAGGATCATGGGAAATACCAATATTGCATATATGCAAATTATTTTGCCTATGTGCAAAAGTCAATGATCGAGGTGACTTTGGAAACGGAAACACAGGAGCAGGACATCCGCTTCGGCAATGCGGTGCGCACGCGCCGCACGCAGCTGGGCGTGACGCTCGATCAGCTTGCCGAAACCAGCGGCGTTTCGGCCGCCGCGCTCTCCCGCGTCGAGCGCGGTCTTCTCAGCCCGAGCCTGCGCAATGCGCTGGCAATCGCGCGGGGTCTCGGATGCGAGCTTTCAGAGTTGGTCGAACGGGAGAGTGCCGAAATCATCCGGGCCGGCGAGAACCTTCGTTTCTACGATGAAGCGACGGGGATCGAGCGGCTCGCGCTGGCGCGGCCGAGCCCGGATATCGAGCTTCTGGCCTACACCGTCCCGCCCGGTGCCGTGTCGAGCCGGTTTGCTGCCCACAAACCGGGGAGCCGGGAGATTTTCCATATTCTGTCCGGCCGTCTCGAAATCCATGCACAGGAGACGGTGACGCTGGAAACCGGCGATACCGTCGTTCTGCGCGTGGATTGCGAACATTGGTTCGCCAATGTCGGAGATGATCCGGTGCGTCTCATCCTGACGATCCTCAGCCCTTGAAACAGCGCCCTCCGGGCACTGCCGAAACGGCCGGGGCGGGATCGGCTAGATCCCGGACCCATCGAGCTGCTGGGCGTCCTCGCCTTCCCAGGGGGAGGGCGCGGCGGCGCGGTTGAGACTGGCCGAGGGCATCGGCATCCAACACTTCAGCTCCGGTTCGGCATATTCGATGATGCAGCCGGGGGCGGAATCGGAGGCGCGCCAGCCTTCCGCGCCGAACCGGTCGCCATGCGACCAGTAGGCGACATCGACTTCGGCCGCACCCTGTTCCGACGAGCGGACCGTGACGAGGATTCGGCTGCCGTCCCTCGGCGCACTTGTCATATGACGCCACCGCTCTGGCTGATCCATCGTCTGTCCTCCTGCTTCACTGCGGGAAGTGTCGCGCTGCCGTCGAACCGGGTCAACCCAAACTTTGCACGACTTCGTTCCTTTCTTTCTGCCGGTCGTGCAGGCTTAAATATCCCCTTGTTGTGGTGCTGACCCGAGTAAGAACAATATCGGCGGAAGCCGTTTGAACGCCGACTACAGGCCGTAACAGGCGGGTTCATCGAGGTCGCGAAGAAGGCTAGAGCCGGAAGGATGCCAGTCGAGCAGGGTGCGGGTCCGTGCGCTGGAAGCTGCCATATCAGCGCCCGCCATCGCCGCGAACCAGCCGAAATGTTCGCGCGGGCGCGCCTCGACGGCAAGGCCGAGCCGGCGGCCGATTGCGCTGGCGATTTCCTTGAACGGAACGGCCTCGTCGGCGACGGCATGGTAGACGTCTTCCGTCACGCCCTGCTCCAGCGCGAGCCGGTAGACGCGAGCGGCATCCAGCCTGTGAACGCCTGACCAGCAGTTTTCTGTATCCTCGATATAGGCCGACACCCCGGTCTCCCGCGCCACCTTTATGAGGATCGGCACGAAGCCGTAGTCGCCGATCCCGTGGACCGATGGGGCAAGCCGCACGGTTGCCGCGTGCACGCCCCGTGCGGCAAGCGCTCTTGCAGCGGTTTCGGACTTGCGAGGAGCAGCGGGATTGGGGAGGTCTGTCTCGGTGGCGCCCCTTGTCAAGCCGGACAGGCCCGACGTGACCAGCAGCGGCCGTTCCGATCCTTCGAGCGCGCCGCCGAGCGTTTCGATTACATGCTGATCCTGTGCGGCGTTTTGGAGAAACCTCGGAAAACCCTGATGATCCACGGAATGGATGAAGTCATGGTTGAAGGCCGTGTGGATGACGGCATCCGCTGCCGAAGCCGCCTGGCGCAGGATCTCGATGTCTTCGAGCGATCCCTGGACGATGTCGGCGCCGGCGGCGGCAAGAGGCGCTGCCTTTTCCGGGGAGCGGGCGAGCCCGGTGACGCGATGGCCGGCGCGCAGAAGGTCGTCGGCAATGGCCGAGCCGACCCAGCCGGTCACTCCCGTTATGAATACATGCATGGCGTTACTCCAGGTCTTGGGGGATTTGTAAGGGGAAGGCGGGTTCATCCGATCCGCATCGACAGTTCCACATCGTCCGCAAAGGGCACCGAGAGATAGCCCGAGGTGGCCGAGCGGACATGGGCGAGGTAGTCGGGGCTGTCATCGGCGTTGTCGGCGACGATAAGCGCACCGGGCTTGAGGCGGTCTTCCACCAAAGTGAGAATATCGCGGTAGAGGGCCTTGGCGCCGTCGAGCAGCAGCAGGTCGATCTTCTGGGGAAGATCGGTGCTGAGGGTCTTGAGCGCATCACCCTCGCGGATGTCGACGAGATCGGCAAGGCCGCCATCGACCAGGTTCCGGCGTGCCCGCTTGACTTTCGACGGCTCGAACTCGCTGGTGATCAGCCGCCCGCCGCCATTGTCCCGCAGGGCGGCGGCAAGGTGGAGCGTCGAAATGCCGAAGGATGTGCCAAACTCCACGATCGATTTGGCGCCGCTGCTGCGGGTCAGCATGTAAAGCAGCGTCCCCGTTTCGCGCGAAACCGGGAGCCAGAGGTCCTTCAGGCGCCCGTAGAGATCGAGATATTCGGTCTTGCTGCGGATGAGGCGTTCCCGCTCGGCGCGTGAAAATGATGCCATCGCCGGGCTGGTGGCCGCATCGGCCTCCACGAACAGGCGGTCGAGGAGGGAGGCGAGCGGTTCTGTCGTCAGGGTGTTCATGAAAACTCCGTCAGGAAGGGGGCTTGTGCTGAAATCCAAAATACGAATAATTCATCGCATTCGCTAATCGCATTCCCGGACGCCCCGATGACCGAACGGCCAACTGTCGGAATATCCTCAAGAAAACAGCCGAGGCAGGCGCGCTCGAACGAACTTGTTCAGGCCATTTTGCAGGCTGCTGTTCAGGTTCTGGCGGAGGAGGGGGCGCAGAGATTTACCACCGCGCGGGTGGCGGAAAGAGCCGGCGTCAGCATCGGATCGCTCTATCAGTACTTTCCCAACAAGGCTTCGATCCTGTTCCGCCTGCAGAGCGACGAGTGGAAGGAGACCACGGATCTCCTGGTCCGCATTCTGGATGACCGCACACAGCCGCCGCTCCAGCGATTGCGAGACCTCGTCCATGCCTTCATCCGGTCCGAATGCGAGGAGGCGACGGTCCGTGTTGCGCTCGACGACGCCGCCCCGCTGTATCGCGATGCGCCGGAGGCCCGCGCGGCGAAGGAGGCCGGCGATCCGATTTTCGAACGGTTCCTGCTGGAGGTGCTTCCGAGCAGCAGCGCCGCCGCTCGGCAGACGGCCGCGGACCTGATCCTGACGACGATGAGCACGGTCGGCAAGGAATTTTCAGAAACGCCGCGAAACCAAGCGGAAATCGAGGCCTATGCCGATGCCATGGCCGATATGTTCTGCACCTATATCGGCGGCATGACTGACAAGGGGGCATCCTAGGACCGCGAGACAGGACCTAGTGCACCATGAAGCGGGAGCTGAACGGCAGGCTGGCCGCACCGACAGCTTTTGGCGCCGCGGAGGTCCGGCCGACGACGGCATTGACCGACGGAATTTCCTGCCGGACGAGATTGCATAGCGCGCTACAGATCTCGGGCGGAACGAAGGACGATAGCAGGACGGTCTTTAGCTCGATGAATTGCAGCAGCGCCTGCGTCGATTTGATGAGGCTTTCCGCGCAGGCCTGCTGCCAATCGGCGAGCGCCGGCCCCATTGGCGGCCACGAGGGGTGCTGTTCCCAGAGTCTCGCCGCAGCCGGATCGCCGGCCGGCAGAGCGCGCTCCAGCGCCAGCACGCCAACGTCGTAGCTCAGCGGCGAATTGCCGTTGTATATCTGATGGTTGAGCACGAGGCGGCCATGCAGGCGGGCGCCGAGATAGAAGAACAGGAAGTCCTGCAATTGCCGCGCGGTGCCGAACAGGCTTTCGCCGCCGGCGGCCGCGGTGATGTCGTTCTGCACGAAGACGGGAAGGCCAAGCTCGGTTTCCAGATAGCGGTGCAGCACGTCATGATCCGGGCCGGAGCGGATCGGTGGGGTCGGCAGTGCAAGGCCGACGCCGGCGATGCGGCCCTGCCGGCTTTCCGAAAGGCCGGCGATGGCCTGGTGGATTTCGAGCGCCAGCGCCTCCGGTGCATCGAACGTGTCGGCCGTCTTGTGCGGCATCACGCGCTGATGCTGCACGTTGCCGATGAAATCGACGACGACGATATGGGTGTTGCGATAACCGACGCTGACGCCGACGGAATAGGCGCCCTCGGAATTCAGCATCAGCGGCGTGGTGGGCGGACCGACGCGGCCCTTCTGCGCCTCGCCGCGCACGACGAGGCCTTCCTGTTCGAGCGAACGAACGATGACGGAAATCGTCTGCGCCGAAAGGCCGGTCTTTTCACCGATTTCGAGCCGGGTGGTTGCCTCGTTCTGCAGAAGCAGCGAGAGGACCAGGCGCTCGTTATGGCTGCGCACGCTCAGCGAATTGAGGCCGCTGGCGCGATCGGCGATGCGAAGCGGGTTGGGCGGCGCGAAACGCATATCAGGCAAGGGCGCGCTCCTTCCCGGAAAGGGCGATGATCAGGGGGCAGGGCTTACGCATCGGCCCACCCGATGGCCAGAACTTCCTGTGCCAGCGCTTCGCCGAGCTGGCGATGCGCGGCCTCGTCGATATGGAAACCATCGGCCGGCGAGCATTGGCAGACCGTACCGGCGTCGAAGAAATGCGCCTCCAGCGAATCCGCCATGATCTCGAATTCCAGCGCCAGCTTGCGGGATTTCTCCTGCGCGCCGGAGAAGATCGATTCCCATTCGCGCAGGTCGTCGAGCATCGGCGGCGGGGCGACGATCATGATTTCCGGGTCGTGGCCGGCCGGTCCCGGCGAGAGCTCGCGGATATCGTGCACGAGGCAGCCGATGCCCATGGCGACTTCCGACGGCGGCATGTTGAAGCGCCGCTTCAGGTCGTTGGTGCCGAGCATGATGATGATGAGATCGAGCGGCGTGTGGCTTTGCAGGCAGGGGCGCAGGTAGGTGCGGCCGTTTTTCAGCGCGCCCTCGATCGGGTCGTCATGCACGGTCGTGCGGCCGCTCAGGCCTTCCTCGATCACCTGCCAGCCGGGGCCGAGCAGGCTTTCCAGCACGCCGCCCCAGCGCTGCCCGCGGGCATAGCGTTCGAGCGGTCCGCGGCCAGGAATCTGGCCGTGCGTGTTGGAATCCCCGAAACAAAGAACGGTCCGCGTCACTGTCTCCTCCACCGGGCCGCATGCCCGCTTTTCGGGTTCAGACTTCGCATCCGAAGGGGCGATTTGCAAGGACGACCTATTATTCATTCAGTCTGAATAACTATTGACAGGCGAAAGCGCCAGTGCTTTTGTGACGCTCGGAGGAAAGTTTCAGGTCGTTTCAAAGGCTGTGCACGAGCACCGGACATGCGTCGCGGGCTGGCGATGCCGCATGCCTTTCGACGGACCTTCCCCCTCGTTGGACGCCTGCTTTGGAGGAGAAGTATGAGCAGCATCATCAGGAAAATTGGCCTGTCGGTTCTTTTGGCCGGCGTGGTCTTCGCCACGAACAGCTTTGCGCAGGAGGTGCCGCTGCTCGAGGGCGTCACGGTCCGTGCGGACAACAACCCGACGGTGGAAGAGGGCAAATACAAGAAGGACGCGCCCTGGGTCATCGGCATGAGCAGCTTCGGCGTCAACGCCAACACCTGGACCGTGCAGGTGGCGCATGAGGCACAGGCGGCCGCCGATCGCGACAAGCGCATCACGAAGTTCGTGCTGCTCGATGCCGGCTTCGACCAGAAGAAGCAGGTCGCCGATATCGAGGACCTGATCGCCCAGAAGGTGGATGCGATCATCGTCCAGCCGGTCACCTCGACCTCGGCCAATGCCAGCATTGAGAAGGCCGTCGCGGCGGGTATCCCGGTCGTGCTGCATACCGGTCGCATCGAATCCGAGGCCTATACGACGGAGATCCAGGGCGGCGCCGAGCATTTCGGCAAGGTCATGGGCGACTTCCTCGTCAAGGAACTCGGCGGCAAGGGCAATATCTGGGTGCTGCGGGGTCTCGCCGGCCATCCGGAGGATACCAACCGCTACAACGGCCTGAAGCAGTCGCTCGAAGGCACCGAGATCAAGATCGCCGCCGAGGAGCATGGCGACTGGCAGTATGACAAGGCCAAGAAGGTCTGCGAGACGCTGTATCTCAACGATCCCAATGTCGATGGCATCTGGTCGTCGGGCGCGGATATGACGCGCGCCTGCGTCGACGTGTTCAAGCAGTTCGGCGCGCCCATCCCGCCGATCTCGGGCGAAGGCAACAACGGCTTCTTCGGCCAGTGGATCGCGGACGGCTTCAAGTCGGTCTCGTCGGAATACAGCCCCGCCCAGGGCGCTGCCGGCATCCGCGCTGCGGTCGCCCTCCTGGAGGGCAAGGCGCTCCACAAGCACTACGACTATAACCCGCCGGGTTGGGACCTCGAAAAGGTCAAGAAATACTACCGCGACGACCTGTCGGCCAATGTCTGGTGGCCGTCGGAACTCTCTGAAGAGCAACTCAAAGAGTTCTACGCCAAGCAGTAAGGCGGACCACGCCGGGAGGCGGGCGCTCGCCTGCCTCCCGTCATCCGGACAGAGGAAATCCATGTCGCATCCTATTGAAATGGCCGGGATATCGAAGGCATTCGGCGGCAGCGTCGCGCTTCGCGATGTCTCGCTGGCGCTGACACCCGGCACCGTGCACGCCCTGATGGGCGAAAACGGTGCCGGCAAATCGACGCTGATGAAGATTCTCGCCGGCGTGCATCAGCCCGATAGCGGCGAGATCCGCCGTGCGGGCCGTACCGTCAGCTTCGCCAATCCGCGCGCGGCTCTGGAGGCCGGCATATCCACCGTCTTCCAGGAGCTTTCGCTGCTTGCGAACATGACGATTGCGGAAAACATGTTTCTTGGCCGCGAGCCCCTGGGGCGGTTTGGCGGTATCGACCGGCGGCGCATGCGTGAGGAGACGAAGGGTGCGCTCGCGCGTCTTGGCCTCACGCTTGATCCCGACACGCTGGTCTCGGACCTTTCCATCGCCGAACGGCAATTCGTCGAGATCGCCCATGGCATCGACGCGGATGCCGATGTTTTTATCCTCGATGAGCCGACCGCAGCGCTCAATGCGGCTGATGTCGATGTGCTCAACCGGCATATCCGGGCATTGCGCGAAGCCGGCAAGGCCATTGTCTACATCTCTCACCGCATGGATGAGATTTTTGCCATCTGCGACGTGGTGACGGTGCTGAAGGACGGCCAATTGGTCGGCACGCGGCCGCTCACCGAAATGACGCCGGCCTCGCTGATCGCGATGATGGTCGGGCGTGAACTGGAGGCTCTTTTTCCAGAGCGTGGCGAGGGAGAGGGCGCGGCCGCACTCGCCGTATCCGGTCTCAGGCTTCACGCGGATTCAAAACCCTTCTCCTTCATGGTGAAGAAGGGCGAGATCGTCGGCTTTGCCGGGCTCGAAGGGCAGGGACAGCAGAAGGCGCTGCGCGCGCTGGTCGGGCAGTTTTCCCCGGCCGAAGGCACCGTGTCGCGCCGTGGAAACACCATCCGGCTTCCCGTGCCGAAGGAAAGCGGCGTGCGGCGCTGGCAGGCGCTCGGCGGCGCCTTCGTGCCGGAAGACCGCAAGGACGAGGGCCTGTTCCTCGATCACTCCGTCGGCCAGAACATCGTCGCTGCCTTGCATGCCGCCCGCCCGGCCCTGAAGGCGTCAAAGCGTTACAGTGCCGTGATTGCGGAAACGATGCGACGGCTGAACGTTAAGGCGTCGGGACCATCCGCCATGGTCGGCGCGCTCTCCGGCGGCAACCAGCAGAAGGTGCTGCTCGGGCGCTATCTCGCCACCGATGCCGACCTGCTGCTCATCGAGGAACCGACGCGCGGCGTCGATGTCGGCGCCAAGGCGGAAATCTACCGGATTCTGCGGGATTTCGCAAAAGCGGGCGGTGCGGTGCTCGTTCTCTCGCGCGAGACGCTCGAGCTGATCGGCCTCTGCGACCGCCTCTACGTGATCCACGGCAACACGATCGTATCGGAAATGCGCGCTCAGGAAGCAACCGAGCACGGCATTCTCGATGCGGCGCTGAGCGCATGACGGACGGAAAAGCCTGATGACATCCTCTTCTTCCACCCTCGGAAAATTGCTCACCGGCCGCGGCAGCCGGCAGGGCCTGTGGCTTCTGCCCCTGATCATCACACTCGCCATGGCGCTATGGCTCGCCGCCACGACCAGCCAGTTCGGCCAGTGGAGCAATCTCGCCAATCTCGTTGCGCAGGGCATGCCGTTGCTGATCACGGCGGTCGGGGAGATGTTCGTCGTGCTCGTCGGCGGGCTGGATCTCTCGATTGGCTCGGTCGTCAGCTTCACGACGGCCATCCTCGCGCTGGATCTGCCGGGCACTGTCACCATTCCCGGCGTTTTCCTGCTCGCCGGCCTGATCGGTGCCACCAATGGCTACTGCATCACCCGGCTCAACGTGCATCCGATCGTCGCGACGCTCTCCATGCAATATGTCGTGCTCGGCATCACCCGCGTGTTGCGCCCGGTTTCCGGCGGGAGCGTACCGGACGGCGTGCGCTGGCTGGTCGAGGGCTCGCTCCTCGGCCTGCCGCTGCCGGTTTTCTGGGGCATCATCACGATCTTCGTCGCCTGGAAGCTGCTCTACGGCTCGCGCTACGGCCTGCATCTCTTCGCCATCGGCGGTGGCATTGCCTCAGGGTCGAACGATGCCGCGCGCAACTTCGGCATTCCCGCCAATCGCAACATCCTGCTCGCCTATGTGATCTGCTCATTGTTCGCCGCCCTTGCCGGCGTGTTCCTTGCCGGCCGCATCGTCTCCGGCGATCCGAATGTCGGCCTCCTGATGGAGCTCGATGCGATCACGGCGGTCGCGATCGGCGGCACGCAGCTTTCCGGCGGCGTCGGCAGCCTGCATGGCACGGTCATCGGCGTTGCGGTTCTCGCCTTGCTCTCCAACGGCATGAACCTGCTCAACATCACGCCTTTCGTGCAGACGGCGATCAAGGGCGTGCTGCTCATGGCGGTCGTGGCGCTCCAGTCGCGCAAGAAGATCGGACTTTGACCATGTCGGCTCTCGTCAACTCGACCCTGTTCCGGCGCGTCGCCAAGATCCCGCCATCCTACTATCTGCTCGGCGCGCTGCTGATTATCCTCTTCATCGCCCGCCCGCAGATGCTCAATGCCAATGTGCTCGGCGTCTTCGTGCGTCAGGTCGTGCCGCTCGGCATTCTGGTGCTCGGTCAGCTTCTGGTCATGCGGGTGAAGTCGATCGACCTCTCCGGCGGCGGCGTCATCCTGCTCATCAACTACTGCATCTCGTCCGGCATTTTCCCGGGCGCCTCGCTCGGCTTCTATGTCGTGCTGGCGCTCGCGATCGGCCTTGCCATCGGCCTGTTCAACGGCCTGATGGTCGCCAAGCGCCGGGTCTCCGCCGTCATCGTCACGCTGGCGCTGTCCATCGTGCTCGTCGGCTTCGTGCAATATCTGTCGAGCGGCAAGCCGCCGGGCGATGTGCCGAAGATCTTCGCCGAGCTGTTCAACACGCGCTTCATCGGCCTGCCGAGCCCGGTCCTGTTCTGGATCGCGCTCACCGCGCTGATGGCGCTGCTCTTGTCGCAGACCGTCTTCGGCCGCTTCGTCGCCGCCGTCGGGGAAAGCATGCCGGCCGCGCATTTTTCCGGCGTGCCGGTGGAGCGCACGGTCATCCTCGCCCACACGCTCGCCGGCCTCATGGCGGCCATCGCAGCTCTCGTCCAGACGGCGTCCATCGCGGTCGGCAGCGTGCGCGTCGGGCTCGACCTGCCGATCCTGTCGGTCGCCGCGACCATTCTCGGCGGCGTGGTTTTCGGACGGGGCGAGGGTGGCGTCTGGGGGCCGTTCTTCGGCGTGCTCTGCTTCGCCTTCCTTTTCGTCGTGATGACGATGTTCGGCGTGGGGGACGCGGGAAAACTCGTCGCCCAGGGCCTGATCATCCTGTTTGCCGCCATCTTTTACGGCCTTCGCGCCGGCAAGTGACATCAACAGCCATTCAAGGAGGACCAAATGGCCGAAAAGCGCTCAATCCTGTGCTTTGGAGATTCTTTGACCTGGGGCTGGATCCCCGTGAAGGAATCCGCCCCCACTCTGCGCTATCCCTACGAGCAGCGCTGGACCGGCGCCATGGCCGCGAAACTGGGGGACGGCTACTACATCATCGAAGAGGGCCTCAGCGCCCGCACCACCAGCCTCGACGACCCGAACGACCCGCGGCTGAACGGCAGCGCCTACCTGCCTGCCGCACTCGCCAGCCACCTGCCGCTCGATCTCGTCATCCTCATGCTCGGCACGAACGATACGAAATCCTATTTCCATCGCACGCCCTACGAGATCGCCAACGGCATGGGCAAGCTGGTCGGTCAGGTGCTGACCTCGGCCGGCGGCGTCGGCACGCCCTATCCGGCGCCGAAGGTGCTCGTCGTCGCTCCGCCGCCGCTCGCGCCGATGCCTGATCCGTGGTTCGAAGGCATGTTCGGCGGCGGCTACGAGAAGTCGAAACAGCTCGCCGGTCTCTACAAGGCGCTTGCCGACTTCACCAAGGTCGAATTCCTGGCCGCCGGTGACCATGTCACGACCGACGGCGTGGACGGCATCCATTTCTCTGCCGACACCAACATCAAGCTCGGACACGCCATCGCGGACAAGGTCGTGGCACTGTTCTGAGCAAAGCCACTCCGGCGCCTCCCTGCCGGAGTGGCATTTTTCACCCTAGCCAGGGACCTGCTGACGGCCTCGCTCTAGGCGGTGCGTATTTTCTTTGCCACGAGCGCATCCAGTGAAATGCACCCCGGTCCGCGGGCCGCGATGAACAACAGGCAGGCGGCCCAGGTTCCGTGGGTCGGCCAGGCGGCGGGATAGACGAAGATCTCGATGACCAGCGTCATTGCCAAAAGCGCCAGCGCGGATAGCCGGCTGGCGAGGCCGATGACCAGCAGGATCGGGAAAAAGTGCTCGGCGAAGGCGGCGAGATGGGCGGCGAGCCAGGGGTCGACGAGCGGCAGCTTGTATTCGTTCTCGAAGAGATAGAGCGCGCTGTCGGAGAGCCGCCAGCCCTCGACCTTCGTCTGTCCAGATTGCCAGAAGACGGCGGCGATGGAGAGGCGGGCGATAAGCGCTATGAGATCGTTTGGAAGGCCGTTCAGAGCTTTCAGGCCCTGTTCGACGATCCTGTAGGGCAGGGGCTGAACGAGGTCAGGCATGGTCTGGGTCTTCATCGGTCTTGTCCTGGCTGATGGCGGCAAATGCTCCCGAGCGGAGCAGCACCGCGAGATTGTCTGAAAGATCGAAATCGGCGTGTCCGCTCATCGCGCTTTCCGCCGCGCTGGCGAGCGTCGCGCCGGCGGCGAGCCGATGGAAAAACACCGCGCCGCCCGGCGACAACTCGATAACCTCGACGGCCAGATGCGGGCGGGCGATCAGGGCATGTTCGCTCTGCCGGACATCGATTGGAGCAAGCGGTCGCTCGCCCGCATTCATCGCCCAGATCGTCACCACGGGATAAGGCGAGGAGAGCACCGACAAAGCGGGATGCGGCGTGAAGACAAGCGCGCCGAGTCGGGCGGGATCGATCGCGGCGAGCGCCGCCGGATCGAGCGGCGAGATATCGGCCGCGTGATAGGCTCGCCCGCGAGCGATTTCGAGCCGCATCACATCGGGCAGATAGGCAAGTTCCCGCGCCGGCGCGAAGCCGGCTACGAAGTCAGGGAGATCGTCGCCATAGGCGAGCAAGACGGGCGAAGACGGCGGATGGGCCGCGATGAAGGCCCGCGCCATGGCCCGGAAGAAGTCCGGCCCGACGATGTTTTCTGCGGCGGGAAAACGTGAGGCGAGGGCTGCGGTGAGGCTTGCCGTGACATTGTTGCGATAGACGCCGTAACGCCGCTCCGGCGTTGGTGTGTTCCAGGCCATCAGCCCGGCGGGTGCGGGCGTCGTGCCGAACAGGCCTGCGGCGAAGGCGCTCTGGAAGGTGGCGGACATGGCTCAGGCCGCCCTTCTGCGCGCGGCCGCATCGAGCAGCCGCTGCGCCGAGGCCACCTCGGCACGCAGCACCGGCCAGGCGGGCACGTCATTGTCCCATTCGATCAGGCTCGCGACCGGGCCGATCCGGCCGAGGACGGTTTGATAGAGCGCCCAGACCGGATCCTTCACCGGCGTGTCGTGGCTGTCGATCAGCAGCGGCGCCCCGAGTTCGTCGATGCTCTCGGAATGGCCGCTCAAGTGGATTTCGCGCACGGCCGCCAGCGGGAAGCGGGCGATATAGTCATGGGGGTCGAGATTGTGGTTCGTCGCGGCGACGAAGACGTTGTTGACGTCGAGCAGCAGGCCGCAGCCGGTGCGTTGCGCGATCTCGGCCAGGAAGGCGGTCTCCTCGATCGTGTTCTCCGCGAAAAGCAGGTAGGTGGCGGGATTTTCGAGCAGCATCTGACGGCCCAGAACGGTCTGAATCTGATCGACATGCTCGACCACGCGGGCCAGCGTCTCCTCGGTATAAGGCAGCGGTAGAAGGTCGTTCAGAAACACGCTGTCATGGGTCGACCAGGCAAGGTGTTCGGAAAAACTCTCCGGCTGGTAGCGGTCGCACAACACCCGCAGCCGGGCGAGGTGATCGCCGTCGAGCGGCTGCATCGAACCGATCGACAGGCCGACGCCGTGGATGGAGAGCGCATAGTCCTCGCGCAGCTTGCCGAGCTGGGCGTGCGGTGGGCCACCGGCGCCCATGTAGTTTTCCGCATGGACCTCGAAGAAGCCGATGGGTTGCGGTTCGGCCAGGATATCGGCGAAATGCTCGGGCTTGAAGCCGGCACCGGCGCGGCGCGGAAGGGCGGAGGAAAGCATGGCACACCTTTCTGAAGGGAAGCGACGGCGCCGGGATGGCGCCGTCCGTCGGGTGGCGGACCGCGACTATCAGGCCGGTGCCATGCCCTGCTCGAGCATGCCGTGACCGGTGGGGGTCTTCATCGAAACGCAGGTGCCCTTCGGGACCAGCTTGAAGACATTCTGCTGGTAGTCGATCTTCGACGTGCCGGCGCAAGTCGTGCCGGCGCCCGCAGCGCAGTCGTTCTGGCCCTTCATCGCGATGCCGTAGCACTTCTCCTTGCTGTCGTCGGCGGTGGCGGGCGTTGCGATGGCGGCCAGCGCGGAAGCGAGCGAACCGGCAAGGGCGAGGGTGGCGATCGTGGTTTTCATTCTCTGTCTCCGTTTTTGGGCAGCCGCGATTGGCTGTGCATGGACGGCTACGGAGAGGGATTGCGCTTCGTTACAGGGCCGGTCGGATTTTTCTGTACACCTCTTGCGAAGCGGCCCTTGGCGTAAGAAAAAGGCCTTGCGCATCAGGCTCTTGGGCGCGTTACAGGTTTCTTGTCGTGGGCACGGTAACAAAATCGTGTGGCCCGGCGTAGGGTAGGAAACGGTGAAACAGTCGACGCGTGAAGAGGAATGGGCAGCCTGGCTGCGCCTCGCCATCAAGGGCGATGCGCAGGCCTATAACCGTTTCCTCGTCGCCGTGACGCCGCAATTGCGCCGCATGGCGCGCCGGCGGTGCGATCAGTTCGGCGCCCCGGCAAGCGAGGCGGAGGATGTGGTGCAGGAAGTGCTGCTCGCCATCCATCTGAAGCGCGGCACCTGGGATCCGTCCCGGCCGCTCGGACCGTGGCTGACGACCATCGTGCGCAACAAGCTGGTCGACAGCCTGCGCCGCCGCGGCCGGCATGTGAATGTGCCGATCGAGGATGTCGCCGATTTCCTGGAGGCGGGCGACGAGACGCATGAGGCCGCCGACCGGCTCGACACGGAAACCATGCTGGCGCGGTTGAGAGACCCGCAGCGCGATATCGTCCGGTCGATCTCGATCGAGGGGCAGGGTATCCGCGAAACGGCGGCGCGGCTGAAAATGACGGAGGTCGCGGTGCGCGTCGCCCTCCACCGGGCGCTGAAATCGCTGGCCGCCCTCTATCGGAGCGAATGAGATGAAGACGGACGACCTGATCATCCTGATGACGCACGACGCGCCCGTCGGCCTGCGCTATGGCCGTGCGCTTGCGCTTGCTCTTGGTGTAGGTATCGTCGCTTCGGCCGCGTTGCTCGTCGTCACCGTCGGCCTGCGGCATAACATGGCGAGCGTCTTCGAGACGGCGCGTGTGCTCTTCAAGATCGTCGTCACGCTCGTTCTCGCCGTTCTCGCCGCCCGGCTTGCCATGCGCATCGGCCGACCGGGGGCGGAGACGCGCTTTCCCGCTCTGCTGCTCGGCGTGCCCCTCGTCATGGTGGCGGCCGCCGTGATCATCGAGCTTTTCGCATTGCCGAGTGAGGCCTGGCGGGCGAGCCTAATCGGACGAAATGCGCTGTTCTGCCTGTTTTTCGTGCCGGTCCTGTCGCTTGCGCCTTTCGCCAGTCTATTCTGGGCGCTGAAGAAAGGCGCACCCGAGAATCCGGCGGCGGCCGGTGCCGCTGCCGGCTTTGCCGCCGGCGCCATTGCCGCTGCGATCTATGCCTGGCATTGCCCTGACGATAGCCCGTTGTTCCTGGCTACCTGGTACACGGCCGCCATAGCGGGCGTGACCGCTGCGGGTGCGCTGCTTGGCCGGCGCTGGCTGCGCTGGTAGGCGGCTACCCTTTGATCCGGGCAAGAACGTGGTCGAGTGCCTTGGTCAACGCCTGACCACCGCCGTCCGCCTCGAAATCCCGGAAGACCTGTTCGTTCAGACCACCTTTGGTGGCGAATTCGTGGCTCATCTCCAGGAAGGCCACGTGGTTACAGGCGTGGAGTGCCGTATCGGACAGGCTGGCGAAGAGGGGCGCTAGATAGGCGCGTCCCTTGTCTTCCGGCAGGCCGTTTGCCGCCAGCCATTTGCTCGCGCGGTGCATGACGCCGAAATAGGTGGCCATCAGGGCGCTGGCGGCGGCGAGCAGATCGTATTCGGCCTTGCTCTCGCATTCGACGGCGTTGCCCAGCACGTTGAAGAGCGCGGCGGTATCCGCATCCGGCGGAAAGACGGCTGTCACGCCCTTGCGGCGCGCGACGAAGGGCAGGGGGATCGCCTGGGAGAGGCGTACATCCGCGCCGATCCAGTCCAGAAGCGCGTCACGCGCGGTTGCCGCGACGACGCTGATCACGCGTTGCCCGTCGCGGAAGCGCAGGGGGCGGATGACGTCCTCCGCGATCTGCGGCCGGATCGCCAGAACGACCGTGTCGCAGCCATCGACGATCGCCTGATTGTCGCCGGAGACCAGAACCTGCGAAAAATCGGCGGCAAGGCCTGCCGAGATGTCCGCGCTGCGCAGGGACACCATGACATGCGGCACGGCGGCGGGCTTGGTCAGGAGGCCGCGCACCATCGCGTCCGTGATGGTGCCGGTTCCGATGAAGCCGATTTTCTGGGGCAGGGACATGATCATTCCGAGTTTCTGGGGGGGTAGAAGGAAGCAATCGGGAGATAACTGCTGCCGCATTCCATGGCCATTGGGTCAGAAAAGGCAGGCCGCAGCAATCGTAAAATTTCCGCCGCCCGCATGCGATTGATGCGCGTGTCTGTTACGCAGGGGGCTGTTGAATCGCGAGGATCAAGCTTGAGGCAATCTCTGAGGAACAAGGCCGTTTCGGTATGCAATGAAAAGATCGCCAAGAAAGGCGAGGCGGTCGGCCTGTCGTTCTATGCTTTCTTTGCGAACAAGAACGATGATCCGGATCTGGTGATGGAAGCGGCGGAGTGGTGGATCCGAAAGCACGCTCTCGACCACTTCGAGAAAGCGACAAAAATCCGCGAGATGATCACGTCAGGATTGTGAGGCGTTTCGCGCCAACGCCTTCGTCACCGAGGTCTGCGGTCTGGAAGGCGCGTCTTCCGGCGCCTTTCAGCTCCTGCGGCAGGTGCAGGCTTCGTATCCACCGGCGAAAAGCCGGCCGGCCTTCATGCCGATCCTTGCGGGGACCTCCCGCACATGTGTCACGCGCAGTGAACGTGCCATCGAGATTGCCGCTTCGGCACAGATTGCGGCGTCCTCCGCCGCGTTGTGATGGGCGAAGGTGAGGCCGAGATATGAGGCCAGGATATTCAGCTTGTGGGATCCGAGATCGGGCCAGACCTTCTGCGCCATTTTCACCGAGCAGAGATAGGACAGATCGGGATAACTCTGGCCGTACTGGTCGAGGCAAGCCCGCCAGACGCTGAAATCGAAGGCCGCATTGTGGGCAATCATTGTCGCGTCGCGAAAGTCGTCGGCGAACTCGTCCATGACCTCGGGGAATTCACCGGCATCTTCGACAGCCTCCGGCCGGATGCCGTGGATGGCGATGTTGAAGGAGGAGAAGCGCATTGTCTTAGGGCGAATCAACCGCTCCTCGACGCGTGTGACGCGACCGTCCTCGATCCACGCCAGCCCGACGGAACAGGCGCTTCCACGCTGTTCGTTGGCCGTTTCGAAATCAATCGCGATCGTCTTCAAATCAGGCTCCGGCAAATTTTTGCACGGTTCTAACGGCGTGCGTGCCGTTTGGCAAAGTGATCGCCGCGAGCGGATAGTTTCCGCGCGCAAGCTCCGAGACGGTGCAACTGTGCTTCCGACCGAAGGCCGCCTCCCCCTGGCAATGTTGAAAAAATAACATCGCTGTTGACGTTTGTGCTGAATCTAACATAGTCTCCCAGTGTGTCTGGCGGCACGCTGGATTTCGGGAGGAGAAAACAATGACTTTTTGGAGCAGGCCCCCCATGCGGGCCAAAGGTTTGGCATTGAGTGGCGCGACCCTTCTGGCCGCGGGGCTGGTTGCCTTCGGGCCGGCCTCGGCGGCGGATGTCATTCGTGTCGTCTCGCCCTATCAGACGACCACGCTGGACCCGATGCGGTCGGCGGCGGCCGGCAACATCGAAACCTACGGCCAGCTCTATTCGCGCCTGCTGCGGCGCAATTCGGAGACCGGCGCGCTGGAGCCCGGCCTTGCCGAGAAATGGGATATTTCCGAGGACGGAAAGACTTATACGTTCCATCTGCGCGATGCGCAGTTCTCGGACGGCTCGGCGATTACGGCCGATGACGTGGCTTTCAGCCTTGAGCGTATCCGCAGCGACAAGAAGTCGGCTTATCCGGCGCCGCTCGGCGCGGTGGAATCGGTTAAGGCGGCTGATCCGAAGACCGTGGTGGTGACGCTCAAGTCGGCCTTCGCGCCGTTCCTCGGTAATGCCGAAATCTGGAACATGGGCATCGTCTCCAAGGCCGATGTCGAGAAGCGGGGCGAAGAGGCGGCTTTCGCCACCGTCCCGGTCACATCCGGCCCCTACGAGGTCAAGCAGTGGAAGCCGAACGAAAGGCTCATCCTCGAGCCCAATCCGCATTACTGGCGCGAGGGTTATCCGAAGTCGGACGCGACGGTCGAACTGATCGAGGTTGCCTCGCCCGAAACCCGCATCGCGATGCTGAAGGCCGGCGAGATCGATGCCGTGCGGGCGGTGCCGTGGGCACAGATCGACGAGCTGAAGACGGCCGACGCCATCGATATGCGGCTCGAGCCCTCGACCACCATCTACATGACGCTGCTCAACCACAAGCGTGAGCCCTTCTCCAATCTGCAGGCCCGGCAGGCGGCCGGCATGGCCATCGACAACAAGGCGATGGCCAAGGCCATCACTCGCGGTTATGCCGAGCCGGCAAACACCACGCTGCCGGGCAGCGTCGATTTCCATGACAAGGATTATCCGGGCATTGCCTACGATCCCGCCAAGGCGAAGGAACTGCTGGCCGAATCCGGCATGGCGGGACACGAGGTGAAGATCCTTGCAACTGCCGATGCGCCTTCGCAGCAGACGGCGCTGCTCATCCAGGCACAGTGGCAGGCAATTGGCCTCAAGCCCGTCATCGTCAATGTCGATGGCGGCGCCTGGTGGGATGCCACCGGCAAGGGCGATTACGACGCTGCGGCCAACTGGTGGTACAACGAGACGCCCGATCCCGATCTCGCCGTGCGCTGGGCGGTGTGCGGAAGCTGCGGCTCGAATTCCTACAACACCTTCTATGAAAACCCGAAGGTCGACGAACTCGTTGAGCAGGGCACCAAGGAGGTTGACCTGACCAAGCGCGCGGAGATCTACAAGGAGATCCAGAAGATCACCACGGAAGAGGTCGCGCAGATCCCGCTCTATTACGCGCCGAATGCGGTCGCCTATTCGAAGCGTCTGCAAGGCCTCAAGCTGACGCCTTCGCTGCAATGGACCTTGGAAGAGACGTCCATCGGCCAGTGAGCCGTCTCAAGCGCGCCTCGAAAAAAGGGGCGCGCCCTTGATGCTCGAACCGGAGAACCGGATTGTCCCTCCTGCACCTCATTGCGCGGCGTCTGCTGCAATTGATCGGCGTGCTCGCCGGCATCAGCCTCGTGACGTTTCTCCTGGTCCACATGGCGCCTGGCGATCCTGCGCGGCTTCTAGCCGGGGATCGGGCGAGCCCTGAGACCATTGCGGCGATCCGGTCGCAATACGGACTCGACCTGCCGCTCTGGCGCCAGTTCATGACCTATCTCGTCAATTTGCTTTCGGGCGATATCGGCCTGTCGCTGCGCTTTCAGCGGCCGGTGAGCCAACTGATCGAACAGTTCATGTGGCCGACGCTGTTCCTGACCGGTTATGTTCTGTGCCTCGCCATCCCGCCCACGGTCGTGCTCGCCATCCTCGGTGCCCGCCGTCCCGGCGGTATCGCTGACCAGATCATTCGCCTTGTCGGGATTGCCGGTCTTACGATCCCGGTATTCTGGCTGGGCATCATGATGTCGCGCTTCTTCGGCGTCAGCCTCGGCTGGTTCCCCGTCTCGGGTTATGGCACCGGTTTCACCGGCCATCTTCATCACCTCTTCCTGCCGGCGCTCTCGACGGCCATCTGGCTGGTGCCGGTTCTGACGCAGAGCCTGCGCGCCGCGCTCATCGAAAAGACGACGGCCGACTTCGTCACCGCCGCACGGGCGCAGGGCGCGACGGAGCGGCAGATTTTCTGGCAGACCATGCTGCCGAACGCTGTGCTGCCGACCCTCAACCTGCTCGGTGTCATGGTGGCCTTCATGATCGGCGGCGCCGTCATCGTCGAAACCGTCTATGCGGTGCCCGGCCTCGGCACGCTGATGGTCAATGCGCTGCTCGGCCGAGACTACTACGTCGTGCAGGGCCTGACGCTGATCTTCGCGGTCTCCACCGTGCTGATCACGCTGATGGTGGACCTGCTCACCGCCTTCATCGATCCGCGCGTCCGGCTCTGAGGAGATCGCCCATGGCTGACAGCCCCGTTCTGGCGCAGACCGCGCCGCGTGTCCGCGTCATCACGCCGACCATGCTGATTGCGCTCGTCATCCTCGGCGGATGGCTGGTGACGGCGCTGACCGCCTCGGCGATCGCGCCCTATGATCCCGACGCCATTGACATCATGAACATGCTTTCTCCGCCAAGTGCCGCCCATTGGTTCGGCACCGACCAGGTCGGCCGCGATGTCTTCTCGCGGGTTCTGTTCGCAAGCCGGGTCGATCTGCTGCTCTGTGTGGCCGGGGTGCTTCCGCCCCTCCTGATCGGCACAACGATCGGGCTCTTGAGCGGCTATTTCGGCGGTGTGGTCGATAACGTGTTCATGCGCATCTATGACCTGACCGTCGCGTTCCCCTTCTTCGTGCTGGTGCTGGCCATTGTCGGCGTGCTCGGACCAGGGCTGCTCAATTTCATCCTGGCGCTGACGCTGGTCGGCTGGGTGAGTTATGCGCGACTGGTGCGGGCGCAGGTGCTGACGATCCGCGAAAGCGAATATATCCAGGCGGCCAAATGTCTGGGCTATGGGCCGGTCGCAATTCTCAGCCGTCACGTGCTGCCGAATGCCATCGGACCAATCATCGCCTATGCGGTCAGCGATGCGGTGCTCGTCATGCTCGCCGGTGCGAGCTTCGGCTTCCTCGGCATGGGCGCGCAGCCGCCGCTCGCCGAATGGGGTGTGATGATCGCCGATGGGCAGGCCTTCGTGCAGCAGGCCTGGTGGATCTGCCTGTTTCCGGGATTGGCCGCCATTTCGCTCGGCCTCGGTTTTGCTCTGCTCGGCGACGGATTGGGGCAGATACAGCGTAAGGGAGTGACGGCATGAGCGGGCTGGAAACGGGCAAGCCGCCTCTGCTCGAGGTCAAGGATCTCTCCGTCAATTTCGGCGGCTTCGCGGCGGTGAAGAACGTGTCGTTCACGCTCCAGCCGGGAGAAATCCTCGGGATCGTCGGCGAAAGCGGTTCAGGCAAATCCGTGACCTGCCGCGCCGTGATGCGGCTCTTGGCCGCCACGGCACGCGCCGAGGGCACGGTGAGGCTCGATGGACGCGACCTGCTGACACTCGGCGAGGACGAACTGTGCGCCATTCGCGGCCGCGACATCGGCATGATCTTCCAGAACCCGGCATCGCATCTCGATCCGCTGCGCCGCATCGGCCAGCAGGTCGCGGCACCGATGATCCGCCACCTCGGCCTCGGCAAGCGCGAAGGTCTCCAGCGCGCTGTCAAGCTGCTCGAAGATGTGGGCATTCGCGAGCCGGAAAAGCGTGCCCGCTCCTATCCGCACGAGTTTTCGGGCGGCATGAAACAGCGGGCGATGATCGCCGCCGCCATCGGTTGCCAGCCGAAGCTGCTGATCGCCGACGAGCCGACCACCGCCCTCGACGTCACCGTGCAGGCCCGCATCCTTGAATTGCTTAAGGAGCTCAACCGCAAGACCGGACTGGCGATGATCCTCATTTCGCACGATCTCGGGGTGGTCGCGGATATCTGCTCGCGCGTCGTGGTCATGCGCCATGGCGAAGTGGTGGAACAGGGGCCGATCGACGAGGTCATCAATCGGCCGCGCCATCCCTATACGAAACTGCTGATCGAATCCCAGCCGGGCCGCAAGAGCTACGGTACGGCCGTTGGTCCGGATCAGGCAACACCGCTGCTTCGCGTCGAAAACCTCTCGGTGACGTTCCCCGCCGGACAGGGCCTGCTCGGCGGCTTCGGAGGCGGCAATGCCTTCCGCGCCCTCGACGGCGTCGATCTCGAGATCAAGACGGGCGAAACGGTCGGCATCGTCGGCGAAAGCGGTTCCGGCAAGAGCACGCTCGCCCGGTCGATCATTCGCCTGAACACGCCGAGCGGCGGCGCGATCCGCCTGGACGGGGAAGATGTCGGGGCGCTCGATGGCGCGGCCCTGACGGCGTTCCGCCGCCGCGTGCAGATGGTATTCCAGAACCCGTACGATTCGCTCAATCCGCGCCTGACCATCGCCGAGGCCGTCGCCGAGCCGATCTGGCGGCATGGTCTCGCGGACCTAAAAACGGCGCGGAAAGAAGCCGACACTCTGTTGGAGATGGTGGAATTGCCGAGCAGCCTGCGCGATCGCAAGCCGCAGCAGCTTTCCGGCGGGCAATGCCAGCGCGTCGGCCTTGCACGGGCGCTGGCGTTGAAGCCGCAACTGCTCATCGCGGATGAAATCACCTCGGCGCTCGACGTCACGACGCAGGCGCAGATCCTGGAACTGCTCGTGCGGCTCCAGCGCGAGCGCTCGCTGACGCTGCTGTACATCTCGCACGATCTCGCCGTGGTGAGCAGCCTTTGCCAGCGCGTCTATGTCTTCAAGGCGGGACGCATCGTGGAACAGGGGGTGGCACAACAGGTTCTGTCCACGCCGCAGGATCCCTATACGCAGACGCTGGTCGGTTCGATGGCCCGGCTGCCGTCCGCCCAGACAATCCCCCCTTCACAACCGGTAGCGACCCATGCGACTTGATGAATATGCAGCCCATGACGGAACCGGCCTCGCCCGCCTGCTGGTGAAAGGCGAGGTCACGCCGAGGGAGCTCGGCCGATGTGTCGAACAGGCCGTCGCGGCGGTGAACCCGACGCTGAACGCTGTCATCGAACTCTATGCGGACGCGCTGGAAAGCTTGCCGGAGGAGGCGTCCGCCACCCCCTTCGGCGGCATTCCCACCCTGACCAAGGACTTTCCCATCGAGGCGGGCCGGCCCGCCGAATTCGGCAGCCGTCTGGCACAGGGTTTTCGCGCCGGCCACGATGCCGTCTATTGGACGCGTTTGCGCAAGGGCGGGCTGGTCAATGCCGAACGCACGACGAGCTCCGAATTCGGCGTGCCGGCGGCGACGGAATCGCCGCTCTACGGCGCAACGCGCAATCCGTGGAATCCGGAGCGCGGCGTCGCCGGCTCCAGCGGCGGTGCGGCAGCGGCCGTCGCCGCCGGCATCGTGCCTTTCGCGCAGGGCAGCGACGGTGGCGGATCGATCCGCAACCCGGCCGCGTTCTGCGGCCTGATCGGGCTGAAGCCGTCGCGCGGCCGGGTCACGGGGTCTCCGAACGCGAACGCCCCGCTTCTGGGGCTTGCAACGGCTTTCATGCTCACCCGCTCCGTGCGCGATACCGCAGCCCTGCTCGACCTGTGCCATGGCCCGGATGCCGGCGACGGCTATGAGATCGCGCCGCCAGCGGGCACCTATCTCGATGCCATCACACGCAAGCCGAAGGGGCTGCGCATTGCGCTGTGCCTGCAGTCGTGGTCCGGCGTGCGGATCGACCCAGAGGTCGCCGCCGCGACACGGTCGGCCGCGGCGCGGTTCGCATCGCTTGGCCACCATGTCGAGGAAGCGTCGCCGGACTTTGACTATCCCGCCTTCCTCCATGCTCAGAAAGTCATCTGGGCCGCCGATGCTGCCGCGAACATGCCGGCCATGGGGCGACTTATGAACCGGTCAATGGATGAGGCGCTTGGCGCAAGCGTGCATGCGCTGTATCGCTGGGGGCTCGGCATCTGCGGTGCCGAGCTCATTCAGGCTCTTGCCGTCTATGACCGGACAACACGGCAGATCGGGCGGTTCCTGGCCGGATACGATCTGTTGCTGACGCCGACCAGCGCCATTCTGCCGGAACCGATCGGCACTTTCGATCCCAATCGCGCCGGCATCGACGCGGATGGCGTCTTCGACGATCTGGCGCCGAAGGAAACGTTCACCGCTTTGTTCAATGCCACCGGGCAGCCTGCGATATCCCTGCCACTTGGGCGCAGCAGCGAGGGTTTGCCCATCGGCATCCAGCTCGTCGCCCGCTTCGGGCGGGAGGACCTGCTGCTTGCGGCCGCGCGGCAAATCGAGGAAGAGATGGAGGGCGCTCCCGGCATCTGGGGGCAGGGGCGTCCGGCCATCCATGTCGGTAATTTCTAGGAGCTTGTCACTGTGGCGAAATCGCGAAGCGGCAAGGACGCCAATAGCGTCGAGGACAAGATCGACATCGACGCGATCCTGCGCGCCCGCATGCCCGATTTCTCGCCCTCGGAGCAGAGCCTGGCGGCCTATATCCTCGACAATATCCAGATACTGCCCTTCGAGACCGGGAGCAGCATAGCTCAGGCCGTGGGTGTCAGCGAAATGACCGTGACGCGGTTCGTTCGCGGCCTCGGCTTCGAGAACCTGCGCGACCTCAAGAAGCGCCTGCGTGTAGCGGTCGCGGAGAAGGACAGTGAAGTCGACGACTACATGGCCCGCTTCCAGATGCGAGAGGGTCGCCAGCAGATGTTGCAGGAGAGCCTGCGGCTCGAGCTCGACGCCATCGTGAAGGCCTATGCCCTGACCACCACCGACGTGTGGGACGAGGCCGCAAGCTTGCTCGTGAAGGCGCGCACCATCTATGTCGTTGGCTTCCAGGCTTCGAAGGGGCTGGCCATGGATTTCGCGAGCCGCCTGTTGTGGGCTCGCTCCAACGTCATCTTCATCGACAATGCCTCCGGGACCTTCGGCGAGATCATCAATGCGGATCCCAAGCAGAGCGCCGTCGTCCTGGTGGATACCGCCTCCTATGCTACGCGCGGCATCAAGCTGGCGGAAATTCTGAAGTCGATGGAGATGCCGCTGGTCATCGTCACCGACAAGTTCAGCCATTGGGCCTTCGCCTATACGCGCTTCGTTTTCGAGGCCCATACGCATGTGAAAACCTTCTGGGATTCTACGGCAAGCCTGAGCGTCGTGCTCAATCTGCTGATCGACGCCGTTGCTACCAAGCTCGGCCCGAAGGCCAAGCGCAACTTCGCCATGATGAGCGACATGGGCAGCCTGTTCGGGGAATTCGTCGGCGGCAGTTACCTTCGCCGCAATGATTGAACGCGGCAGCGTTCCAACCGCAAACGAGAGCATATCATGACCAGCACACAGTCCTTTCGTGATCCCGCCGCACCGGGAAACCCCGTCATCCCCCGGCAGGAATGGGACCGCGCGCCGTGGAACCGCTGGACCTTCCAGCATGTCCGCGACATGATGCCGACCACGCAAGTCTGGCGCGGCCCGGGGCCGGTGAGCCCGCTGCCGGTCAATCTGCAACCTGTCGATGCCATCCCCTTCGAGGTGGACGGCCAGTATGCCACCATCGGCAGTTTTCTGGAGACGGCCTATACCGACGGCCTGCTCGTGCTCCATCGCGGCAGCATCGTTGCCGAGCGCTACCTGAACGGCATGGCGCCGCACACGCTGCATCTGTCGCAATCGGTCGCCAAGTCGATCGTCGGCACGCTCGCGGGCATTCTGATCGGCCAGGGCCTGGTCGACCCCACGGCCTTGCTGACCTATTATCTGCCGGAGCTGGAGGCGACGGCCTATCGCGGCACGACCGTCCAGCATGTGCTGGACATGACCAGCGGCGTGCTGTTCGACGAGACCTATACCGCGCTCGATTCGCACATGGCGCAGCTGGATGCCGCCAGCGGCTGGAAGGATCGCTGGAACCCGACCTGGCCGCTGCATGTCTGGGACCTGATCCTGTCGCTGAAGGATCTGGAGTGCCCGCACGGGGCTTCCTTCCGCTATCGTTCGATCGAGACGGACGTGCTGGCCTTCGTGTTGCAACGCGCGACCGCCACGCCGCTTGCTGAACTGGTCAGCCGTGAATTGTGGGCGCCGATGGGGGCGGAAGAGGATGCCTGTTTCACCGTCGATGCCGCCGGCTACGCGCTTGGCGACGGTGGGTTCAACGCGACGCTGCGCGATTATGCCCGTTTCGCGCTGCTGCATCTTCGCGGCGGAGAGATCGGCGGCCGGCGCATCGTTCCTGCCGAATGGATCACTGGCACGCGCTTCGGCGCCGACCCGGCGCTCTTCGGCGGCATCTATCACGACGTGCTGCCGGCCGGCGCCTATCACAACCAGTTCTGGATCGAGGATACTGCGCGCGGTGCCTATATGGCGCGCGGTGTTTTCGGCCAGCTGATCTATATCGACCCGCAGGCGGATTTCGCCGCGGTCATCCTGTCGAGCTGGCCGGAATTCGTCAACACAGTGCGCACGCGCACGGCGCTTGCGGCGGTCCGGGCCATCCGTGCGGCTTTGTCCGGCCCGGAGACCGTATCGGCGGCCCTGTAGCATTCGGCGGGACAGTTCTTTTCGACGCTTGATCACCTTCGCAAAGCAGTCTCTACTCAACCTGCAATCGGGTGAGGATTTGTTGTGGCGACCTCAAAAACGAGGAAGACGGATTCGCGACGG
>NZ_JBLZPK010000039.1:163162-170137 GCF_049199905.1 Shinella sp. M27
CCGCAGGGTGTAACTCAAGATTTCGGGACGGATGCTTTGCGCAAGAATTCCACACGGGTTGGTCCCGGCTTTCCACAGGTCGTCGTGCTGTTCGGTGCAACGGGCGATCTCTCCCGTCGCAAGCTCCTTCCGGGGCTGTTTCATCTCATCAATGCCGGTTTCATTCCGGGTTGCCGGATCGTCGGCGTTTCGTTGGACGATATCGATGTCGACGGTTTCAGGACGATTGCCCGCGAGGCGCTCGACAAGTTCCTGACCCGCCAGTTCACGCAGGCCGAATGGGAGGCTTTCTCCGCATCGCTCGACTATGTGCCGCTCAATGCCGGGGCAGGGGCGTTGAGGAAGGCGGTCGAAAAGGCGGAGGAGGCGCTCGGACCGGAAACACGGCGCGTGCATTACCTCTCCGTGCCGCCGAAGGCCGCACTTCCGGCCGTTCAGCTTCTGGCTGAGGCGGAACTGGTCGAGCGCTGCCGTATCATCATGGAAAAACCGTTCGGCACGGACCTTGCCAGTGCGGTGGAGCTGAACAAGAAGCTCCACGAGGTCTTCGACGAGAAGCAGATTTTCCGCATCGATCATTTCCTCGGCAAGGAGCCTGCGCAGAACATCCTGGCCTTCCGCTTCGGCAACGGGTTGTTCGAACCGATCTGGAACCGCAATTTCATCGATCATGTGCAGATCGACGTGCCGGAAACGCTCGGCCTTGCGACGCGCGCCGCCTTCTACGAGACCACCGGCGCCTATCGCGACATGGTCGTAACCCATCTCTTCCAGATCCTGGCCTTCATGGCGATGGAGCCGCCGACCGCACTGGAGCCCGCGCCGATCTCGGAGGAGAAGAACAAGGTGTTCCGCTCCATGCTGCCGATCGAGCCGCGGGACGTGGTGCGTGGCCAATATATCGGTTACCGCAAGGAGCCCGGAGTCGATCCGGAGAGCGATACCGATACGTTCATCGCGCTCAAATGCGCGATCGACAATTGGCGCTGGGCCGGCGTGCCCTTCTTCCTGCGGACGGGCAAGCGTCTCGCCGAGGGGCAACGCATCATCTCCATCGCCTTCCGCGAACCGCCGAAATCGATGTTCCCGCCGGGCTCAGGCGTCGGCGCGCAAGGCCCCGATCACCTGACTTTCGATCTTGCCGATGCCTCCAAGGTCTCGCTCTCTTTCTATGGCAAACGCCCCGGTCCGGGTTTCCGGCTCGACAAGCTGTCGCTGCAATTCGCCATGAGCGAAACCGGTCTGATCGGCGAGGTGCTGGAAGCCTATGAGCGGCTGATCCTCGACGCCATGCGCGGCGACCATACGCTGTTCACCACCGCCGAGGGCATCGAACGGCTCTGGGAGGTCTCGCAGCCGCTGCTCGACAACCCACCGCCGGTCAGGCTCTACGATCAGGGCGGCTGGGGTCCGAAGTCGATCCACCAGCTCATCGCCCCGCATGCCTGGCGTCTGCCTTTCGAGCGCGCTTGGCGAGATTCGTCGAAGGGGTAGGCGGCGGCTGAAGCCGTTTCGGTGCCGGCTCAGTCGGGCCGGTAACCATGGCGGGCGAAGAAGCGGTCGAGTTCGTTTCGGCGCGGCGTCTGGCCGGTGTAGATCGCGATGTATTCCGGGATGCGCTTCATGCGCAGAGCGATGTCCTCTTGCGCCTGCATGGAGATGTAGCCGATCTGAACGAGGTAGGTCGTGCGCGCCCGGACGTCGGCGGCGGTCTCGTCATAGCCGAAGCGCATGAACATGCCGACCAGAGCCTCCAGCCGTGTCTGGTCGGCTCGCCGCACCTCTTCGAGAATGTCCTCCGATTGCAGCGCCCAGCTGCGAACGGCGAATTCGAAGGGAGAGTCGAACAAATCCTTGTCCAGCCAGCAATCGAAGACGTTCAGCATGGCTTCGGTCAGCGATTCCGCATAGGCCTCGGACCGCTTCACCATGTTGCCGGTGTTCTTCTCCCGCCACCGCGCGATCAGCGCGTTCAGCAGCTCCTCCCGGTCCTTGAAGAACCAGTAAAAGCTCGTGCGGGAAAGGTTCAGCCGCTTGGCAAGTGGCAGGATCTTCACCGAATCCACCCCGGATTCGAGCAGCGTGTCATAGGCAGCCGCGAGCCACCCCTCCTGGGAGCCGCGCCAGCCGCTGTCACTCGTCGCCTGTTCCATGATGGCCTCCTAACAAATCCCGCCCGGCGTGACAAGTAAATGTACATAGGTGTCGATATCCCGGTCACGATTGTTTTCCGAATATTGACACATATGTACATTTCCGCTTACCGTCCGGAAAACCTGACAAACCGGAGCCTGGCGCATGTCCAACGATCCCCTGCTTCAGCCCTACCAGCTCAAGCACCTGACCCTCCGCAACCGCATCATCGTCACCTCGCACGAGCCGGCCTATCCGGAAGACGGCATGCCGAAGGGCCGCTACCGGGCCTATACGGTGGAGCGCGCGCGGGGCGGGGTGGCGCTCACCATGACGGCGGGCTCGGCCGCCGTCTCGAAGGATAGTCCGCCGGTCTTCAACAACCTGCTCGCCTACAAGGACGAGATCGTTCCGTGGATCCGCGAGATGACCGACGCCGTGCACGAAGAGGGCGCGGCGATCATGATCCAGCTCACCCATCTCGGCCGCCGCACGCGCTGGGACAAGGGCGACTGGCTGCCCGTCGTCGCGCCGTCGCATCACCGCGAAGCTGCGCACCGCGCCTTTCCGAAGAAGCTGGAAGACTGGGATATCGAACGCATCATCAAGGACTTTGCCGATGCGGCCGAGCGCATGAAGGCGGGCGGCATGGATGGCGTCGAGCTGGAGGCCTATGGCCACCTGATCGACCAATTCACCTCGCCGCTGACCAACGAACTCGACGGCCCCTATGGCGGCTCGCTCGACAATCGCCTGCGCTTCTGTTTCGACGTGTTCAAGGCGATGCGCGAGCGGGTCGGCAACGACTTCATTCTCGGCGTGCGCTACACGGCCGACGAATGTCTTCCTGGCGGGACCGGAAAGGCCGAGGGCCTGGAAATCTCCCGCCGCCTCAAGGAAAGCGGCCTCATCGATTATCTCAACGTCATCCGCGGCCATATCGACACGGATCCCGGCCTGACCGACGTCATCCCGATCCAGGGCATGGCGAGCGCGCCGCATCTGGATTTTGCCGGCGACGTGCGCGTCGCGACCAAGTTCCCGACCTTCCATGCGGCGAAGATCCAGGATGTAGCCACGGCGCGCCATGCTATCGCCGCCGGCAAGGTCGACATGATCGGTATGACCCGCGCCCACATGACCGACCCGCATATCCTGCGCAAGATCATCGAAAAGCGCGAGGACGACATCCGCCCCTGCGTCGGCGCGAACTACTGTCTCGACCGCATCTACCAGGGCGGCCTTGCCTTCTGCATCCACAATGCGGCGACCGGCCGCGAGGAGACCATGCCGCACAGCATCCCGAAGGCGGATGTGCGCCGGAAGATCGTCGTCGTCGGCGCAGGCCCGGCCGGTCTGGAGGCGGCGCGGGTCTGCGCCGAGCGTGGACACGAAGTCGTGGTCTTCGAGGCCGCGAACAATCCCGGCGGTCAGATCCGCCTGACGGCGCAGAGCGAGCGACGCCGCGAAATGATCGGCATCGTCGACTGGCGCATGAGCCAGTGCGAGAAGCTGGGCGTCACGTTCCACTTCAACACCTGGGCGGATGCCGATACGATTACGGCGGAAAACCCCGATGTCGTGATCATCGCGACGGGCGGACTGCCGCATACCGACGTGCTGACAAAGGGCAACGAGCTGGTCGTATCCTCCTGGGATATCATTTCGGGCGACGTGAAGCCGGGCGCCAATGTGCTCATCTATGACGATGCCGGCGATCATGCCGGGCTGCAAGCTGCCGAATTCATCGCCAAGGCGGGCGGCAAGGTCGAGATCATGACGCCGGACCGCGCTTTCGCGCCGGAGGTCATGGCCATGAACCTCGTGCCTTACATGCGCTCGCTACAAAAGCTCGACACGACCTTCACCGTCACCTACAAGTTGGAGGCGGCGGAAAAGAGCGGAAACCAGCTCATCGCCCATGTCGGCAGCGACTACGGTGGCGTTTCCAAGCAGCGCACCGTCGACCAGATCGTCGTCAACCACGGCACCATCCCGCTCGATGACCTCTATTTCGAGCTGAAGCCGGGGTCGAGAAATCTTGGCGAAGTGTCCTATGACGAGCTGCTGAATGGTGCTCCGCAGACCGTCGAGCGCAAACCCGAAGGCGCCTACCAGCTCTTCCGCATCGGCGATGCCGTCGCCGCCCGCAACACGCATGCGGCGATCTACGACGCGCTCAGGCTAGCAAAGGATCTCTGATGGCGGCGTGAAGCGTTTGGTGTGTGACACGGCCGGCCTCGCCGCTTTCGCGGATGGTGGCCGGGATTGAAGTTCCCGTACATTGAAACGTGGGGTCGCGGCCCTATCCTTCTTGAGACAACGACCAAAAGGAGCCAGTCAATGAGCATTTTCAGCCGCATCAAGGAGAAACTTTTTGGACATCCGGCCGCAACGCCGGATCATGCCGTAATCGCCGGTGCGGAAAAGCCCGCAACCGCTGATGTAGCGGCCACTCCCACCCTTGGCGGCCAGGCGGATCAGGGCAAAGCAGAAAAGGTTGCGACGCCGATCCTCAGCGATGACGTCACTGCAACGCTTTCGGGAGCTCATTCCGACCCCGCCACCTCAGGAAATGCCGGCCCCGTCGATGTCGCAGCTATCATGGACGCCGCCGTTAAGAAGAACGGTCAGAAACTAGACTGGCGGCGTTCGATCGTGGACATGATGAAGGCGCTCGATCTGGATTCCGGCCTGTCGGCACGCAAGGAACTGGCCGATGAGCTGGGGTTTACAGGCGACAAGAACGATTCCGCCACGATGAACATGTGGCTGCACAAGGCGCTCATGAAGGCCTTGGCCGACAATGGCGGCAAGGTGCCGGCCGAATTGCTCGATTGAGGCAAACGTGGAGGCGCTGGATATCCGGCGCCTCCAAAATATTCCGAGCATGTCGTCGCTTCACGCTCCTTCATGGGCCTTGCGAGCAAAATCATTGAGGGCGATGACGGTGGCGTCGAATCGCTGTTCGGCCTCGGCGTTTCTCAGGAAGCCGACGCGTTGCACGAGAATTTCCGGCGGCGTGGGATGCTGCTGGAAAAGTGCGATGACTTCATCGATGAAGTCCTCGAGCGGAAGATATCCCTCGCGCGTGGATTGGCCGGGCGTCAGCTCGGTCTGAACGGCAGGCGGCACCAATTCGATCACCTCGATCTTGCCTTTCAGGACCTCGCGAAGCGAGACCGTGTAGCTGTGAATGGCGGCTTTTGTGGCAGAATAGGTCGGCGTCGCCGTCAGCGGCACGAAGGCGAGGCCTGAGCTTACATTGACGATCACGGGGTTGGCTTGTGTACTCAAATGCTCGACGAGCGCATTGGTCAGGCGGATCGGGCCGAGCAGGTTGGTGGTGATCGTGGCCTCTGCATCCGCGAGATCACGCAATCCCTCAAGCGTCTCCATGCGCATGATGCCGGCATTGTTGACCAGCACATTGAGGCCCGGGAACTCGGCAATGACCGTCTTGGCGAATGCCGCGATGCTTTCCGCGCTGTCGATGTCGAGTTGAACGGCGTGGATATTCGGGCGATCCCCGATCGCCTGCCGCAACGTCTCCAGCCGTCGTCCGGCGATGATGACGGTATTACCGAGATCGTGGAAACGATGGGCGAGCGCCTCGCCGATGCCCGAACCGCCCCCGGTGATGAGAATGGTGTTGTTGTTTGTCTGCATGGACGTGAACCTCGTTGCTGTTGTCCTCCAGCAAACTAGGGTTCATACTCTCCATTCCGAAGTAGGCACCGAAAAGATTTGTACGCACCAAAAGGAGAGTGTCTGATGCGCCGGGCAATTGCGGATCCTCAAATGGAAGAACGACTGCACGGCCCCGTTCCCGACCATGTCGATCCGGTGATCGAAGCGCTCGTTGAGGACATTATCGGCAAGGTTGCCGACAAATGGACGATGCTGATCCTGGAGGCGTTGCAGGAGCAGGGAACGCTGCGTTTTACTCAGCTTGGCAAGGCCGTGGGAGGCATCAGCCAGAAAATGTTGACCCAGACGGTGCGGCGCATGGAAGAGGATGGCCTTGTCCGCCGGACGGTGCATCCCGTTATTCCACCGCATGTCGATTATGCGCTCACACCGCTCGGCGAAAGCCTGAGCCAGGCGTTCTGCGGTGTCTGGATCTGGGCGGAAAAGCACCACGACGCAATCAAGGAAGCCCGTCGGGCTTTTGCGAGCAACAGGAAAGGCTAACCTGTCTTGCATTTGCGACAATTCTCGCGATTAGGGAACGATTGCTCCCCTCGTTGATTTCTCCGGCGCATTCATGCGTAAGGAGAAACATCATGAAATCGCTATCCGATATTTTCGAGCATACGTTGCAGGACATCTACTACGCTGAAAACGCCATCACCAAGGCGCTGCCGAAGGTCGCCAAGGCGGCCAAGAGCGCCGAGTTGAAGAAGGCGGCGGAAGAGCATCTTGCCGAAACGAAAGAGCAGATCACCAAGCTGGAGCAGGTGTTCAAGTCGATCGGCAAGAAGGCGTCCGGCGAAAAGTGCGACGCCATCGAAGGGCTGCTCAAGGAGGCCGATGGTCTGATGAAAGAGGCCGAGGGGACGGCGCTGGATGCCGGGCTTCTGGCTGCTTGCCAGGCTGTCGAGCACTACGAAATCGCACGCTACGGTTCATTGCGCGAATGGGCGAAGGATCTCGGCCACGATGAAGCCCACAAACTTCTCAGCGAAATCCTCGACCAGGAGAAGGCGACGAACAACAAGCTGACGAACCTTGCGGTGACCTCGATCAACAAGACGGTCGCCAAAGCGAAGGCTGCATAGCGCCGGGTGGGGCGTTGCTGTGCGCCTCAAGTCTAAACAGGTGTGAAAATGTGTGGTGGTG
>NZ_JBLZPK010000004.1:0-7525 GCF_049199905.1 Shinella sp. M27
CGCTTTTTTGCTCGACAGGAAAGGCGGCGCGGCCTAGGCCTTTGCCCGCGCCTGGCATCATTCCGACACGATTGTCTTGCATCGGTCCCGCCATCCGCCGAAAGATTCGACCAGACAGGAACCGCAACCGTGCGTCAGCTCATCCCTGTGTTTGCCCTTGCCGCCACGCTCGTTTTCCAGAGCCAGACCATGGCCTCCGCCATGGACGTGGTGCCCGAAGGCAACCGCAATGCCGAGCAGCCGGCCATTCCCGGCGCTTCCGTGCGCCGCACCAAGGCGGGGAAGACATCCTTCGATGCGAAATACGAGAAGGTGCGCGACCTCTTGGCGAGCGATAGCCAGCTGACGAGCAAGATCAAGGCGACGGCGGCGAAATACGGTATTGCCCCGATCCACATGGTCGGCGCCATCGTCGGCGAGCATACCTACAATGTCGACGCCTATGACCGGCTGCAGAGCTACTATGTGAAGGCGGCGTCCTATACCGGCAGCTTCCGTTTCGCCTATGATGGCGAAAATGTCGCCGATTTCGTCGCGCGGCCGGAATTTGCCAAATGCGCCGACAAGAAGGGGTCCTATGCGCTGTGGACCTGCCGCGAGGGCGTCTGGAACCGGACGTTCAAGGGCGAGACGGTCGGCGGCACGTCCTTCCCGAACAACCGCTTCAGCGCGGTGTTCTTCCAGCCCTTCTATGCCGGCCAGACCTTCGGTCTCGGCCAGATCAACCCGCTGACGGCGCTGACACTGACCGACGACGTCTCACGCATTTCCGGTTACGACAAGCTGGACGAAAATGATGCGGCCGGCGTCTATCAGGCGATCATGGATCCCGATATCTCGCTCGCCTATATGGCGGCGTCCATCCGCCGCTCGATCGATGCCTACAAGAAGATCGCCGGCGTCGATATCTCGAAGAATCCGGGCCTGACCTCGACACTTTACAATATCGGCAACCCCGACGCCCGCGCCGCCGCCTTCGCCGCACGCCGCGCCGCCGGCGAAGTCACCTGGCCGGAAGAGAACTATTACGGCTGGCTGATCAACGACAAGCTGGCAGAGCTTCAGTCTCTTCTCTAACCTCCGCCTCTATATCGGCCCAGTCTTCCCGTAAGACGCGCCGATAACAAGGAGGCAGATGATGGACATGCGTCCCGAGCCGTTCGAACCGCCGGCCCCGATCCCGCGCACCGTGCCGCCGTCGAAGCTGGAGATCATCCGCACGGTCTTCCGCAATCCGTTGGAATTGTGGGGCGAGCCGTCCTATACGCTGCCCTGGATCATGACGAGTTTCTTCGGCGAGAAGACGCTGATCGTCAACGATCCCGGCCTGATCAAATACCTGCTTGTCGACAATGCCCAGAACTACAAGATGGCGGCGGTTCGCCAGCTCGTGCTGCGCCCGATCCTGCGTGATGGGCTTTTGACGGCGGAGGGCGCGGTGTGGCGTCGCTCGCGCAAGGCGGTGGCACCGATCTTCACGCCGCGCCACGCCAAGGGTTTTGCGACGCAGATGCTGGCGCAATCCGAGCTTTATGCAAAGAAGTATGAAGGCGCAGACGGCGAGGTCTTCGATATCGGCAACGACATGACGGAGCTGGCCTTCGCGATCCTCTCGGAAACGCTGTTTTCCGGCGAGATCGTCACGTCCTCGGACAAGTTCGCCGACGACGTGGACGACCTCCTGCATTCGATGGGCCGGGTCGATCCGATGGATCTGCTGCGGGCGCCCGCCTGGGTGCCGCGCGTGACGCGCATCGGCGGGCTCAAGGTGTTGAGGAAATTCCGCAAGATCGTGCGCGATACGATGGACCTGCGCCTCAAGCGCATGAAGGCGGACGACGGCAGCGCGCCGAACGATTTCCTGACGCTGCTGTTGCGGGCGGCGGGGCCGGACGGGCTGACCATGGAGGAGGTGGAGGACAATATCCTCACCTTCATCGGTGCCGGCCATGAGACGACGGCGCGTGCGCTCGCCTGGACGCTCTATTGCGTCGCCAATTCTCCGCATGTGCGCGAGGCGATGGAGGAGGAGATCGACCGGGTCGTCTCAAGCGGCGCCGATCCCGTCGACTGGCTGGATCTTATGCCCTGGACGCGGGCGGCCTTCGAGGAGGCGATGCGGCTCTATCCGCCGGCGCCCTCGATCAACCGCGAGGCGATCGCCGACGATCGCTGGACGAGCCCGTCCGGCGAGGTGGTCGAAATCCCCCGCGACGTCACCATCCTCGTCATGCCCTGGACGCTGCACCGCCATGCGCTGCTCTGGCAGAAGCCGCGCGCCTATATGCCGGAGCGTTTCCTGCCGGAGAACCGCGAAGCGATCCACCGTTTCCAGTATCTGCCCTTTGGCGCAGGGCCGCGCATCTGCATCGGTGCGACCTTCGCCATGCAGGAGGCGATCATCGCACTCGGCGTGCTGATGCATCGCTTCCGCTTCGACATGACCGAGGATACGAAGCCCTGGCCGGTGCAGCGCCTGACGACGCAGCCGGCTAACGGGCTGGCGTTACGGGTGCGGGCTCGTCCCCACGCTTCTTCGGCTTCTTGATCGTCTTGATCGAGGCGCAGGTCGCTTCCGGATTCTTGCAGGGCTGGTAGACGACGATCTCGCTGCCGCTGCCGTCGTCCCACACCGCCTGCACGGCGATCGTCTTGGCCTCACCCGGTTTCAGGTTGAGGTAGAGCCAGTTCTGGCTGTCGTCGGATGGCAGGTTGAAGGGCAGTTCCGGGTCGCATTTTGCCATAGGGAAGGTCTTGTCGAGCGTATCTGAGTTGATCGAGTAGCGCACCTCCTTCAGCCGGCAATGCATGGTCTGCAAGGCGGTGAAATAGATGAGCTGCTGGCCCGAGAATTCGCGGAACTGCACCCAGCCGGTCTGCTTGTTGGCGTCCAGCATCGCCTTGTAGATCGCGACGTCCGGGATCTGCGCCTTGTACTCCTCCTCGTCCGTTTCCTGGGCATGGGCGGGCAGGCTGCCGGCGAGAAGCGCGGTGCCGAGAAGAAGACGCGCCAGAAGCGGCCGAATGGAGAATGGGATCACGGGAAGGCTCCTCGTTCTTTCATCTGATGTCGTCGGCGGGATGGTGGCATTTGGCCTGGACATGCAATAACACCATTCCAGACCCGCTTTGAAAAGAGATGGCGGGAAGTCCGGAAGAATTCTCGTGGCAGACCATTTGTTACTCGGCATCGATACCGGCGGCACCTATACGGACGCCGTGCTCTACAGTGAAACCCGGGGCGTCGTCGCCCGCGCCAAGGCGCTGACCACGCGCCACGACCTCGCGGTCGGTATCTCCGGCGCGGTGGAGGCGGTGCTGACCGAGGCGCAGGTGCCGGTTGCGGCCATCGGCCTCGTCTCGCTGTCGACGACGCTTGCCACCAACGCGCTGGTCGAGGGGCAGGGCGGTCGCGCCGGCCTCGTCATGATCGGCTTTTCGCCTGACGATCTCAAGCGCGACGGGCTCGCCGATGCGCTCGGCAACGACCCGGTGCTCTTCCTGCCCGGCGGCCATAACGTACATGGCAACGAGACGCCGCTCGATATGGCCGCACTCGACGAAGCCCTGCCGCTGCTGTCGCAAACTGTCTCTTCCTTCGCCGTCGCCGGCTATTTCGCCGTGCGCAACCCGGCGCATGAGCAGCGCGTGCGCGACCGCATCCGCGCGGTCTCGCATCTGCCCGTCACCTGCAGCCACGAACTCTCCTCGAAACTCGGCGGCCCACGCCGGGCGCTGACGACGCTGCTCAATGCCCGCCTCGTCTCCATGATCGACCGGCTAATCGGCGCCTGCGAGGACTATCTCCAGCGCCGCGGCATCCATGTGCCGATGATGGTGGTGCGGGGTGACGGCGCGCTGATTTCGGCGGCGGAAGCGCGGCTGCGGCCGATCGAGACCATTCTCTCCGGTCCGGCAGCGAGCTTGGTCGGCGCACGTCACCTGACGGGGCTCGACAATGCCGTCGTCTCCGATATCGGCGGCACGACGACAGATGTCGCGGTGCTCGACAACGGCCGGCCCAAGCTTGACGCGGAAGGGGCCGTCGTCGGCGGCTATCGCACCATGGTGGAAGCCGTCGCCATGCGCACCTTCGGCCTGGGCGGCGATTCGGAAGTGCGCATCAACGACCGCGGTCTCAAGGCGAAGATCGATCTCGGGCCGCGCCGCTTCATGCCGCTCAGCCTTGCCTCGGCGCTGCATCCCGAAGCGGTGGTTCCCGTGCTGGAGCGCCAGCTGCGCGCGCCGCATATGGGCCGCCACGACGGACGTTTTGCGGTGCGCACCGGCGTGCCGGAGCGGCTGGCGAGTGGCCTCACGCCGCAGGAACAGGCGCTCTACGAAAAGATCGGCGCCACGCCGCTGCCGCTCGACGGCCTGCTGCTCTCGACGCCGCAGAAGGCGACCCTCGATCGGTTGGTCGCGCGCGGCCTCGTGCATATCTGCGGCATCACGCCGTCGGATGCCATGCATGTGCTGGGCGGACAGGGGCAGTGGGATGCCGTGGCCGCGCGCCTCGGCCTGGAACTTGCCGCCCGCACCAAGGACGGCTCCGGCCGAGCGATCGCCGAGACGCCGGAAGCGCTGGCCCGCACGCTGGTCGACCGTCTCACGCGGCAATCGGCTGACGTCATCCTCTCCGCCTGTCTGGCCGATGACGGCGTCGGCGCGCTCGATCCGGCCAATTCCATCTCCATCGACCGGGCGCTGCACCGCGTTCCCGGCATCGTGGCGTTCCGCATCGCGCTCGACCGGCCGCTGGTCGGCCTCGGCGCTTCTGCGCCGGTCTATTATCCTGATATCGCCGACATGCTGGGCGCGGAATGGTCCATTCCTTCGGATGCCGGCGTGGCGAACGCCGTCGGTGCCGTCGTCGGTCAGGTGCGCAATGCCGTGACGGTCTTCGTGACTCAGCCGGAAGAGGGCATCTTCATCGTCAACGGTGCGGGCGACAGTCTGCGCCTGATCAACGAGGACGAGGCCTTCTCGCTGGCCAAGGAGCGGGCGATGACGGCGGCACTCCAAGCGGCGCGCGCCAACGGTGCGGACGAGCCGGTCGTCAGCCTTTCGGAGGCGATCGATGCACCGGAAGTCGAGGGGTCGCGCAAGCTGATCGAGGCGCGGTTTACCGCCACCGCCAGCGGCCGGCCGCGCATCGCGGAAGAGGTATAAGTAAGATTTATTCCCGAGCGGAATAAATTCTTTATGCCCTTGCCGAATTGACTATGAATGAAACCTCCGGAAAGTGGGACCATTCGGGATACTCCCCCTTGTCCCGCCCATTCGGAGCCTTTTCAGATGTCTTATACCGAAAAAGCCGGTCTTTCGATCGACAGCGCCCTTTATGATTTCATCGTCACGGAAGCCCTTCCCGGCACGGGCGTGGATGCGGAGCGCTATTTCGCCGATTTTTCCGCCATCGTGCATGATCTGGCTCCGGAAAACCGCGCGCTTCTCGCCAAGCGTGACGCGCTGCAGGAAAAGCTCGACGCCTGGTATCGCGCAAACGGCGCCCCGGTCGATATGGCGGCCTATGAGGCCTTCCTGCGCGAGATCGGCTATCTCCTGCCCGAGGGCGGCGACTTCTCCGTCACGACAGACAATGTCGATCCGGAGATCGCAAGCCTTGCCGGCCCGCAGCTCGTCGTTCCCGTCATGAATGCGCGTTATGCGCTGAACGCCGCCAATGCGCGCTGGGGCTCGCTCTACGACGCGCTCTACGGCACGGACGCCATCCCGGAAACCGACGGCGCGGAAAAGGGCAAGGGCTACAATCCCGTGCGCGGCGCCAAGGTCATCGCCTGGGCGCGCGGCTTCCTCGATGAGGCCGCACCGCTTGCCGGCACGTTCTGGCGCGAGGCCGCGGGCCTTTCCGTCGATGGCGGCAAGCTCGTCGTCGCGCTGATCGGCGGCGGCAAGACGGGTCTTGCGGATGAGGCGAAGTTCGCCGGCTATGTCGGCGAAGCCGCAGCACCCACGCGCATTCTCCTGCGCAACAACGGCCTGCATATCGAAATCCGCGTGGATGCGACGACGCCGACCGGCAAGGACGATGCGGCGCATATTTCCGATCTCGTCATCGAATCGGCGCTGACCACCATCATGGACTGCGAGGATTCCGTCGCCGCCGTCGATGCCGAGGACAAGGTCGTCGTCTATCGCAACTGGCTCGGCCTGATGAAGGGCGATCTGTCCGAAGAGGTCGCCAAGGGCGGAAAGACCATCACGCGCCGTCTCAACCCTGACCGCGCCTATACCGCGCCGGATGGTTCGGCCGGCTCGCTACGCGCCCGCTCGCTGATGCTGGTGCGCAATGTCGGCCACCTCATGACCAATCCGGCGATCCGCGATCGTGACGGCAACGAGGTGCCGGAAGGCATCATGGACGCCATGGTGACCGCGCTGATCGCGCTGCATGACGTCGGTGTCAGCGGCCGCCGCCAGAACTCGCCTGCCGGGTCGATGTATGTCGTCAAGCCGAAGATGCACGGCCCGGAAGAGGTCGCCTTCGCGTCCAAACTGTTCGGCCGCGTCGAGGCCGCCGTCGGCATGGCGCCCAACACGATGAAGATGGGCATCATGGACGAGGAGCGCCGCACGACCATCAACCTCAAGGAGGCGATCCGCGCCGCCAAGGACCGCGTCGTCTTCATCAATACCGGCTTCCTCGATCGCACCGGTGACGAGATCCACACCTCGATGGAAGCGGGTCCGATGATCCGCAAGGGCGACATGAAGCAGGCCGCCTGGATTTCCGCCTACGAGAATTGGAACGTCGATATCGGGCTTGAATGCGGCCTGTCCGGCCATGCGCAGATCGGCAAGGGCATGTGGGCCATGCCGGACCTGATGGCGGCGATGCTGGAGCAGAAGATCGCCCATCCCAAGGCCGGCGCCAACACCGCCTGGGTTCCCTCGCCGACGGCGGCGACGCTGCATGCGACGCACTATCATAAGGTCAATGTCGCCGCGGTGCAGGCCTCGCTGCGCACGCGCCCGCGGGCAAAGCTCACCGACATCCTCTCCGTTCCGGTCGCGGTGCGGCCGAACTGGACGCCGGAGGAAATCCAGCGCGAACTCGACAACAATGCGCAGGGCATCCTCGGTTATGTCGTGCGCTGGATCGACCAGGGCGTCGGCTGCTCGAAGGTTCCCGATATCAACGATGTCGGCCTGATGGAGGATCGCGCGACGCTGCGCATCTCCGCCCAGCACCTCGCCAACTGGCTGCACCACGGCGTCATCACCGAGGCGCAGATTCTCGAAACGATGAAGCGCATGGCCGCCGTCGTCGACGGGCAGAACGCCGTTGATTCGCTCTACCGCCCGATGGCCGGCAATTTCGACGGCTCGATCGCCTTCAAGGCCGCCGTCGAGCTCGTGCTCGAGGGCCGCGCGCAGCCGAACGGCTATACCGAGCCGGTCCTGCACCGCCGCCGCCTCGAGCTGAAGGCCGCTGCGGCCTGATTTGTCTTGCGGCAGGGCGGTTCACGCCTTGCCGCTCAGCGTTCGAAACGAAAGAAGC
>NZ_JBLZPK010000004.1:7550-14004 GCF_049199905.1 Shinella sp. M27
GGCTTCTTCTCTATATAAAGACTGTCCGGCGCTTACTGCTGGACGACGACGCGGGCGCCCTTGCCGGGACGGACGCGGCTGTAGAGGTCGATTATGTCCTGGTTCATCAGGCGGATGCAGCCCGACGAGGCGGCCGTGCCGATGGAGGCCCATTCCGGCGTGCCGTGCAGGCGGAACAGCGTGTCCTGACCCTTTTCATTGAAGAGATACATGGCGCGTGCGCCGAGCGGGTTCTTCAGGCCGGGGCCCATGCCGTCCTTGACGTAGCGCGCGACGTCAGGCTTGCGGTCGGCCATTTCCTTCGGCGGGTGCCAGGTCGGCCATTCCTGCTTCCAGGCGATGTAGGCTTCACCCTGCCATGCGAAACCGGACTTGCCGACGCCGATGCCGTAGCGCACGGCCTTGCCGCCGGGCAGCACGTAATAAAGGAAGCGGTTCGGCGTGTTGACGACGATCGTGCCGGGCTTCTCGCTGGTGGCGTAATCGACGATCTGGCGGTGGAACTTGGTGTTCACCTTGCTGATCGGGATCGCCGGCAGGGCATAACCGTTGTCCTCGACGGCGCCGTAATCCGACGTGAAGATAGCATTGGTCGCCACCTTCTCGCCCGGAAGGGAGGTCGAGGACGAGGAGCAACCAGCGAGCGTGACGGCTGCTGCGAGGCCGCACAGGAGGAGGGCATTGCGGAAGCGCATGAGGGTCTCTTGTAAAGGAATTAAGATGTTCCGGGACGCGGGAACTTTCATCGATTATGGTTTATTTTCGATTAACCCAGTCAATGCAAGTGTGTGCGCTGCGGCATGGGCTTATGCGAAAGCAAAAAGCTGCCGGATTGTTTTTTTGCAACAACAATGCCGGTATCTCGCCACTTTCGCTCGGCCCCGACACTGCCAAGCACGCCGCAGCGCGCCGTTCAATGGCCTTGGAGCCCAGAGCGCCCAAGCCGCACAAGAACAGTCTCGCGCAGTTAATAGAACCTTTTTCTCGCCGCAGTTTTGCCCGCTGTCTTAACGTTTTCCGGCATGGCCGCATCGATTTCGCGGGATCGGCGGCTAGAATGTGATTCGCGAGGTGTTGACCGATGACGATCGTTTCCCTTCACAACGACAATCCGCTGCTCGACGGTCGCCAGTCCGACCGTGCCATGATGGTGCGCCGCGGCGTGCAGCGCATGCTGATGGAAATGCGCCATGCGGTGCTGCCGGAGCTGACGCTTGCGAGCGGCCGGCGCGCCGATCTCATCAGCCTGTCGGACAAGGGCGAGATCTGGATCGTCGAGATCAAGACGTCGGTCGAGGATTTTCGCGTCGATCGCAAATGGCCCGACTACCGTCGCCACTGCGACCGGCTGTTCTTCGCCACCCACAAGGACGTGCCGCTCGATATCTTTCCGGAGGATTGCGGCCTCATCCTCTCCGACAGCTACGGCGCGCACATGCTGCGCGAGGCGCCGGAGCACAAGCTGGCGGCCCCGACACGCAAGGCGGTCACCTTCGCCTTCGCCCGCGTCGCGGCGGGCCGGCTGCTTCTGGCGGAGTTTGCGATGGATTCGCGCCGTGACGGGCCTGATATGTCGGCGATCGTCTCGGGGCGGCGCGACGAGCCCGCTTGATTTTTACTTCGGCGCGCGCTTGGCCAGGATGCGCTGGAGCGTGCGGCGGTGCATGTTGAGGCGGCGGGCCGTCTCGGAAACATTGCGGTCGCACATTTCATAGACGCGCTGGATATGTTCCCAGCGCACGCGATCCGCCGACATCGGGTTTTCCGGCAGCTCGACCTTCTCGCCCGGGCGCTGTGTCAGCGCGGCAAAGATGTCGTCGGCATCGGCGGGCTTGGCGAGGTAGTCGACCGCGCCGAGCTTTACCGCGTTCACGGCGGTGGCGATGTTGCCATAGCCGGTCAGCATGATGATGCGCGTGTCGTCGCGGCGCTGGCGGATGGCGGAGATCACGTCGAGGCCGCTGCCGTCGCCGAGGCGAAGATCGACCACGGCATATTTCGGCGGGTTGGTCTTGGCCTTGGCAATGCCCTCGGCGACCGATTCAGCGGTATCGACGGCAAAGCCGCGGGTTTCCATGGCGCGCGCAAGTCGGCGCAGGAAGGGCGCGTCGTCATCGACGAGAAGAAGCGAGGGATCCGGCCCGATATCGTCGGTTGCGATCTGCGGTTCGATGTTTTCAGCCATTTTTCGTCTTCCGTCGCGGATGTCGTCCAGTCTTGATCGGGATCAGCTTATCACCCCTAAGGCTGTGCCGGTAAAGTCATTTCACGCCTTTGGTCTCCATGCGGGCCCGCGGCCAATCGACCGAGACGCGCGCCCCCGGCTGGTCGCCCGTGCGGTTGGCGAAGGTCAATTTGGCGCCGGACCGCTCCAGCAGCGTCTTGGCGATGAAGAGGCCGAGCCCCAGCCCGCCCGCCCGCTCGTCCTTCTGCCGCTTGGTGACATAGGGATCGCCGATGCGCTGGAGAACGTCGGCCGCATAACCGTCGCCGTCGTCCTCGATGACGATCGTCACCCTGTCAGGCGTGTGGCCGACGGTGACGGTCACCGCCTCGCGGGCATGGTCGACAGCGTTTTCCAAGAGATTGCCGAGGCCATAGAGAATGCCGGGATTGCGGTTGCCGACCGGCTCGCCGTCGCGCCCGCCCTCTTCGACGAGGTTGAGTGTTATGCCGAACTCGCGGTGCGGTGCCAGCACCTCCTCCATCAGCGAGGAGAGCGGCAGCACGCGCATATGCGCTTCGTCCTCCGTCGAAAGCGTGGTCAGCCGGCGCAGGATGTCGCGGCAACGTTCGCTCTGGCTGCGCAGGAGCTGCACGTCTTCCTTGAAGCGTTCGTCGCTGCCGAGCTCGCGCTCCATTTCGCGCGCTACCACGCTGATCGTGGCGAGCGGCGTGCCGAGCTCATGGGCGGCGGCGGCGGCAAGGCCATCAAGCTGTGACAGGTGCTTTTCGCGCTGGAGGATCAGTTCGGTCGCCGTCAGCGCGTCCGAAAGCTCCTTCGCCTCCTGCGACACCCTATAGGAATAGAAGGCGGCGAAGGCAGTGGTCGAGACGATGGCGAACCAGAAACCGGCCGTCAGCACCGGCGGCACGACGAGCAGCGTGCCGACATACCAAGGCAGCGGGAAGGGTGTGAAGGCGAGCGCCGTGATGCCGGCGACGGCAAGGCCGCCGAGCGTCAGGCTGAAGCGGATCGGCTGGAGCGACGACGAGATGATGACGGGCACGCAGACCAACGGCGCGAAGGGATTGGCAAGGCCGCCGGTAATGAAAAGCAGCGCCATCAGCTGGCAGAGATCGAAAGCAAGAAGCGTGAAGGCGGAGGCGGGCGTCAGCCGGTGCGCCGGGGCAAAGCGCACGGCGAGGAAGAAGTTGACCGCCGCAAGCAGCGCGATGAGCACCGCCGCCGGCAGCAGCGGCAGTGGGAATTTCAGCCAGAAGGCGACGACGAGGACGCTGATCGACTGGCCAGCGACGGCAAGCCAGCGCAGACGGATCAGCGTTTCCAGGCGCAGCCGTCGGCCGGAGGCCTCGAAGTCGATATCCTGATAGAATGCCATGATATGTCCCTTCTCTTCCGTCATGTGCCGCGCGGCTTGGCGCGCATCGTCGGCATGGCCTCGGCCGGATCCTCCGGCCAGGGATGTTTGGGATAGCGCCCGCGCATGTCGGCGCGCACGTCCCGCCATGAGCCGGCCCAGAAGCCGGGCAGGTCGCGCGTCGTCTGGATCGGCCGCTGGGCCGGCGAAACGAGTTCCAGCAGCAAGGGCAACCGCCCGCCGGCGACGGACGGATGCTGTTTCAGCCCGAACAGCTCCTGCACGCGGATCGCCAGCACCGGTTCGTCGCCATCATAGCGGATCGGATGGCGCTGCCCCGTCGGCGCCTCAAAATGGGTGGGCACGAGCTTGGCGATCTCGCGCTGCAACTCATAGGGCACCAGCGCCATCAGGCCATCGTGCAGGCTTGCGGCGGTGATGTCGTCGATCCCGCGGGTGTTTTCCTGGAAGGGTGTGAACCAGGTGTCGAGCGCGGCAAGCAGGGTGTCATCGCTCGTATCGGGCCAGGGCGCGCCGATCGAGCGGTGCAGGAAGCCGATGCGGTCTCGCAACTGCGCCGCCTCGCGGGAAAAGGGGATGGCTTGCAGGCCGAGCTGGCGAACGCCGTCTGCCAGCGCCTGCGCGGCCTTCGGTCCGGACGGGCGCTTGAGTGGCGCTTCCTCGAGAATCATCGCGCCGAGGCGCACCACCCGGCGCGCCCTGACCTGCCGGCTCGCCCGGTCGAAGAGGCACTGGTCCTCGCGAACGATCTTGTCGGAGAGTTCGGCCTCGACGGTGGCGCGGTCGATCTCGGCGGCAGCGAGGATGCGCTGACGTCCGGCTTGGCCGGTAAGATCGGCGACGACGATCATGTCGGCGCCCGCCAGCCGCTCGGTCTCCGGCACTTCGCCGCCACGGCCATTCGCCATGACGAAGCGCCCCCGGCCGCCGCGCTGCAGGGCGATGCGATCGGGAAAGGCATGCAGCAGCAGCGCGCCCGGCGTGCTCGTCGTTCCACCCCTGGCCGTGCCAAAACCCTCGGCCATGCGCTGGGCGAGTTTTCGCGCCGCATCGGCCCGTTCGCCGCGCTCCTGGGAGAAGCGGCGCAGGCGCTCCTCGATATCCACCGAGGGGCCACCCAGCCCCTGTTCGGTGAGAAGCACGGCCAGCCGCGCGGCTGCCGCCTGCTCGCCGGTTTCGGCGGCGGACAGGATCATCGCGGCGAGCCGCGGCGGCAGCGCCAGTTCGCGGATGCGCTTTCCCGCCGGCGTCAGCGCGCCGCCATTATCCAGCGCGCCGAGCAGGCGCAGCAGGTTGCGCGCCTCTTCCACCGCGGCCGCTGGCGGCGGATCGACCAGCCGCAGCATGGCGGGATCGGCCACACCCCAATGGGCGACATCGAGCATGAAGCCGGAGAGATCGGAGGACAGGATCTGTGGTGGCGTGAAGGCCGGCAGCGCCGCCGTCTGGCCGGCGTGCCAGAGGCGGATCGCCACGCCCGGTTCCGTTCGCCCGGCGCGGCCGGCGCGCTGGTCGGCGGAGGCGCGGGAGACGCGTACGGTCTCCAGCCGCGTGATCCCGGTCGCCGCCTCGAAGACCGGCAGGCGCTGCAAACCGCTGTCGATGACGATACGGACGCCGTCGATGGTGATCGACGTTTCGGCAATCGAGGTGGCGAGGACGATCTTGCGCGTACCGGTCGGTGCCGGTCGAATGGCTGCGTCCTGCTCCTTCTGGCCGAGATTGCCGTAAAGCGGCACCACCGTCGTCTCCGGCCCGAAGCGCCCCTCAAGCCGCTCTGCCGTGCGAAGAATCTCGGCCTGCCCCGGCAGGAAGGCGAGGGTCGATCCGCTTTCCGCGCGATGCGCTTCTATGATGGCGCGCACCATACTGTCTTCTATACGTTCGCCGGCCGGCCGGTCCTGATGGCGGATCTCGACGGGATAGCTGCGGCCCTCGCTGACGATGGCGGGCGGATGGTCGAGCAGCGCGGATACCCTGTCGACATCGAGCGTTGCCGACATGACGACAATACGGAGGTCCTCGCGCAAGGCCGCCTGCACGTCCAGCGCCAGCGCCAGCCCGAAATCCGCATCGAGCGAACGCTCGTGGAACTCGTCGAAGAGAACGGCGGAAACACCCGCCAGCTCGGGGTCGTCGAGGATCATCCGGGCGAAGACGCCTTCCGTCACCACCTCGATGCGCGTCTTCGCCGAGACGCGATTGTCCAGCCGCATGCGATAGCCCACGGTCTCGCCCACCGTCTCACCGAGCAGGGACGCCATGCGCGCTGCCGCCGCACGCGCCGCAAGGCGCCGTGGTTCGAGCAGGATGACCTTGCCATTCCCGCGCCAGGCCTGCTCCAATAGGTAAAGCGGCACCAGCGTCGTCTTGCCGGCGCCCGGCGGTGCGGACAGAACCGCGCGCGTGCCGACGGAAAGGGCTGCACCGAGTTCGGGCAGCACATCCGCGATCGGCAGTTTGGGCAGTGTCTCTGATATCGACGCCATGATCGGGCCTGCGCATCCATATATAGGGAGCGGCATCCGTGATGCCGGAGAGCCATTCTGTTTCCGCTTGAATAGCCCGCGGACGATGCCCGGAAAAGGGCTGAGAGGGTGTTCCGGTCTCTCGGAAGCACGCTATGCGGTGGGAATAAGAAATTTTACCACCTGGACAAGATTTCAAACCGCGGAATCGCAGGTTCGATCGGCGCTCTGGGGTCCTACTCTTGGCTTCACTCGAAATATCACAACAAAACCAATTACTTGTCGATTTTTGCTATTTTTATGAAAAGGGGTGTTGACGGATTGGGTAAGGGGGGCCTATAACCCGGCCATCGAACGAGAGCGGCGGCGCTTCTGGCGGCCGACGAACTCGCTCTAAGGTTTCCTGATGGAGCTGGTGAGAAT
>NZ_JBLZPK010000040.1:0-35845 GCF_049199905.1 Shinella sp. M27
GGCCAGACGCCGGTATAGCCGACAGGCACGATCTTGTAGCCGTTCGTCTTGATCTGGTTTTCCAGATACGGCAGGTGCTGGAAGGCGTTGGCGTCGATCTCACCGCGCTCCAGCGCTTCGTTCGGCTGGGTGTAGTCGTTGAAGACGACGGTTTCGATGGTCAGGCCCTTCTTGGCGGCCTCGGCGGTGACGACGCGCCAGACATCCTCATCCTCACCGGAGATGATGCCGACCTTCAGGTCCTTCTTGTCCTCCGCAACGGCGGGGCCGGAAACGGAGAGGACCGAGACGGACACGGCGGCAACGGCGATCGCTGCGAGCGCCACGCGGCGGGAGAGACGGTTTTTGATGATAGTCAACATGATAGCCTGCTTTCGCGATTGGGAGGATCGACGCTCGAAACCGACCCGGTTTCTGGGAAGCAAAATCGCAAATGCCGCTTTCGTGAACAACGAATGGCGATTTATTGGGCAGCGCGAACGGGAACTTTCGCTCTCCAGAATGGCCAGAGAACGAGAAAATAATTTCTACTGATTTTATGAAGTACTCGAAACGAAGAGAGCGGCCCTATGGCCGCCCTCTTGTTTCCGATCAGAAACTCGCCTTGAGTTGCAGGCCGGCATTCCAGCGCGGCTTGCTCTCTTCGGCGACCGTGAGGCTGGCGCGCGTATCGACCGCCCAGTTCTCGTGGAACTTCCAGCCGACGCGGGCACCGACCGAGCCGAAACGGCGCGCTTCCCAACCGCCCGTCGCCTGGCCGACCCAATCGACATCCGCCTTGACGGCATCGCCATTGCCAAAGGTCTGGCCGGCGGTGGCGAAGAGCGAATAGTCGACCGCCGGGTTCAAAGCATGCGTCCACATGACGGTGACGTCGGCCGTATCAGCCACCGTGCTCTTGCCGGAAAGGGCCGCGGCAAACAGGTTGTCGGCGTCGGGCGTTTCCGCATAGGACGCGACATCGAGCGCCGAGCGGGACAGCCGAAGGGCTGCGGTGAACTCGTTCTGCGTATCCGGCGCATAGGCGACGCCGACGCGCACATGGCCGCCGATCAGCGAGCCCGAAGCGTCATTCGTGCGGGAAACGAGTCTGCCGGCATTGATATAGTTGCGCGTATATTTCGCCTCGACATCCGGCGAGCCCCAGATGCCGACCTCGCCAAAGGCCTTCCAGCCGCCGTCGAGCGGTACGGCATAGCGTGCGGAAGCCGCGGCGATCAGCATGTTGTCGGCATCGGTGCCGGTCTGGCGCGCATCATAGCCAGCCAGGCCGCCCATCAGGGTGATCTCTTCCGTCGCGTTCCACCGCGCATTGAAGCCCACCATGCCCTCGGTGCCGGCAAAGGCGGAGATATAGTCGTCGCCAGCGAAGGGATCGGTGAGACCGAGGATGCGGCCGGCCACGGCGTCGACGCCTGCCAGAAGCGAGCGGCGCTGCTCGGCAAGGCCGTCCAGCGATCCCTTGACGGATTCGCGGGTCGTGAAGCCGATCCGCGAAACGTCGAGCGTATCCAGGAATATCTGGGCGGCGTCGAGATCGCCGTCCTGACCTTCCGCCGTCAGCAGGATGGAGAGATCGAGCGTTTCGGAATCGACCGTGCCCATGCGGCGGTTGATCTCGTAATCCTCGGAAACCTCGCCGTCCGGATTGTAGAGGCGAACGCGATCGCCCTTCTTGCCGCCGTCGAGCGTCACCGTCTGGTCGCCGGTCTTGGTGGTAAAGCCGCGATAATCGACGGAGAACACCGAATAACCCTTGGCCTGTGTGACCGGCGCGGAGAGCGAGCAGGTCGTCCGGCCCGGGCCTTGCGTGCGGTCGCTGATGGCGAAGAGGGAATCGAAGAGGAAGCTGGTGGAATTCCTGTCCGGAGAAAGGGTCGTGGAAAAGGTGCCTGGCGCACACCCGTTGGCAGCCTGGGCGGAACCCGCCGCGAGTACGAGACCCGTCAGGATCAGGGCACGATTTGCATGTTTCAGAACCGTCAAAACTTCACCCGGTCTTAGTGATTACAAGGGAGCGGCCCACAGGCCGCCCCGATTCGCGCAGTCCGTTCTTAACGGCTCAGCGGCACTTGCGCCACTGCAGCTGGTAGATGATCGCGGCCTTGACGTCCTGCGTATCGACCGTTGCCATAGCTTCCTGGTTGCGCGTCGTCGAGACGCGGATCGAGGAATTGGTGCGCAGGTTGACGTCCTGGCCGCAGGGCGACCAGACGAGCGCATCGGCCACCAGCTTGTTGGTGATCAGGTAGTCGGCTTCCTTCGGACCGGTGAAGGTCTTGGCAAAGGACGGGCCACGCGAGCCGGCGAAGAAATATTCCACGCTGAACTGCGAACGGGCGCCGCGCGGCAGCTGGTTGAAGCCGCGGTAGTCGATGGCCAGAACCGAGACGCTGCGGCCCTGCGGCACGTGAACCGGGATCGCAACGTTGCAGGTCTTGCGGTCCAGCGACTTGCCGGTGTCACCGCCGGCCTGGACGATATATTCGTCGAACAACAGGCTGAGCGACTTGGAATCGGGGCTGAGCGTCGCCGAGACGCTGTTGGACGGGCAGCCGCTGCCGCCGTAGCCCGGCACGCCGAGCGAAATGTCATCTGCATGGGCAACGGCTGCAAAGCCGAGAACGCCGATCATAGCACCAATAATCTTCATGATTCTTCCTCTCGCAAGCCACAGCGGCTTCTGCGTTGCATATTCGGGCATGCACCCTGAACGATGTCTGAGCGGATCATTCAGAGCGCGTTCACTCAAAGGGATATAAACGGATGGTAAAGATTATATTAAGCATTTGATCGATCGAGTTGTTCGCCCCGCCGTAAACGCAACCCTTGCGCGCTTTTCTTCGCTTTTCCCGGCCAACGGCAAGGTTTCTTCTCGTTGGGAAAAGCGCCCGCAGCGACGGAAAAGCTTGGCTGTCGCGTCACCCATCGCAGTCACCCTTCAAGCCGCAGTCGTGGAAAACGCGCCATCGCGCTCCTCGCCATCGGTTGCGACGCCTTGGCGCTTTCAGCGCGGCTCGACTTGCGCTAAAAGTGGTATTCGAAATACTTCTTATGATGCAACCCGTTTTCCGAAAGACCGCATCATGCGCCTGACGCTGCACACCGACTATGCGCTCCGCATGCTGATCTATGTGGCGGCACGACCGGATGGGCTCTGTACAGTCGGCGATGTGGCAGAGGCCTACGGGCTCTCGCGCAACCACCTTCTCAAGGTGGCGCAGACATTGCGGGATATCGGCCTCGTCGAGACGACGCGCGGCCGGACCGGCGGCATAAAGCTCGCCAGGGCGCCCGAGGCTATCGGCATCGGTGCGCTGGTGCGGGCAACGGAGGAAGCGTTTTCGCTTGCCGAATGCATGCAGGCCGAGGGCGGCAGCTGTTGCGCGATCTCGCCGGCCTGCCGGCTGAAGGGCATGCTGCACGAAGCGCTCGCCGCCTTCCTCGCCGTGCTCGATCGATACACACTCGCCGATATCGTGCGCAATCGCGCCGCGCTCGGCCCGCTGCTCGGCCTCAACGCTGTCGCGGCCTGATGAAAGGACTGGACTATGCCCGAGGTGAGCCTGTGAAAGGCCGGACCGCGCCCGAACGTACCATCGTCATCGATGGCAAGCGGCTGCCCGAGATGCTCGACGAGACGATGATCCACGCCGTCGTGCACGGCTTCTACGACGAAATCCGCAAGGACGCGCTGCTCGGCCCCGTCTTCACCGGCATCATCGCGGCAGAGGACTGGCCTGGACATCTCGCCAAGATGTGCGATTTCTGGTCTGCGACGCTGCTGCGCGCCGGCCGCTACGAAGGCCGGCCGCTGCCGCCGCACCTTTCCATTCCCGAACTCGGCGAGGCGCATTTCCAGCGCTGGCTTTCGCTGTTTCGCGCAACCGTCGAACGGCTCTGCCCGCCCGACGTTGCCGATCTCTTTCTCGACCGGGCGCTGCGCATCGCCCATTCCTTCCGCCTCGCCATCGCCTTCCATCGCGGCGAGGATTCCATGAACGTTCTGCCGATCTCCCGGGAGGCGCTGACGTGACCGTACCCCTCACCCTCACACGGGACGAGAACGGCGAGTTCCTGCTGCCAGCGGACATGCTTGCCGCCCGTTTCGGCTGGCCGGTCGAGACCTTTCGCGACATGATGCGGCGAGGCCTCGTCTCGTCCCGCGTCGAGCGCGGCGAAGGCGAGGATGCCGGCCGCTGGCGGCTGTCGGTGCGCTGCGGCAACCGGCGCTGGCAGGCGATCGTGGAAGCGGATGGCAGCCTCAGTGACCAGCGGCTCGACGTCCTTCCCGCCGCGCCGCCGAAAAAACAGCGCTAGGCGGGAACCTTCCCGGCGCTGCGACAGCGTCTCCACCCCGTTGAGGAGGCGGTCATCTGCGCGGCCTGTCGCCGCGTGCCTACCGGGCGCTCTTCCGGTGACAGCGCGGCTGATTGACATCGTTTTCTTGTATGCAATAAGAAACGCAATCTAATACAATCGGGAACCAGTCCATGACGACACTTCCGCATTCCAGACGCCTTGCCGGCGCGGTCCTGATGAGCGCGCGCTGGGTCGTCGGCCACCGGGACGGCCGTCATGTGCTCTATGACGACGGCTGCGTCGTCTTCGAAGGGGATACGGTCACTTTCGTCGGCCATGATTATCCCGGCGAGGTCGCCCATCGCATCGATTGCGGCAATGCCATCCTCTCGCCCGGCTTCATCGATCTCGACGCGCTGTCCGATCTCGATACGACGGTGCTCGCCTTCGACAACCAGCCCTCCTGGCGCACCGGCCGCGTCTGGCCGAAGAGCTACATGGATCGCGGCCCCTACGAGATGTACACGCCGGAGGAGCTGGCCTTCCAGAAGCGCTATGCCTTCGCCCAGCTCATCCGTAACGGCGTGACGACGGCGCTGCCCATCGCCTCGCTGTTCTATCGGGAATGGGCGGAAACGGACGGCGAATTCTCCGCCGCGGCCCATGCCGCGCACGATCTCGGCCTGCGCGTCTATCTCGGCCCGGCCTACCGCGCCGGCAACAGCTTCGTTGATGACGATGGCAAGATCGGCTTCTATTTCGACGAGGAACGCGGCCTTGCCAATCTCGCCGGCGCCGTCGCCTTTGCCGAGCGCATCGAGGCGATGGCCTCGCCGCTGGTGCGCGCGATGCTGGCGCCCGACCGCATCGAGACCGGCACCGCCGAATTCCTGCGCCGCACCGCCGCTGCCGGCAACGATCTCGACGTGCCGGTGCGGCTGCATTGCTGCCAGTCCGAACTCGAATTCGACAGCATCGTCGCGGTGCACGACGCCACGCCGCTCGAATGGCTCGACAGTCTCGGCGTGCTGTCCGAGCGCATGCTGCTGCCGCATGGCGAACTCGTCGCCGGCACGCGCAATGTGGCGCGCGCCGGGCGCGACCTCGATATCCTCGCCAAGGCCGGTGCCACGCTGGTGCATTGCCCCATCGTCTCGGCCCGCCACGGCGGCTTTATGGACAGCTTCAGCAAGTTCCGCGAACTGGGCGTGCGCATCGGGCTTGGCACCGACACCTGGCCGCCGGATTTCATCCAGAACATGCAGGTCGGCATCATGGTGTCGCGCGTGATGGATGCCTCCATCGAGAGCGTGCGCTCGGAGCATTATTTCGATGCCGCGACGCTCGGCGGGGCCGATGCCCTGCGCCGTCCCGATCTCGGCCGCCTCCAGCCGGGCGCCAAGGCCGACATGATCGTCATCGACATGGGCCATGACCGCATCGGCCATGTCATCGATCCGATCCAGACGCTGATGATGAATTCCTCCGGCCGCGACGTGCGCACCGTCGTCATCGACGGCCGCTTCGTCATGGTCGACGGGGTCATTCCCGGCTTCGATGCTGCAGCGGAACAGGCCCGCGCCCAGCGCCAGTTCGACGGGCTGCTCACCCGCTACCCGGACCGTACCTACGGCCACCCGCCGCTCGAACAGATTTTTACGTCGAGCTATCCGCACGTCGGCCGCAAGGGGTGATTTACGGCATCGTCAGGGTTCCCGTGTCGAGGAAGGTCTCGATGGCTTGGCACCAGGGGGCGATGTCGATCTTGTTCTGGGCCAGCCAGTCGGCATTGAAATAGGTGCCGGCATAGCGGTCGCCGCTGTCGCAGATCAGCGTGACGAGCGAGCCCTCGCGTCCCTCCTTCATCATACCCTCGGCAATCGAGAGCAGGCCGAAGAAATTCGTGCCCGTGGACGCGCCCACCCGGCGGAACAGCCGGTCGGACAGCACATGGGCGGCGGCAATCGAGGCGGCGTCCGGCACCTTGATCATGTGGTCGATGACCGTCGGGATGAAGGACGGCTCGACGCGCGGGCGGCCGACCCCTTCGATGCGTGACGGCGTCGCACAGGTGGCGTCCGGATCGCGCTCCTTCCAGGCATCGTAGAACACCGAGTTCTCGACATCGGTCACGCAGAGCCGCGTCGCGAGGTTGCGATAGCGGATATAACGGCCAATGGTTGCCGAGGTGCCGCCCGTACCGGCGCCCATGATGACCCAGCTCGGCACCGGATGCGCCTCGCGCTCCATCTGGCCGAAAATACTTTCGGCGATGTTGTTGTTGCCGCGCCAGTCGGTGGCGCGCTCGGCATTGGTGAACTGGTCGAGATAGTGGCCGTTCGTCTCGGCCGCGATGCGCGCGGCGGTGTCATAGACCTCCGCCGGGCGATCGACGAAGGCGCAGCGGCCGCCGAAACGCTCGATGACATCGATCTTCGCCTTGCTGGTGCTGCGCGGCATGACGGCGATGAAGGGCAGCTCCAGCAGATTGGCGAAATAGGCCTCCGAGACCGCCGTCGAGCCCGAGGAGGCCTCGACCAGCGTCGTGCCCTTGCAGATCCGCCCGTTGCAGATGCCGTAGAGGAACAGCGAGCGGGCGAGCCGGTGCTTCAGACTGCCCGTCGGATGGGTGCTCTCGTCCTTGAGATAGATAGAGATGCCCTTGAGGCCCTTGAACACCGGATTGACGAGATGCGTATCCGCCGAGCGGCGGGCGTCACCCTCCAGAATGCCGATGGCATGGCGCGCCCAGGCGCGGTCCGCGCAATCGAGCGAGGGCGCCGGTTCGGCGGGGAAAGGGGCCGGTGTCGTGTCCATGGTGATCTCCTCCCAGAGGGAGGGATCGTGCGGTATTTTCCTTGGACGATCAACAGGTTCCTGCGGCTGATGGCCCGCAAGTCACCACCGTGTTCTGCCGCCGTCCTAAAGCTGGCTGCAAGCGTGAACACTTCGTCGAGCATCTGGAGACCCCCGCCACAGCGACGGGGTTCTCTTCGTTTCAGCGGGCGGCATGCACCGGTGCGCGAAGACCGCTCCACGGACGAGCCTCTTCGAGGTCGCGCGCGACGCGCACCAGAGTCGCCTCGTCGGCAAAGCGGGCGACGACCTGGATGCCGATGGGCATGCCGTTGCCATCGAGACCGAGCGGCAGGCTGACGGAGGGCTGGCCGGTGGCATTGAACGTGCCGAGGAAGGTGAAAAGCGTCGTGTCGCCCTCGGAGAAATCGGCGGCCGACAGGTCTTCGCGCGTCGTCGCGAAGCGGCCGTGCTCGGGGGCCGTCACCGGCGTCGTCGGCGTCAGCAGGATATCGAAGCGCTGGGTGGCGATCGCGACATCATGACGGATCTTGCGCATGACCTCGAAGACATTGACGATCTCGGCCGGCGACATGGCGAGCGTCTGTTCCGTCAGCTTCAGCAGCACGGGCTCGACCGTCGTGCCGTCGAGCGGCTTGCCGAGCGAGCGGGCAAGGGCCGGCATATCGGCAAGGCCGAGATTGAAGCCGCCCATGACGCCGACCATGATGTCCTCGGGGGCGGCCGGCGCGGAAATCTCCTCGATTTCGTGGCCCATGGCGGCCAGAAGTGCCGCCGTCTCGTCGAGAACGGCCAGCACATCCGCCGCGATCGGCACCCGGCCCCAGGCGGTGCGCGCCAGGCCGATGCGCAGCTTGCCGGTCGAGCGCTGCAATTCTTCGCGATAGGGCCGTTCCGGCTGCGCGATGATGAAGGGATCGCCCGGCTCGGGACCGGAGAACACATCAAGGGCGGCGGCCATGTCGCGCACCGTGCGGCAGACGACGAATTCACGCGCCAGGCCAAACAGCGAATCCTGACCATCCGGCCCGCCGGAAACCCGGCCGCGCGAGGGATTGAGGCCCACGAGGCCGCACCAGCCGGCAGGAATGCGGATCGAGCCGCCGCCATCGGAAGCGTGCGCCATCGGGACCACACCCGCCGCCACCGCCGCCGCCGCGCCGCCGGAAGAACCGCCGGCCGAGCGGTCGAGGTTCCACGGGTTGCGGGTGATGCCCTCGAGCAAGGTTTCGGTAAAACCGGCAAAGGCGAATTCCGGCACCGCGCTGCGGCCGACATAGCGCAGGCCCGATGTCTTGGCGCGGGTCGTGTAGTAGCTGTCGAGCGTCGCGACGTTACCCTTCATCAAGCGGCTGCCGAATTCCTGCAAGCGCCCGGCCTCGGCGGAGCCGATGTCCTTGCGCAGGAAGGGCACGCCGGCAAAGGCGCCCTGCTGCGGGCCGCTCACCGCCTCGGCATCGTCATAGAATTCGACGACGGCGTTGATATCAGGATCGACCTTCTCATGCGCGGCACGCGCCGCCTCCGTCAGTTCGTGGGCCGAGACGTCTCCCCGGCGCACCAGATCGGCAAGACCGGTGGCGTCGTGGCTGCAATAGTCTGAAAGGTTCATGGCAGATTCCGAATTTTCAAAAAGCCGCTGGACGATAGCAAGAACGCACCGCGCCATCGCGTCCGACCGGACGACGACGGCGCGGCACAACGTCGGTCATTTCAGGACGTCGGTCCAGATCTTCGTGTAGAGCGCCTGCACATCCGGCGGGCAGGCGATGCTGAATTCACCGGCGGCCTTCAGGTCCTCGGGAATGTTCAGCTCGGGCGCATCCCGCATGTCGGCGGGCATAAACTTTTCCGAACCCATGATGCCGTTGCCGTAGCGGGCGAAGGCGGAGATGAGGGCGGCGTTTTCCGGATCCATCACGAAGTTCAGGAAGAGCTTGGCGTTCTCGACATTCTTCGCATCCTTCAGGATGGCGAGGCTGTCTGTCCACAGCGGATATCCTTCCTTGGGATAACCGAAGACGACATCGGGATTGAGCAGGCGTGCGCGGAAGGTCGCGCCGTTCCACGACGTGCCGCCGGCGAAATCGCCCTTGGAGACCTGCTCGATCGTGCCGTAGTCCACCGCCAGCCATTTCGGCTTTGCCGCCACCAGCAGGTCGCGCACCTTCTTGAGAACGGTGAGGTCGCTCTCGCAGACCTTGCCGCCGGCATAGTGAATGGCGAGGAACATCACGTCGGACATTTCCGGGATGATGTTGAGCTTGCCGGCCAGCTCCGGCGGCGGATCGAGGAAGATCGCCGAGGTGTTCGGATCGCCTTTGTAGATGGATTTGTTGACCATGACGCCCGTCACGCCCCATTGCCACGGTACAGAATAATGCCGGCCGGGATCGAAGGGCACGTCCACCCATTTCGGATCGACGTTCTTGAAGTTCTCCATCTGGTTCGGCTCGGACTGGAGCAGCAGCCCCTCGCCGATCCACACATCCATGACGTAGCTCGACGGCACGACCATGTCGAAGCCGTGACCGCCCTGGCGCACCTTGGCCAGCGCCGTCTCGTTGGAATCATAGTCCGTCACGGTGACCTTGACGTCGTATTTCTCCTCGAAGCGCTTCACCAACTCCGGGTTGGTGTAGTTGCCCCAATTGTAGATATTGAGCTCGCCGGCCGCGAAAGCGGCGCTGGAGCCGAGAAGCGCGAGGCCGAAGGCGGCGCTTCCCAAAAGCCTTCCGGCCAAGGCCGGCGTTGCCGAATGTCTGTATCCTGTCATGGTCTCTTCCCTGTCCTCACTCGGGCGGGATGGTCGGGGAGAAAGACCGTCGCGACAAATATCATTTCCGCATGCCGAGGTGCGGAAAACTCACCTGTACGGAGGGATCAGACGAGATCCATGCTGCGCTTGTGCATCTCGATCTGCCCGTCCAGCCAATCGCGGAAGAGGCGAATCCCCGGTTTGCCGGCTGCACCGACGCGCTGGCGCAGATAATAACCGGCCTTCAGCCGGTGGCGGCTCGGCAGCGGCGCGACCAGCTCGCCGCGCGCGAGGAAATCCTCCGCCATGATCGTATCGGCCAGCGCAATGCCGCCGCCTTTCACCGCCTCGCGCATCAGCAGAATGGGATCGTGGAACATCGCGCCGGCTTTCACCGCCGCATTCGACGTTACGCCCTCACGTACCAGCCATTCCTCCCACCAGGCCGTGGTGCCCTCGTGCAGCAGGCGGTGGCCGACGAGATCGGCGGGGACGCGGATGGGGCGCTCGCGAAGCAGCGCCGGCGCGCAGACGGGCATGATGGTGAGCGGCAGCAGCGGCTTGAAGGACGGGTCGTTGTGGTTTTCGAATTCGGAGAAGATGAAGAGGTCGCTGTCGCCGATCTCGTTGGCGGAGGATGTCGAGACCTCGAATTCGAACTCGGGATGCAGGGTACGAAACTGCTCCAGGCGATCGACCAGCCATAGGCTGATGAAGGTGGTCTCGCCGCCGAGCGTGATGAAGCGGGCGCGGTTGGGCCGCACCTTGCCATGCACCGCCGCCTCCTCCGTCGCCGTCTCGATGATGCGGAAGGCCTCGTACAGGCGATGGGCATAGCTTTCGCCGCGCCCCGTCAGCGTGACGCCGCGCGTGCCGCGGGTAAACAGCCGGGCGCCCAGCGTATCCTCCAGCGAGGCGATGTGGCGGCTGACGGCGGAGGGGGACAGGCCAAGCTCCGCGGCGGCGGCCTTCAGGCTGCCGAGCCGGGCCGTGGCCTCGAAAACCCTGATGGCATTGAGCGAGGGAAGCAACATGATCCATGCAAAGCGGATGGGCCGCGCGGCGTCAATCCCCGAGCAGTTGCCGGTCGTCGCCATCGCGACGGCTGACCAGTTCCTGCTTGATGCCGCGCAGCGTCTTCAGCGCCGTTTTGCGATCGGCATAGGCGACGAGATTGGCGAGCATGTCGATGACGGCGAGATAGGCGTAGCGCGTCGACGTGGGGCGGAAGACGTTGCGGCCCTCCGGCAGGTCGACGGCGATGACGACATCGGCCGCTACCGCCACGGGCGAGCCGCTCTGGGTGATGACGATGCTCGGCACGCCGCGTTCGCGCAAAAGCGTGAGACAATGCACCAGCGCCATGTCGCGACCGGTGAAGGACGATCCGAACACCACCGTACCCGGCTGGGCGGCGGCGGAGAGCATCGCATTCATGTTGTGATCATTCGAGGCGCTGATCCGGCATCCCAGGCGGAAAAGCCGGTTGTGCAGTTCGTTGACGATCATCGCCGAATTGCCGCTGGCGCCGAAGGCCTGGATGAAATCGGCTCCGCCCAGCAGGCGGGCGGCCGTTTCGAGCGCTGCGAAATCGAGCTGGCGATGCAGCTGGAACAGCGCGTTCTGGGCTTTGGCAACAATGTCCGCGGCCACCTCGCCGGGCGTTTCGGTCGCGACCTCAGGCTTTACATAGCGCAGGCCGACATAGGTGAGCCCGGCAAGCTGCACCTTGAAATCCGGATAGCCCTTGCAGCCGAGCCGGCGGCAGAAGCGGGTGACGGTGGGCGGCGAGACGCCGGCCCGCGCGGCCATATCGCCGATCGAGGCGTTGACGACGAAATCCACGTCGTCGAGGGCGATCTGCGCCAGCCGCCTGTCGAGACCGGACAGTTTTCCATCCTCATCCGACAAGGCGTGAAAAAGGTCCATCGGTTCTTCCCGCCTACATTCGCAGATTATGAAAATAAATTTCTCAACACTGATGTCGTATCATGGAACTGCCGGCAGAGAAACTCATGGCCGATTTTCACCGGCCATTTTCACACCCATCCGTTCGCCCTCTCGGGAAACGCGAACAAAATTTTCTTTATCCGCATGATATTCACTCACTATTTTTAGGATTCAGCACTTTCCAGAAATTCCGCTTGTGAAAATTCCACGCCCTTGCCACCAGGAATATACAAGTCGTCCGGTGCAGAGTCTGCCACGGCTAATACATTGACTTTTCGCGACATTTTTCATTCAATTGAGAAAATAAATTACATCGCGTGAGCGATTGCGGAAAACGACACAGACACAGCTTTTCAGCACGGAAGCGCCTTTTACTCGGACAGGCCGAGCGGGCATGCGGGCCGAAAATTCATCAGGAATGGACGAAGATGCGTATTTTCACGGCCTCGCTTGCAACGGAAACCAACACGTTCTCGCCGGTGCCGACGGATATGAATTCGTTCAAGGCCGCCTTCTATGCGGGGCCGGGCGAACATCCGGAGACGCCGACGCTTTGTTCCTCGGTTGTGCCGATCCTGCGCCGGCGCGGCCGGGCGGAGGGTTTTACGGTGATCGAGGGGACCGCCTGCTGGGCAGAGCCCGCCGGCCTCATCCAGCGCCAGACCTATGAGACGCTGCGCGACCAGATCCTCGGCGAGCTCACCGCCGCGCTGCCGGTCGATGCCGTCATTCTGGGCCTGCATGGCGCGATGGTGGCGCAGGGCTATGACGACCCGGAGGGCGATTTTCTGGAACGCATCCGGGCGCTCGTCGGCCCGCAGGTGCTGATTGCGGTGGAATTCGATCCGCACAGCCACCTCACCGCCAGGCGCGTCGCCAATCTCGACCTGATGGCGGCCTTCCTCGAATTTCCGCATACGGATTTCGAGGAGCGCGGCGAGCATGTGGTGGAGCTGGCGCTGCGCACGCTGAAGGGCGAAATCCGCCCTGTCGTCTCCACCTTCGACTGCCGCATGATCACCATCTATCCGACGAGCCGCGAGCCGATGCGCTCCTTCGTCGACCGGGTGAAGGCGATGGAGGGCAAGGACGGCATTCTCTCCCTCTCCGTCATCCACGGCTTCATGGCGGGCGATGTGCCGGATATGGGCACGCGCATCGTCGTCGTGACCGATGGCGACAAGGCGAAGGGCGACGCCCTGGCGCAGGCGCTCGGCCACGAGCTTTACGGCCTGCGCAAGAAGACGGCGATGCCGATGCTCGATACGGAAGCCGGCCTCGACAGGGCGCTGACGCTCCGGGCGGCGCATCCGCAAAAGCCCGTCGTCATCGCCGATGTCTGGGACAATCCGGGCGGCGGGGTCGCAGGTGACGCGACCTTCATCCTGCGGCGCATGATCGAGCGCGGTTTCGAGCATGTCGCCGTCGCGACGATCTGGGACCCGATCGCCGTCTCCTTCTGCCATGCGGCGGGCAAAGGCGCAGAACTGGCGCTGCGCTTCGGCGGCAAATCCGGTCCCGAAGGCGGCGAACCGCTGGACCTTCGCGTCACCGTGGAACAGGTCTTCGACGCCGGCTGGCAAAGCTTTCGCAACAGCCGCGTGACGCTCGGCAGCACGGCGGTGATCCGGCCCGTCGGCACGACGATCGACATCGTGCTGATCACCAGCCGCACCCAGACCTATGAGCCGGATATCTTCTCCAACCAGGGCGTGGACTTTTCGCAGAAAGCTTTCCTGCTGGTCAAATCGACCAACCATTTCCACGCCGGCTTCCAGCCGGTTGCGTCCGAGATCGTCTATATCGCGGCCCCCACCTCCTACCCGACCGACCCGGCAACCACGGCCTATCGCAAGGCGAGCGCCAACATCTGGCCGCGCGTCGCCGACCCGCTGGGACTGGATGCGGTGGCGACTGACCTCTAGGGCGCGGCCCGCCGGGCGACCGAGCGGCTGCGCTTGTCGATCGCTCGTTGCAGCGCTTCGGTGATCTCCTCGTCGCGGAAAGGCTTGGCGATCACCGCCAAGGCCCCGTCAAACCCGTAGGGCAGCGAGCCGGGATCGCCGGTGACGAAGATGACGTCGATGCCGAAACGGTCGATCAGCCGGCGGGCGAGCAGATGGCCGCTGTTGCCGTCGGAAAGGCCCAGATCGACCAGCGCGATGTCGGCGCGCGGCGCATAGGCGAGCGCCTGCTCGACAGTCGAGACCGGGCCGAGGGTTTCGTGGCCGCTGTCATGCACCACGCTTTCCAACAGGCTGGCGATGAGGAACTCGTCCTCGACGATCATGACTCGCATGTCTTTCTCCCGCATCAGGCCGATTTCGAGTCGTGCTCGGGTTTGCCCTTGCGCTTGGTCGACGCCATCTCCTTCAGCTCCTTTTCCGACATGGATTTCTCCATGCTCTTCGAAGCACCTTTCAATTCGCTTTTCTTGGTCTCACCGCGTTTTGCCGAGAGCGCGGCGCCGGCAGCCTTCTGCTGCGCTTTGGATTTTGCAGGCATGGAACGATCTCCTGTTGACGGTAACCCGTCAAACCGTCGAACCCGCCCAATGTTCCCGCAGCTTCACACGCCCGTTGCGGCAAGGGCCGCGGCGATCTCCTTGGCGTCATAGGGCTTTTGCAGCAGGACGGCAGGGCGACCGACGGCAAGGGCCGGCAGGTCGCTGTGGCCTGTGGCAAAGATGACGCCGACATCCGGCCTTACCTCGCGAGCGCGGATCGCCAGGTCCGTGCCCGACATGCCCGGCAGGCCGACATCGGTGAGGAGCACGTCGAAGGCGCGGCTCTTGAGAAGCGGCAATGCCTCCTCTGCGGTCGTCGCCTCGATCACCTCATGACCGAGTTCCTGCACGAGATCGACCGCATTGAGGCGGATCAGGAAATCGTCCTCGACCAGGAGAATGCTGAGCCGCCGCGGCTTTTCAGGTTGCTTTTCCGGTTCGGGCACCGGCGTTTCCGTCTTCGGCGGAACCGGTTTGCGACCGGCAAGCGTAGCGCGCAGCTTTCGGGCCAGCGCCTCGCGCGTATAGGGTTTCGGCAGAAGCTCGACACCGGCATCGAGCCGGCCTTCATGCACGATGGAATTTTCCGTATAGCCCGAGGTGAACAGCACCGCGAGGCCAGGCAGGCGCTCACGCGCCTTGCGGGCGAGATCGGGGCTGCGCAGCGGGCCGGGCATGACGACGTCGGTGAAGAGAAGATCGATGCCGACGCCGCTTTCGATGACCGTCAGGGCGCTCGCCGCATCGCGCGCCTTCAGCACGGAATAGCCGAGATCGCCGAGCATCTCGACGACGGTGGCGCGCACCTCGTCGTCGTCCTCCGCGACGAGCACGGTTTCCGTGCCGCCGATGACCGGGCCGTAGTCGACCTCCGCGAGGCGGTCCTCCTCTTCCAGCGAGCGCGGCAGATAGATGCGCACCGTCGTGCCCTCGCCCGGCTCGCTGTAGATCTTGATATGGCCGCCGGACTGCTTGACGAAACCATAGACCATGGAGAGGCCAAGACCGCTGCCCTTGCCGGCGGGCTTCGTGGAAAAGAACGGCTCGAAGGCCCGCTCCACCACATCCGCGGCCATGCCCTCGCCGGTATCCGTCACCGCGACGAGCACATATTGGCCGGGCTTGATATCGGCATGCTGCCTTGCATAGGCGTCGTCGATATAGGCATTGCCGACCTCGACGGTCAGCTTGCCGACGCCCTTCATGGCATCGCGCGCATTGATCGCGAGGTTGAGCACGGCGTTCTCGATCTGCAACGGATCGACGAAGGTGTTCCACAGGCCGCCGGAGCGGATGGTCTCGATCTCGATGGCCTCGCCGATCGTCCGGCGCAGGAGGTCCTCAAGCCCGGCGACGAAGCGGCCGATATTGATGACTTTGGGTTCCAGCGCCTGCCGGCGGCCGAAGGCGAGCAGCTGGCTGGCGAGCTTGGAGCCGCGGCTGACGCCGGCGATGGCATTGGCCACACGCTGTTCGGCGCGCGCATTGCCGGCAATGTCCTTGCCGAGCAGCTGAAGATTGCCCGAGATTACCTGGAGCAGGTTGTTGAAGTCATGCGCGACGCCGCCGGTCAGTTGGCCGATGGATTCCATCTTCTGCGCCTGGCGCAGCAATTCCTCGGCTTCCGCGAGCGCACGCGCCTGTTCGCGCTCGCCGGTCACGTCGCGGCCATAGGCGAAGGTCAGGCCCTCCTCGGCGAAGATGCGCCAGGAAATCCACCGCACGGACCCGTCGAAATGCCGGAAGCGCACCTCCCGCTCCTCCGAACCGAACCGACGGTCGCCGGCCAGGAATTGCGCCGCATCCTCCTGCCGCACGAACGTGCCGAGACGCCGGCCCACGCTTTCGCGGGCTGGAAAGCCCAGCACCTCGGACCAGGCGGGATTGACGGAGCGGATTGTGCCGTCCTCGCCGGTCACGACAAGTAGGTCGCGCGCATTGCGCCAGAGTCGATTGACCTCAGCGGTGCGCTCGCCGACCTGCCGCTCCAGCGAATTGGCGAGCTGCTCGAGCTTCTGCTCCGCCCGCCGCCGCTCTACGGCGCTGCGGGTGCGGGCTGCGACGTCGCGCACGAAATCCAGTTCGCTCGCCGACCATTCGCGCACGTCCTCATGGTTGAGGTAGAGCAGTGCGACGAGGCCGGAGGCTTCCGTCACCGGCATGTTGATGAAGGCCCGCGCCTTGATCGCCTTCAGCGCCTCGGCCGTCGCCTGGGTGCGCGGATCCTTTTCCGCATCCGCCACGACCACCGTTTCGCCGCGCTTGAGGTCATCGATATAGGTGCCGTATTCGCGAAAGTTCAGCACGCCGGCAATCGTCTTGACGCCGGGCGCGTTCCAGTCGCGCTCGATGGTGATCGTCTCGGCGACGAGATCGATCGTGCCATAGCCCGCACGGCTGACATTGTGCACACGGGCCAGCATTTCCGCTGCCGCGAAAGCGATGTCGGCCGGCTCGGTGAGCTGGCTGAAACGGTCCGTCAGCTCGATCAGCGCGTTGCGCCTGATGTCCTCGGCCCGGACTTCGGTCACATCGACATTGACGCCGATCATGCCGAGAAATTCGCCGCCCGCCCCGAAACGCGGCTGCGCATCCGTACGCAGCAGACGGTAGCAGCCGAGCTTGCGGCGATAGCGGGCCTCGACGACGAACGGCACCTGCCGGCGCATCGCATCCTGAAAAACCTCGGCCAGTCTCTGCCGGTCGTCGGGATGCACCGTGGTGTTCCAGTCGAAACCGTCGATCTCCTCCGGCGCGACACCCCAGAAGGCGCGCTTTGCCGCGTTGAGATAGAGGCACTTGCCGTTCTCGTCGCCCATCCAGAGCATGACCGGCGCGTTGTCCGCGGCAAGGCGGAAGCGGGCCTCGCTTTCCCGCAGCGCGTCCTCGGCCGTCTTCTGTTCGGTCACATCGTGACCCTGCACGAAGACACCGGTCGGCCTGCCGTCTTCGTCGAAGACCGGCTGGTAGATGAAGTCCAGAAACCGCTCGTCCGGCGCCATGTCGTGGCGGCGCTTCAAGAGCACGCGCGCGCCCTTGCCCACATAGGGACGGCGGGTGGCAAGCACGCGGTCGAGAATATCGACGAAGCCCTGCTCCACGACCTCCGGCAGCGCCTCGCGCAGCGGTTTGCCGATAATGTCCCTGTTGTCGACGAGCTGGCGATAGGCATTGTTGGCAATACCGAAAACATGGTCCGGCCCGACAAGCGTCGACACGAAACCGGGCGCCTGCTCGAACATCAGGCGCAGCCGCTCGCCTTCCGATTTCAGCCGCTCCTCCGCCTTCACCTTGCCGGTCGTTTCGACCACGATGGCGATGACGCCGGCCGGGCGGCCGTCCTCGCCGAGCACGGGCGAATAGTCGAGATTCATCCAGACCTGCTCAGGCTCGCCGCGGTGGCGAAGCAGCGTCAGCTCCTGATCCTTGTAGGCAAGTGTTCCGCCGGCGAGGCCGACTTTCATGACATTGTCGTTGAAATCGGCAACTTCGGGCCAGCCTTCGCGAACCCTACTGCCCAAAAGCGCCGGATGGCGCCCGCCGGCGAAGATCGAATAGGCATCGTTATAGATCATGATACCGTCCTCTCCCCAGAGGAGGACGATCGGTACCGGGGAGCGCAGCATGATGCTGACCGTGGTCTTGAGGCTCTGCGGCCAACCGTCGACGGGGCCTATCGGGGTGCGGGTCCAGTCGAAGGCGGAAATCAAACGGGCGGCATCACCGCCACCGCTGAGGAATGGATAACGGCTGTCGACCGCCTCCTCCAGCCCGTCTTCCACCCGCATTCATACCCCCTTTTATACACCGATCTCGCGGGATCGCTTTTTAGCGAGGTTTCCCTGCGAAAGATCGCAATCGATATGGTCCAACCAAATTTTTCCCGCCCTGCCGAAACAGCTGAGGGCCGCGACGGACATAGGGCGGGAACAGGCAACGTCAAATATTTAGATTATTTAGATCCGGCGCTAGCGCTGGAAAACGGGAAGATCGGACGGCTTGGCAGCGCGACCGCTTTTCAAGCCCAACTGCTCCCATGCAAAAGTCTTCGCCGCTGCCGCGGCGGCCTCCTTGGTGGGATAGGTATCCGGCAGCACATAATCCCTGCCCTCGCAGGACAGCATCGCACGGCAACTCAACACATCGAAATGCAGCTGGATATTGGACTGTTCGCTCATCGCATCCTCCTTCGATACAACGCGATAGAATGAGGCCGGCATCGATAAGTTCCGGATCGCCCCTGACTTCTCCAAATTCTATCGATTCCCAATCGGCGCAAAGCGACAGCACTCACCGCAACAACCCCTGTCCGCCGTCGATCCACAGTGGCACGCCGGTGATGTGGCGGGCCTTGGAGGAGGCGAGGAAGACGATCGCATCGGCGACTTCCGCCGCCGTGCCCGGTTCGCCGGCGGAGATCGGGATTTGCCCCTGCGGCCACACCACCGGGATGCCGGCCTCGTCCGCGCCGCGCTGGCGGGTGTTGTCGTCGATCTCTGTCTCGATGGCGCCAGGGCAAATGGCGTTGACGCGGATGTGCGACTTGCCGAGCTCCAGCGCCAGTTGCTGCACCATCGCAAGCTGCGCGGCCTTCGTGGCGGAATAGGCCGTGGCACCCGGCGTGGTGAAGGTGCGCGTGCCGTTGATGGAGGAGACGACGACGATGCTGCCTTCTCCGGCGGCCTTGAGATGCGGCACGGTGAGATGCAGGGTCAGATAGGTTCCGCGCAGGTTGACGGCGATCGTTTCGTCCCATTCGGCAGGCTTCAGGTCTTCGATCGGCGCCCAGACGCCGTTGATGCCGGCATTGGCGATCACGATATCGAGAGTGCCGAAAGCCCCCACGAGCCGGTCCACCGCCACCCGCATCGATGCCTCGTCCGCGATATCGGCGACCAGCGCTATGGCGTCGCCGCCAAGGGCGCGGATATCATGCACCACCGCTTCAACCTCTTCTTCGGTTCGGCTGAGCACCCCAACGCTCGCACCATGACGGGCAAAGGCCTCTGCCGTCGCCTTGCCGATCCCGGATCCTGCCCCCGTCACTAGGGCGACCTTTCCTGCAAAAAGCATGGCGTTTTCTCCGTTGCACAGCGCGACAGGAATGTTCCGGGAGCGATCCTGTTCCGTGTTTTTCGGGAACCATGGCCCGGCCTCGGCGTTTGTTTCAGACACCAACTCAGTTCGCAGGAGTTTTACGTGCGCCAGAAGAAAAAAACGCTCGCCCGCAAACCCGCCCCCCAAACGGATCCCGAAACCAGCCATCGCAGCAAACGCCGCAATTCGTGGGAGCCGCAGGTCATCGTGCCGCATCAGGTCGATCTGCCGCTTGATCAGGGACGTGCCGAGATTGCCGTGCCCGCAGCGGTCCATGGTCGCAGCCTGTCCAATGGAAGGCTTTGAAGGAGGCGATGGGAATGCGTGTCAAGGACGTGATGTCCGCCCAGATCGTCACCGCCTCCCCCAATGACACGGCCCAGTCGGCCGCCCGTCTGATGGCGGAAACCGAAGTCGGCGCGCTCCCCGTGGAGGTGCCCGGCGTCGGCGCCATCGTCGGTATCATCACCGATCGCGACATCGTCGTTTCGGTGCTCGCCAAGGGGCTTTCGACCTCGACGGGCCTTGCCGAATTCATGACCGTGTCGCCTGAGGTGTGTAACGAGAATGACGAGACGGCCACTGTCGCAGCCCGCATGCGCGATCTCGCGGTGCGGCGTCTCGTGGTTGTCAACGATGAGCGGCGTGTAGTCGGCATCGTCAGCCTTGTCGATATTCCGGCCGAACCGGCGGTGGAGGGCGTGACATGACGATCTACGCGACCGACAGGCTATGGGACGAGGCCGTCATCCTTGAGGGTGACGGGCGTGTACTGCGCGTGCACAGCACGCGGGACGCCCTGCTCTGCCTCAAAAACCACTGGCCGATAAAAGATGGCCCTGCTCTTCTGGCGGCGACCAGCATTGGCGAGCAGGGGCTGACCAGCGACGACGACCCGGCTTTTGCCCGCCGGGCCTTTATCGAAGCCGCCAAGGAAGCCGGCTTCAGCGTAAACACGTGGACGGCGGCATAGACCGCTGACACCTTCGAAGGGACATCAATCGTGCAAGACGACGAACGCCAGGAATGGATCAATAAACGTGCCTATAGCCTGTGGGAGGCGGAAGGCCGCCCGCATGGCAAGGACCAAGAGCACTGGGAACAGGCAGCGCGCGAACGCGCCGACCTCGAAAAGGTAGCCCTCCCCGAACATCTCAAAACGAAACGTAATTCAGTCAATGCCGACGCGGCCACCGAGAAGGCTATCGCCTCAAGGCGGCATCCAAGTCCGAACTCCACCGCCAAGGTGCCCTCGCTCCGTCCCTGACGGCAGCGGCACCACCCCATACACTTGAAAGGAAAACCCATGCCCTCCATCGAAGAAGCCCGTATTCTCATTCTTGCGACCGACGGCTACGAGCGCTCCGAACTGCGCGTGCCGCTGGAAGAGCTGAAGAAACGCGGCGCGACCGTCTCCATCGCCTCGCTGGAAAAACGTCCGATCAAGAGCTGGGACAAGAAAGACTGGGGCGATACGGTCGACGTCGATTTGACGGCGGCCGATGTTTCCTCCACCGCCTTCGACGCGCTCGTCCTGCCCGGCGGCCAGATCAACCCGGACCTGCTGCGCAAGGACGAAACGGCGATGCGCGTCGTGCGCGACTTCCTCGCCTCCGGCAAGGTCGTCGCGGCGATCTGCCATGCACCTTGGCTGCTGATCGAGGCCGATGCGCTGCGCGGCCGCAAGGCCACCTCCTATCCGTCGATCAAGACGGATGTCATCAATGCCGGCGCCGAGTGGCACGACGAGAAGGTGGTGACAGACCAGGGCATCATTACCTCGCGCTCGCCCGAGGATCTCGACGCCTTCGTGGCCAAGATCGTGGAAGAGATCGAAGAAGGCCGCCACGAACGCCGCGCGGCCTGATTCCGTAAAGCTGCTTACACCGCCGGCTGCGCAGTTCGCGCCGCCGGCGCTTTTTTGCCGGCGCGGCGGCGGGCGTTGCGGCGGTTTTCAAGGAAGCGCAGAAGCCGCTCCTCCTCCGCCCGCAATCCCTTGATGGCGAGCGGCGGGCGACGCATGGCGATGCGCAGCGTCTCGGGCGTTTCGGCAAGCGCGATGACATCAGGATGAATGTAGCTCGACCGGGCGATGGCCGGCGTGTTGTGCAGGGCCTCGGAGGCGGCGTTCGCCATGCCCTTGATCGTCGGCCGCCCGCCCGCTTCGATGGCTTGGCGGGCCATGGCGAAGGCCGCGAGGCTCCCCGCCCAGGTGCGGAACGTCTTGGCTGAGACCGCGATGCCGGCGATTTCGGCGAGATAGCCGTTGAGCCGGCCGGAATCGATCGGGCGCACCAAGTTCGTCTCGTCCTTCCAGACGAAGAGCTGCCGGCCGGGCAGATCGGCGCTGTCTTCCAGGATGCGCTGCAGGCGCGGATGTTTCAGCGTGCGCTGAACACGCTTGCCGCCCTTTGCCGTGAAGCGCAATTCGATGCGGCCGTCAGCCAGCTTGACGTGGCGTTTCAACAGCGTCGTCGCGCCATAGGTCTTGTTTTCCTCCGCATAGGTGCGGTTGCCGACGCGCAATTGCGCCTCGTCGAGCAGCACGGTGATCGCCGCCAGCATCGTATCGACCGCGCCCGGTGCACCGTCGAGATCGCGCCGCACCGCACGGCGGATTTTCGGCAGCGCCCGGCCGAAGGCGATGAGCTGGCCGAACTTGTCGCCGCTTTTCAACGCCTGCCAGTCGGCATGATAGCGATACTGCTTTCGCCCCCGCGCATCGTAACCGGTGGCCTGCAAGTGGCCGTTGTCGTGGATGCAGATCCAGACATTGTCATAGGCCGGTGGCAGGCCAAGCGCGGATATGCGGGCCTTCAGCGCCGCATCCCGCACGAGCGCACCATCCGGCAGGCGATAGCAGAAACTGCGGCCTGCACGCTGGCGCCGGATTCCGGGCTCGCTGTCGGAGACATAGACGAGACCGGTTTGCGAAAGCGTGTCAGGCGCCATGGCAAACCGTCAGTTCACAGGTTCGAAGACGGCGATGCTTGCGCCATAAATCGTGGCCGGGCTTTCCGCCGCGTGCTCGGCGAAGGCATCGTCCGTAGCGCCGGTATCCAGGACACGTTTCCACGATGCAATGCCGTTCACGGAAGGCAGGGTCATCGTGCAATCGCCGCCGGCATTGCAGACGACGAAGAGCTGATCCGGTCCTTCGCCGTTTCCGGGCTTCGAGAGGAAGAGACCGAAGGCGCGCAGATTGCCGTCCTTCCAGGCGGCATCGCTCATGAAGCTGCCGTCCGGCTTGTACCAGGCGATCTCGATCGAGCCGTCTTCCGCCGCATCGCCCGTCAGGAAACGCTCCTGCCGCAGCGCAGGATGAGCCTTGCGGAAGGCGACGGCCCCCTTGCAGAAATTCAGGAAGGGATCATCGAGCCCGCTCCAGTCCGTCCAGCCGATCTCGTTGTCCTGGCAGTAGGCGTTGTTGTTGCCGTTCTGGCTGTTGCCGAGTTCGTCGCCCCCGAGCAGCATGGGCACGCCCTGGCTCAGCATCAGCGTCGCGATCATGTTGCGGCGGCGGCGGTCGCGGGCGGCGATGATGTCGGCGTTGTCGGTCACCCCTTCCGCACCCAGATTGTGCGAATGGTTGTCGGAATGGCCGTCGCGGTTTTCCTCGCCATTCGCCTCGTTGTGCTTGCCGTCATAGGAGACGGTGTCCATCAGGGTGAAGCCGTCATGGGCGCTGATCAGATTGACGGACGACGTCGAGCCGCGATCGGAATGGTTGAACTGCGGCGCGGAGCCCGTGAGGCGCGAGGCAAGGCCGGCGACCAGCCCACCGTCGCCCTTCCAGAAGCGGCGCACGTCGTCGCGGTATTTGTCGTTCCATTCGCGGAACGGATAGGGGAAGCCGCCGACCTGATAGCCGCCGTCGCCGACATCCCACGGCTCGGCGATGAGCTTGACGCCCGACAGGATCGGATCCTGCCTGATGGCATCGAAGAAGGCGCCGTCACGGTCGAATTCGATATGGCGCGTGCGGCCGAGCGTGCTCGCCAGATCGAAGCGGAACCCATCGACATGCATGACGCCGACCCAGTAGCGCAGGCTGTCCAGTACCATGCGCAGCACCATGGGATGGGCGATGTTGACGGTGTTGCCGGTACCCGTCGTATCGTAGGAGTGGCGCGGATCGTCCGGCGACAGGCGGTAATAGCTGAGATTGTCGAGACCGCGGAAGCTGAGCGTCGGGCCGCGCTCCGACCCCTCGGCCGTGTGATTATAGACCACGTCCATGATGACCTCGATGCCGGCGGCATGGAACCGCTTCACCATGGTCTTGAATTCGGTGATGGCCTTGCCGGAGAGGAAACGCGGCTGCGGCGCGAAGAAGCCGAGCGTCTGGTAGCCCCAGTAATTGCGCAAGCCCTTTTCCAGCAGGTAGCGGTCATCGGGGAAATACTGGATCGGCAGGAGCTCGATGGCCGAAATGCCGAGATCGACGAGATGCTCGATGATCGCATCGCTCGCCATGCCCATGAAGGTGCCGCGCAGTTCCTCCGGCACGCCGGGGTGCGTCATCGTCATGCCGCGCACATGGGCTTCGTAGATGATCGTGTCGGTCCAGGGCCGGCGGATGGCCGCATCGCCCGCCCAGTCGAAATCCGGGTCCTGCACCACGCCCTTGACCATGAAGGGGGCGCTGTCGCGCTCGTCGAAGGACAGATCCTCCGCCTTGTCGCCGATCTTGTAGCCATAGAGCGCGTCATCCCACTGGATTTCGCCGAGCACCTGTTTGGCATAGGGATCGAGCAGCAGCTTGTTCGGATTGAAGCGGTGGCCGGCCTTCGGATCGTAGGGGCCGTGCGCCCGGTAGCCGTAGACGGTGCCCGGTTTCAGGCCGGCTATATAACCCGACCAGATGTCGCCCTCGCGCTTGGGCAAAGCAAGGCGCGCCGTCTCTTCCTTCCCGTCGGGAGAAAACAGACACAGCTCCATCTGCTCCGCATGGGCGGAAAACACAGCGAAATGCGTGCCGTCGCCGGTGAATTCGGCGCCAAGCTCCGGCTTCATGAAGTCGAGTTCGGAAAAAGAATAGCTCATGAAATGCGTCCCCTTCGAGCGAGCAAATGGCCTCCCCGGATAGAGCTGCGAAAGGCTGCAGCGATTGCGCAATCACACCCTACGGTTCTCCACCGGACCGTTTTTCAGGGCGCGAAAATGCGATGATGCAACGCGAAAAGACGCTGTTTGTTCCGGAACATTTTGCCGCCCGCCCGGTTCCGCTCCTGTCGAACGGCAGAGGAAGCGGATGAAGGAGCCATTGATGACGCAGCGCAGTTGGGGACCGGTTTTGGAGAAGGATGGCGGCGCCACGTTCCGCCTCTGGGCACCGGCGCAGGAGAGCGTCACGCTTCTGGTCGAGGGCCGCGAAATCCCCATGCAGCGTATGGACGATGGTTGGCACCGCCTGACGACAGGCGCAAAGGCCGGCGACCGCTATGCCTTTCGCCTTCGAGACGGCACGACGCTGCCGGACCCCGCCGCCCACGCCCAGGTGGATGACGCGCACGGCCCCTCGCTTGTCGTCGATCATGACGCCTATACCTGGCAGAATGCCGAATGGAAGGGACGCGCCTGGGCCGAGGCGGTTCTCTACGAACTGCATATCGGCACCTTCACGCCCGAGGGGACGTTCCGCGCCGCAATCGACCGCCTGCCGCATCTTCGGGCGCTCGGCATCACCGCCATCGAGCTCATGCCCGTCGCCCATTTCGCCGGCCGGCGCGGCTGGGGTTACGACGGCGTGCTGCTCCATGCACCGCATCCCGCCTATGGCACGCCGGATGATCTGAAGGCGCTCATCGATGCGGCGCATGGCCAGGGCATGATGGTGCTGCTCGACGTCGTCTACAATCACTTCGGCCCCGTCGGGAATATGCTGCCGCGCATCGCACCGGATTTCTTCCACCCCGAGCGGCACACGCCCTGGGGCGCGGCGATCGCTTTCGGCGAACCGGCCGTGCGCCGCTACTTCATCGAGAATGCCCTGCAATGGATCGTCGATTACCGTTTCGACGGGTTGCGGCTCGATGCGACGGAGCAGATCGAGGACGAGAGCGAGACGCATCTTTTGATCGAGCTTGCGGAAACCGTGCGGGCGGCAGCCCCCGGCCGGCACATTCACCTCGCCGTAGAGGACCTGCAGAGCCGCAAGAGCCTGCTCAACCGCGACGGCGGCATCGTCAGACATTACACCGCCGGCTGGAACGACGAATTCCACCATGCCCTGCACGTCATCGCGACCGGTGAGACGGGTGGCTATTACGAGAACTTCCTCGACGATACGATCGGCACGCTTCGCGAGGCCACGGCCAAGGGTTTCGTGCGTGCAGACCGCGGCAAGGATCGCGTCGGCCCGGCGCCGCAGGATCCGCTCCCGCCCGACGTCAATATCAACTTCCTGCAAAACCACGACCAGATCGGCAACCGCGCCTTCGGCGACCGGCTGGCGCGCCAGACCGACCCCGATCTGCTCAAGGTCATGACGGCGCTGCTGATGCTGTCTCCGCCGGTGCCGCTTCTCTTCATGGGTGACGAGTACGGTGAGGAGCAGCCCTTCCAGTTTTTTGCCGATTTCGAGGGCGAGCTTGCCCGCGCGATAAAGGCCGGACGGGAGGCGGAAGCGGAGAAATTCGGCGGTCTGCCCGATGACAGGGCCCTTTCGGACCTGCCCGATCCGCTTTCCGACCAAACCTTTGAGCGCTCCAAGCTCGACTGGTCGCGCGCCGACACGCCTGAGGGCCGGCAACAGATGGCTTTCATCCGCGACCTCATCGGCCTGCGGCAGCGGCATATCGCGCCGCTTCTGAAGACCAGCCCCATCGAACCGCATATCCTGACTGCCGAGGACGGCATCGTCGCGATCGACTGGCGTTCGCCCGGCGGAACGCTTCTCCTTCGCGCCAATCTGATGGAGGCGAGCGGAGCGCCGCCCGCCTTGCCGGGCGAGGCGATCTACGGCTTTGCATCGCGTGGCAAGGCCGGCCCGTGGATATCCATCGCCTTCGACAGGACACAGCGGATTTCGGAACCAAAAGTGCCTTCGGCTGTTCCTACCGAAATGATTTTCGAGAGGTCCTCATGCATATCGGCGACATCATGACGCGCAACGTTCACCTCGTCCGCCCGGAGGAGGCGTTGCACTATGCCGCGAGCCTCATGGCGGAGTGGGATATCGCCTTTCTGCCGGTTGCCGATGCCAGCGGCCTTGTCGGCACGCTGACGGACCGCGACATCATCCTGCGCGCCGTCGCTCCGGGCCTTAACGCCGAGGTCACCAAGGTCTCCGACATCATGACCACCAACATCACCTATTGTTATGACGACGAGGATCCCGCCATTGTGCTCGCCAACATGCAGTCGTTGCACCTGCGTCGCCTCGCCGTGCTCGACCGCCAGAGCCGCCTTTCCGGCGTGGTGTCACGGACGGATTTCAAGCGGCACCAAATCCAGATCTAGCCCGAAAAGCTCTTCGCCAGATGACCGATATCCCTGATGTCCTCGAGAAAGAGGGCATGCTGGCGCCGGCGTTCGGCCTCATCGGGCAGACGTAGCAGAAACGAAGGATGGATGGTTGGGTAGAGCACGACATTATCCTCCATCGCCACGGGTTGGCTGCGCACCTGGCTGAGCGGGCGCCGCTCCCCCGTCAGCGCATAGAGGGCAGTGGCGCCCAGGGCCACGATGATCCTGGGTTTGACGAGTTCGATTTCCTTCGTCAGCCACCAGCGGCAGTGATCGATCTCGCCCCGGTTCGGCTTCTCGTGGATTCGGCGCTTGCCGCGCGGCTGATATTTGAAATGCTTGACGGCATTGGTGAGGTAAAGCGTTTCGCGCGCAAGGCCGGCCTCCTTCAGCACGCCATCCAGCACTTTTCCGGCCGGGCCGACAAAGGGACGGCCGGCAAGGTCTTCCTGATCGCCCGGCTGCTCGCCGACCATCATCATCGTCGCCGCCTCCTGCCCTTCGCCGAAGACGGTCTGCGTCGCCGTGCAATGCAGCGGGCAGCGCGTGCAGCGCCGGGCCTCTTCACGCAGGCCTCCCAGTGTGCCCACGTCAGCAAAACCGGCGGCCGGCATTGCCTGTGCCGAATCCTGAAGCCGGTAGTGAAAGGCCGGCGGATCGCTGGCAGCACGCTCGGCCATGGCGCGCACATTGGCCTCCGCATTGGCGATCAGTTCGGGAATGAGGGCCGCCTCGGGCAGGTTGCGCCAGTATTTTTTTGGCATCTCCGCCTGCATGGCCTTGGTCTTCAGCCGCGCCGGATTGAAGATACTGGCATAATAGGTGCGCCAGAGCGCGTCCGTGGGATCGCCGTGGCCAGGATCCTCGCCCGGCCGCATGTCGGCGATCAGGCTTTCGCCATTCCAGCTCGCCGTGCCCTTCGGCGTTGCGATGATCCAGTCCATATCGGCGAAGCGGCGGCGAAAGAACGGCGCGGTGCGCGCGACGACGAAATGCGTCGGCTCGAACCAGGCGAAAAACCGTCGGCGGCCTTCCACCTCCCCTGCGATTTCCTTGAACCGCACGAAGGCCGTCATCTTGTGGCTGTCACGCGCGACATTCTTGGCCAGCAGCCGCGCCCAGGCGACATCCTTGTCCGCCGTCAGTTCCAGCAGACGCCGGTCGGATTGCAGGCGCCAGAGCAGGCGATAGAGCAGATGGAAACGCCCCGGATCCGTGTGGCAGACGACGGCCTCGGCAAGCGGCAGGAAGGCCTGCGGCACCACGAGCGGGGGTGCGGCGGCATCAGGCACCGGCAGCTCCGGCAATGTGCTGGCCTCGAAGAGTTCTATGTCGCCTTGGATGCGCCAGTCCACCTCGCGCGGCGAGACGCCGGCTGTGGCAAGCGCGCGGGCGGCATCGCGCCATTCGGAAAAATCACCGCGGGCGAGAAGCGGGATCGTCCACATCACAGCAACGAAAGCTGTTCCGGCTTGCGCGCGAAGAGCGTCTTCAAGTCGGCGCGGTCGGCGAGCTTCAGTGGCATCCAACCCTCCGCCTCGATGAACGCCTTCACCTTGCGCACGGAAACGCTAAGCCGCGCCAGATCTTCCAGCCGCAGGCGGCGGAAACGGCGGCTGGAGAGGATGGCATCGACCGTCTTCGTGCCGAAGCCCGGCACGCGCAGCAGGGTCTCCTTCCCCGCCCTGTTGACGTCGACGGGGAAATCTTGCCGGTTGGCGAGCGCCCAGGCAAGCTTGGGGTCCATATCGAGATCAAGCATGCCGCCGGTCGCGGCGGTGATCTCGTCGACGCCGAACCCGTAGAACCGATAGAGCCAGTCTGCCTGGTAAAGCCGATGTTCGCGCACCAGCGGCGGCTTGATCAGCGGCAGCGCACGCGAGGCATCCGGAATGGGGCTGAAGGCGGAATAATAAACGCGCTTCAGGCCGTAGCTGCCATAGAGCCGGGCGCTCGTCTTCAGGATGGTCGCATCGTCGGCGCCATCGGCACCCACGATCATCTGCGTGCTCTGGCCGCCCGGCACGAAGCGTTTTCGGCGCTTGGTCTGCAAGGTCGGCTCGCCGGCCGCCTCGATCTTGCGGCGCAGGTCTCCCATGGCGCGGCGGATGCCTTCAGGACGCTTCTCCGGCGCGAAACGGCCGATCCCGGCGTCCGTCGGCAATTCGATATTGAGCGACAGGCGATCGGCATAGAGCCCCGCTTCCTCGATCAGTTCCGGCGACGCGTCGGGGATCGATTTGAGATGGATATAGCCGCGAAAGCCGTGCACCACCCGCAGATCCTTCGCCACCTTCACCATCTCGCCCATCGTATGATCCGGCGAGCGGATGATGCCGGACGAGAGGAACAGGCCTTCGATATAGTTGCGCCGATAGAATTCCAGTGTCAGCCAGACAACCTCGTCCGGCGTGAAGCGGGCGCGCTCCACATTGCTCGACGAACGGTTGATGCAATAGGCGCAATCGAAGATGCAGAAATTGGTGAGCAGGATTTTCAGAAGCGAAATACAGCGCCCGTCCGGCGCATAGGCATGGCAAATCCCCGCCCCTTCTGTCGAGCCGAGGCCGCCTGATACCACGGAGTCGCGCTTGACGGTTCCACTCGACGCGCAGGAGGCATCGTATTTGGCCGCATCCGACAGGATGGCCAAGCGTTGCTGCAGCGATTTCTTCATATTTGTTCACTATATGTTCCATCCTGCCTTGTCAAGAAAAGGATTTGCGCACCGCAGCGCATGGAACTTTTTTCGCCATCCCTGATTGTATGGGAAGAACACCGGAAGGAGGTTCGTCATGGAAAACGCTCACAATTGGCCGATGCCCGTCGTGGTAACCAACGACGAAGCGCAATCCTTCGTGGTCGTGCGCAGCTCCCTCGAGGCGGCCGCCTACCTCCTGGAATTCTGGCCGAAGCAACACGGTGACGCCTTCTTCAATGCCATCCGCATCTGCGCGGATGCGCTTGATGGCGACGTGGAGGACGAGGATGTGCGCGACGCCTTCCTGGCTGCCGCCTACGACGCGAATATCGCAATCACCGTTCACTAGAAGCGTTCTTTGTTCACACGCACGGCGCTCTCGACGAACGAGGCCGACCCGACAGTCAATGCCGGGCCGGCAGCATTTCATCCGTATGTCTATTCGTCCATATCCCGCGGCATGTGACTATCGACGCCGCGCGTCATGAGGTTCTCGGCCGTGACCGCGCGCACGCCTTTCACCCGGCGGACAAGGCCGATCAGGCGACGGCGGTCTTCTTCGCCATCGACGGAACCATCGAGATCGGCAATACCGCCGCGAATCGTGATTTCCAGAGAATCGAGATCGAACCGCCCGTCCTCTTCAAGCAATTGCGCGATGCGCTCCTCAAGGTCGTCGTCGGCAATCGTGTTCGCCTCGTCGTCTGAGAACGGCAGCGGGGCGCCATCGACGTCCCGCAGTTCGGGATCGCCGGAAATCTCGATGCCGTTGTTGTCCGACTGCTCGAGATTGGCGCCCGTAGTGCCGTAGGGCGCGTTCCTGCCCGCCCCACTGCCATCGCTGTCCGCATAGGGCCAGCCGTCGCGGGTGTCGCGCTGTTCGTAATCCCGGAAATCGTCTTCACGAGAGGCTTGTTTGCGGTCGCCCATTGCTTTGCTCCATCGGTTTTGAATGATGGAGCCGAACTGCACTGGGCAGCGCTTTGTTCCGCCTCGGGCTTCAGCCTGCGGCAAGCACCTTGAGCGCCTGCGCATGCAGTGCCGGATCGCCCGCCGCGATGACGCAGCCCTTCCAGCCGAGATCGAGCGGACCACCCTGCCAGTCCGTGACGATGCCGCCTGCGCCTTCGATGATGGCGGTCGGGGCAAAGAGGTCATAGGCGTCGAAACCGGCATCGACGGCAAGGTCCGTACGGCCGCGCGCCAGGCAGGCATAGCTGTAGCAGCTGCCGCCGTATTGCGTGAACTGCACGGCATTGTCGAGCCGTGCGAAGGGCGCACGGTCGGCGTCTGGTACGAAGCGCGGGTTGGAGGAGGTCATGTAGGCATCGGCAAGTGCGGTGCCCTTGCGGCAGCGGATCGGCTTGCCGTTGTGCCAGGCGCCTTGACCGGAAATACCGGTGAGGCGCTCGGCGGTGGCGGGAAGGTCGATGACGCCGAGCAAAGGCTTGCCGCCATGCGCCAGCGAAATCAGAGTACCATAGACGGGAATGCCAGCCACCCAGGCGGCGGTGCCGTCGATCGGGTCGAGCACCCAGACGAATTCGGCATCCAGCCGCTCGCTGCCATATTCCTCGCCCATGATGCCGTGGTCCGGGAAAGCGGCGCGGATCTGTTCGCGCAGCCGGGCTTCCACCGCGCGGTCGGTGGCGGTGACGAAGCTCGCATCCTGTTTCAGATCAACGCGGGGCGCCTCTTCGGCGGCGGCCAGAAGCAGGGCGCGGGAACTGTCGGCGATCTTTTCTGCGAAGGCGAGGAAGGTTTCGGTGCTAACAGTCATGGCGTTTCTCAATGGGCAAGGATTTGTCCGAGGAAGGTGCGGGCACGCTCGGACTTGGGGGCTGCGAAGAATTCGGCGGGGGTGGAGACTTCGACGATCTCGCCCTGGTCCATGAAGACGATGCGGTCGGCGACGGAGCGGGCGAAGCCCATCTCGTGCGTCACGCAGACCATCGTCATGCCCTCGCGTGCAAGATCGGTCATCACGTCGAGCACTTCGGAAATCATTTCCGGGTCGAGCGCCGAGGTCGGCTCGTCGAACAGCATCACCTCCGGGTTCATGCAGAGCGCGCGGGCGATCGCGACGCGCTGCTGCTGGCCGCCCGAAAGCTGCGAGGGATATTTGTGCGCCTGGTCGGGAATGCGCACGCGGTTGAGATATTTCATGGCGACGGCTTCCGCCTCGGCGGTCGCCATTTTGCGCACCAGGCGCGGCGCGAGCGTCAGGTTTTCCAGCACGGTCATGTGCGGGAAGAGGTTGAAGCTCTGGAACACCATGCCGACTTCGCGGCGCACGAGATCGATCTTCTTCTCGTCGTCGGTCAGCTCCTCGCCGGCAACCATGATGCGGCCGCTGTCATGCTCCTCGAGCCTGTTGATGCAGCGGATCATGGTGGATTTTCCCGAACCCGAGGGACCGCAGACCACGACCTTCTCGCCCTTGGCGATCGTGAGATTGACGTCCTTCAGCGCGTGATAGGTGCCGTAGAACTTGTTCATCTTTTCCAGGACAATGATATCGGCCATCAGGTCTTTCTCACATGGCGGTTCGCATAGGTCTCGATCAGCGTGAAGCCGGTCTGGATGATCCAGACGAGCACGAGATAGATGATCGTCGCGGCGATGAAGATCTCGTAGGGAGCGAAGGTATCGGCCACGATGGTGCGGGCGACACCCGTCATTTCCATCAGGGTGACGGTGGAGGCGAGCGCGGTCGATTTCAGCATCGAGACGATCTCGTTGCTGTAGGCGGGCAGCGCGAGGCGCACGGCGAGCGGAGCGGTGATGCGGGTCGTGCGCTGGAACTTGGAAAGACCGAGCGCCTTGCCCGCCTCGACGAAGCCCTTGTCGACGCCGAGCACGCCGCCGCGCAGGATTTCCGAGACGTAAGCCGCCGTATTCAGCGACAGCGCGATGACCGAGCACCAGTAGGGCTCGCGCAGGATCGGCCAGAGGATGCTCTGCCGGATGAAGCCGAACTGCGGCAGGCCGTGATAGATGACGAAGAGCTGCACGAGCAGCGGCGTGCCGCGGAAGAAGTAGATATAGGCCTTGGCGGGCCAGGAAAGCCATGCCCGCCGCGACAGCCGCATCAGCAGGATGCCGACGGCGAGGATCAGGCCGAACAGGGTGGAAACGGCAAGAAGATTGAGGGTCAGCCCCAGTCCCTGCAGGATTTTCGGCAGGCTGGTGGCGATCAGCGAGAGATCGAAGCTCATCGGGCACCTCTGAGATGACGGTTGGCGCGCCGCTCCAGCCAGCCGACGGCGAGCGTGATGACCGTGGTCATCGCCAGATAGATCACGGCGACGGTCATGTAGAGCAGGAAGGGGCGGTGGATGAGCGAGTTCGCCATCTTGGCCACGAAGAGGATTTCCTCCAGCCCGATGATCGAAACGAGCGCCGTGTCCTTCATGATGGAGAGCATGTGATTGCCGAAATTCGGCAAAGCCAGCCGCCACATCTGCGGCAGGCGCACATAGCGGAAGATCTGATGGCGCTTGAGGCTGAGCGCCCGCGCCGCCTCGACCTGGCCGCGATCGACGCCGAGAAAGGCGCCGCGGAAGGTCTCTGTCATATAGGCGCCGACGATCAGGCCGATGGCGATGGAACCCGCCCAGAACGGCGGCAGATCGATGAACTTCACCGAGGGATCGACGAACTGCACCAGCTTGGTGAGCGCGATCGCCATGCCGAAATAAAACAGCAGCAGCACCAGCAGCTCGGGCGCGCCGCGGAACACGATGGTGTAGCCCTGGGCGATGCCGCGCAGGATGCGGCTTTTGGACAGCTTTGCCGAGGCGCCGAGAAGGCCGCAGACCACGGCGATCACCAGCGACACCGAAAAGACCTGCAACACCGTCATCAGGCCGAAGAAGAAATCGTCCCACCAGCCGTCGAGGACCGACATGCCCTACCTCCATATTCGTCATGCAGATCGGGCGCCGCGTCTGACGCGACGCCCGGAGGTCATGCTTACTGGCCCACACCCTTCCAGTTTGCCGGCTGGATGGAGAAGGGGAAGTATTTCAGGCTGTACTTTTCCAGCGAACCGTCCTTGATCATCTCCTCGAGCGCCTTGTCGATCTTGGCGAGCAGTTCGTCATTGCCCTTGCGCAGGCCGACGCCAACGCCCGGACCGAAATACTCGACCTCGTCGATCGGCGGCGAGACGAATTCGAAGCCGGCACCGTTCTCCTTGCTGAGGAAGTCGAGATAGGCCTTCATGGGATTGGTGATGGCGATGTCGATGCGGCCGTTCTGCAGGTCGAGCAGCATGGGCTGGGCACCGTCATACAGCGCGATTTCCGCGCCCGGCAGCTTGGCCTCCACCCATTTCGCATAAGTGGAAGCGCGCTCCACGCCGAAACGCAGACCATTGAAGGCCTCCGGGATCGGCTTGCCGTCCGCGTCGAACAGTTTCAGCGCGGCGTCCTTGGAGCCGAGGATACGGCCGAGCGAGACGCGGTAGGGAACAGAGAAATCGATTTTCTGCTTGCGCTCCTCGGTGATCGACATGGAGGCGACGATCAGGTCGAACTTGCTGGCGAGCAGCGCCGGGATCATGCCGTCCCATTCCTGGCAAACATAATCGAGTTCGACGCCGATGCGCTCGGCAATGCCCTTGGCGACGTCAACGTCGTAGCCGGCCATCTCGCCCTCGGGCGTGCGGTAGTTGAAGGGCGCGTAGGTGCATTCCATGCCGACGCGCAGCGTTTCGGCTTGGGCGGGCATGGCAGCCGCCGTCAAGCTGACGACTGCGGCGGACAACAGACCGGTCACGAATTTCATGGCATTCCCCTTCGTTGTTGGCTCTTTGACGACGGTCCTCACTCCGCCGATGGGCAACGATGCGCTGCCAGGAGGGGGGAGGAAATCCACCCGAAGGATGATGCCGGTCACACCGAAAATGACGACCGCCATCACCCTCGGGGTGGATGGAATGTGACAGCAGGTTGATCTAGCCCTTTGACATGCAGGCCAGAGGAGAGCCCCATGAAATATGTCCGCATGCCCATCGAGCTGGAATCCCCCGAGCAGCTCGGCTACGACACGATCCGCTACAATCTCTCGGAAAGCTCGGTCGCCGACCGTCGTCTGGGTGAGCTGAACCTCAGGCTGGACGACATCCTGCTGTGCTATGGCGACCATCGCGGTGCGCCGGACCTGCGCGGCCTGATCGCCGGCACGGGCGAAGGCCTGGCGGCTGACGACGTGCTGGTCACGGCGGGTGCGGCGGGCGCGCTCTTCATCATCGCGACCTCGATGCTGGAGGCCGGCGACCACATCGTCGTGGTCAGGCCCAACTATGCGACGAATTTGGAAACGCCGCGCACCATCGGCGCCGACATGACCATCGTCGATCTGACCTTCGAGACCGGCTACAGGCTCGACCTCCAGGCGATCGAGGCGGCGATCCGGCCGGAGACGAAATATGTCTCCGTCACCTATCCGCACAACCCGACCGGCGTGATGATTTCCGAGCGCGAACTGAAGGCGCTGGTCGCGCTTATCGAGCGCAAGGGCACGCGCCTGCTGTTCGACGAAACCTATCGCGAGATGACATCAGGCACGATGCTTCCCGTCGCCGCCAGCCTGTCGGATCGAGTGATCAGCGTGTCCTCGCTCTCCAAGACCTACGGCATTCCCGGCATCCGCATCGGTTGGCTGATCACCCGCGATGCAGACCTCATGGAAACCTTCCTTGCCGCGCGCGAGCAGATCGGCATTTCAGGCAGCACGGTGGATGAGTACATCGCCTATGTCGCGCTCAGCCAGCGCGATGCGTGGCTCGCCTTCAACAATGCCCGCATCGCCAGCGCCTTTGCCATCGTGAAGAACTGGATCGCCGCCGAACCGCTCGTCGAGTGGATCGAGCCGTCGGGCGGCTGCGTCTGTTTCCCGCGCATCGTGCCCTCGGCCAATGTCGATCTCGCCGGCTTCCACGAAAGCCTCTACAGCCGCCACCAGGCCTATGTCGGCCGCGGCAGCTGGTTCGAGCAGGACGACCGGCATTTCCGCATCGGCTATGCCTGGCCGACCGAGGACGAGCTGAGCAAGGGCCTCGCCGCCATCTCCGCCGCCATCCGCGAAAACCTGAAGAACTGACGGGAAAGGAGGCGAACATCCTCGCCTCAAACCGGTAGGCAAGACGCCTGCCCAACCACCAACGTCATCCTCGGCCTTGAGCCGAGGATCCAGACGACAAGCAAGACGGCGCGGATGTGTGGATCCTCGGCTCAAG
>NZ_JBLZPK010000040.1:36082-47697 GCF_049199905.1 Shinella sp. M27
GTTGCGCGACAGATGCGCCCAGAGCCTCCGGAAGATCGCCGCGATCAGCGGATGCGCCTCGCGCAGGCGGGCGATGGACGCCGCGTCGAAACCGCCTTCGCTGCGGATGCGCGACAGGCTGATTTCCGCCATTTCGCCGCCCGGCAGGTCCATGGCGATCAGCAGCTCCTCCATGCCCTCGGGCCAGCCATGCGTGCGATAGCCAAGCTCCTCGTCCTCATGGCGGCGGATATCGAGGCCGCGATAGAGGTCGGAGCCGAGATACTCGTCGGGCGCCAAGTCCCGGATCAGGTAGATGCCCGCCGGCAGGCCGGCGAGATAGGCGTTGTAGAACGGATTGAGCAGGTAGGTGCCGGCGATGAAGAGTTGCACCGCCCGCTTGGCCTTGGGGCCGGAGAACGTGTCGAACACGTAGCTCGGCCCGCCGTTCTTGCGATGCACCACCGAGAGCGCCAGATGGAACCGTGCGACCGAGCCGATGGCCGCCAACAACGCCGACACGCTGTCCGGCTGGTCGTAGCGGTCGAGCGCATGGGCGAAGGGCTCTATCCAGCTGGCGGTTTCGGTCATGGTTCCATCTGCAAAATTCCCGAAGGAAAACGGCTACTTATACCCCTTTACGCCAACCGTCCTCACGCCACAAGCTTGCCGACCGCCGCAAGCGTGCGCTCGATCTCCTCGGCGGAATTGTAGTGCGCGATACCGATGCGCACCACGCCCTCCTCTTCGGAAAGGCCGAGATGGCGGGCCGGCTCCAGCGCGTAGTTATGGCCGGACCAGACATTGATGTCCTCTGCCGCCAGCGCTTCGGCGAAACGATGCGTCGAGACGCGGTCATGCGTGAAGGAGATCGTCGGCACGCGATGGGCGAAAAGATTGGGATTGGCGATGCCGACCAGCCGGACACCCGGCAGCGCCGTCAACCCGCCGATCAACCGGCGCGTCAGGCCCGCCTCATAGGCATCGAACGCCTGATAGGCGCCGGCCATCTTTTCGCGCCGCGTGCCCGTGCTGCCGGTCGCTTCGCCTGTCGATGCCAGATAATCGATCGTCGCGGTGAGGCCGGCGAGAAGCTCGGTCTGCGGCGTGCCGGTGCAGAAGCGATCCGGAATGTCGTCGCTCTGGCAGCGCACACGATGCGGCGGCAGCGCGCGCAGCAGGTCGCCGCGCCCCCAGAGCACGCCGAGATGCGGGCCGAAGAACTTGTAGGACGAGCAGACGAGGAAATCGCAGCCGATCGCCTGCACATCCGGCAAATGGTGGGGCGCAAGCTGCACCGCATCGATCCAGACGAGCGCGCCGGCCGCCTTGGCCAAGGCCGTCAGCGCGGCGACGTCGTTGATGCTGCCGGTCATGTTCGAGGCGTAGTTGAGCGCAAGGAATTTCGTGCGCGGCGTCAGAAGGGCCGCAAGGTCCTCCGGCTCGATGCGCCAGGTCTCCTTGTTGAAGGGCAGCCACTTCACCGTCAGCCCGTAGGCCTCGGCCATGGCAAGCCACGGCGAGACGTTGCCTTCATGATCCATGCGCGTGACGATGACCTCGTCGCCGGGCGAAAGCGTGCTGCCGATGACACGCCCCATCTGGAAGGCGAGCGTCGTCATGTTCGGGCCGATGATCATCTCCTGCCAGGAGGCGGCGTTGACGAACTCCGCCGCCGCATCATGCGCGGCGCGCCAGGTGGCATCCGCGCGCTGCGAAGCGGCAAAGCGCCCGCCGAGATTGGACGAGGCCGTCGCCATCGCCCCGGCCACGGCGTCGATCACCGTTTTGGGAACGAGCGTTCCGGCGGGATTGTCGAGATAGGCGGTGCGCGAATCCTCCAGAGCGGGGAAGGAAGCGCGGATCAGGTCGATCGGATAGGCAGTCATGGGCGGCACCCTTTGCAGAACGCTGTTGTCCGCTCCTGTGTGCCGCGTTCCGCCGTCGGCCGCCATCCTCCTAGGAGATGAGGCCGGCGGCAAACATCGGCCCGCCCTTGTGCGCGGGAAAGCCGTAACCGTTGATCATCACCAGATCGATATCGCTGGCGCGCGCGGCAATGCCTTCCGCAAGCAGCGCCCTGCCCTCGCCGGCCATCGCGTTCAGAAGCCGTTCCATGATCTCGCCTGCCGTGAAAGCGCGCGGCACGGTACCCTTCGCCGCCCGCGCCGCTTCGATCAAAGCGGTGACAGCGGGGTCGACGGTTTTCTCACCGTTCGGATAGACATACCAGCCAAGCCCGGTCTTGCGGCCGAGCCGGCCCGCCTCGCACAGCCTGTCGGCGATCTCGACGTAACGTTCGGCGGGATTGCGCGTCGCGGCCTGACGCTTGCGGCGCGCCCAGGCGATGTCGAGACCGGCCATGTCGCTGACGGCGAAGAAGCCCATGGGGAAACCATAGGCCTCCATCGCCGCATCGATCTCCTGCGGCAACGCGCCATCCTCCACCATGAATTCCGCCTCGCGACGATAGGCGGAGAAGATGCGGTTGCCGACGAAGCCTTCGGTGACGCCGCAGACGATGGCGAGCTTGCCGAGACGTTTGACGAAAGCGAGCGCGCTCGCCAGCACGTCGGGCGCGGTTTGCGTGCAATCGACCACTTCCACGAGGCGCATGATATTGGCCGGCGAGAAGAAGTGCAGGCCGACCACGCGGGACGGATCGGCGGTGGCGGCGGCGATGGTGTCGGGATCGAGATAACTTGTATTGGTCGCAAGGATGGCCTGCGGTGCGACAATACCGTCGAGCCTGTGGAACAACTCCGTCTTGACCGCGAGGTCGTCAAAGACCGCCTCGATGACCAGATCGGCCGTCGCGAGATTTTTCGCCTCGGCGGTCGTCTCCAGCCGGGCAAGACAGGCATCGCGCATCTCGGGCGTGAGGCGCTTTGACTGGACGGCCTTGTCGAGCAGGCCGGCGATGCGGGCGCGGCCGCTCTCGGCCGCCTCCACGCTCTGCTCCAGAGCGACGACGCGGTAACCGGCGGTGAGCGCCGAAACGGCAATGCCGGAGCCCATCAGCCCCGTGCCGACCACGCCGATGGTTTCGATCCGGCGCGGCTGGATGCCATCGAGCGCATCGACCTTGCCGGCGGCGCGCTCGGCGAAGAAGACATGTCGCAAGGCGGTCGATTCCCGGGAATCGCGCAGGCGCAGGAAGGTGGCCCGCTCCTCTGCCAGCCCCTGTTCGAGGCCGAGCTTGCCGGCTGCCTTGACGAGGCGGATGGCCTCGGCGGGTGCGGTCTGGCCGCGGCTCTTGCCGATGACCTTCGCCTCGGCCGCACTGACGACGGCCTCGTCCGCAGCCGGCACGGCAAGCGCGCCGGTGCGGCGCAACGGCTGTCCGGCCTTTTCCCGCACGGCGGCGATGGCAGCGGCAACAGCATCGGCGGCAACGGCATCGGCAAGGCCCGATGCGACGGCCTCCGCGCTCTTAACCGCCCGGCCCGTGCCGATGAGGTCGATGGCCGCGACCGGGCCGATCAGGCGCGGCAGGCGTTGCGTTCCACCGGCGCCGGGCACGAGGCCGAGTTTCACCTCCGGCAGGCCGAAGCTCGCGCCTTCACCGGCGATGCGGCCATGGCAGGCCAGCGCTACCTCGCAGCCGCCGCCGAGCGCCGCGCCGTTCACGGCTGAGACGACGGGCTTTTCGAAGCGCTCGATACGCTCGATGACATCAGGAAGTATCGGTTCGACCGGCGGCTTGCCGAATTCCTTGATATCGGCCCCGCCGATGAAGGTGCGGCCCGTGCCCGTGACCACGATCCCGACGATGTCAGCCGCGCCGGCGGCATGGTCCAAGGCTGCGACCAGCCCCGCCCGGACATGGGCCGAGAGCGCATTGACCGGCGGATTGTCGATGGTGACGACGAGCACGCCGTCATGGCTGGAGGCCGAAACGCTCTCGGAAAACCGCATTTTTCGCCTATTCGGGAATGACGGCCGTGGCCTGGATTTCGATCTTGGCGCGGTCTTCCACCAGCGCCACCACCTGCATGGCGGCCATGGCGGGATAATGCCGGCCGATGGTCTCGCGATAGGCTTGGCCGATGCCGCGAAGATTGCCGAGATATTCCTGCTTGTCGGTGAAATACCAGGTCATGGTGGTGATGTGGTGCGGCTCCGCACCGCCGGCGGCGAGCACGGCGACGACGTTCTTCAGCGTCTGGCGCACCTGCTCGACGAAATCGTCGGTCACGAATTCGGAATTCTCGTTCCAGCCGATCTGGCCGCCGACGAAGAGGGTGCGGCCGCTCGCCGCCACGCCGTTGGCATAGCCGATGGGCTTCGCCCAGCCTTCAGGTTGCAGGATCGTGTGCATGGCGTCTCCTATCGTGCCGCTTCTTTCATCAGCTCGCGGCCGATGATGAGTTTCTGGACTTCCGTCGCGCCCTCGTAGATGCGCAGCGCCCGGATCTCGCGATAGAGCCGCTCGGTGATCTCGCCGGTGCGCACTCCCCTGCCCCCGAACAGCTGCAGCGCCTGGTCGATGACCCATTGGGCGTTTTCCGTCGCGGTCATCTTGGCCATCGCGGCCTCGCGCGTCGTCGGCTGCTTCTGCACGTCACGTTTCCAGGCGGTGCGGCTGGTCAGGAGTGCGGCGGCATCGATGGCGGTTGCCATCTCACCGAGCGTGCTCTGCGCCGTCGGCAGATCGGAAAGCGTTGCGCCGAACATCTTTCGGGTCTTGGCGTGCGCCACAGCCTCGTCGAGCGCGCGGCGGGCAAAGCCGGTCGCAGCCGCCGCCACGGACGGGCGGAAGATATCGAGCGTGCGCATGGCGATCTTGAAACCCTCGCCGGGGCTGCCGAGCAGCTGCGTCGCGGGGATGCGGCAATTCTCGAAGCGGATGCGGGCGAGCGGGTGTGGCGCGATGGTCTTGATGCGTTCGACGATGCTGAAGCCAGGTGTGCCGGCGAAGACGACGAAGGCGGAGATGCCGCGCGTGCCGGGCGCTTCCCCGGTGCGGGCGAAGAGCGTATAGACATCGGCGATGCCGCCGTTGGAAATCCAGGTCTTTTCGCCGTCGAGGATGAAGTGGTCGCCCTCGCGCCGCGCGGCGCAGGCCAGCGCGGCGACGTCGGAGCCGGCATCGGGCTCGGACAGCGCGAAGGCGGACAGCCATTCGCCGCGCGCCACTTTCGGCAGGATCAGTTCCTTCAGCGCCGGCGAGCCGGACAGGCTGATCGCGCCCGTTCCCAGCCCCTGCATGGCGAAGGCGAAATCGGCGAGGCCGTCGGCATAGGCGAGCGTTTCGCGCACCAGGCAGAGCGCCCGGCTGTCGATCTCCTCGCTGGCCCCGCCGAAGGCTTTCGGCACGCAATGGCTGAGAATGCCGGCGGCACCCAGCGCCGCGACCAGCTGCCGGCAAGCCGCATCGACATTGCCATGGTCCACGTTGTCGAGGCCGCCGCGGGCGACGAAACGATCGAGTTCGGCCGCAAGGGCGCGGTGGCTCTCGTCGAAGAACGGCCAGTCGAGGTGATCGCGGGTCGGCGCCATCGTCAGTTCCCCTCGAAGGCGGGCTTCGCCTTGGCGGCGAAGGCTTCGAAGGCGCGGCGGAAATCGCCCGTCGCCATGCAGATCGCCTGCGCCTGCGCTTCCGCCTCGATCATCTGGTCGATGCCCATCGCCCATTCCTGATCGAGCATCTTCTTCGTCATGGCATGGGCGAACCACGGACCATCGGCGAGATTGCGGGCAAACTTTTGCGCCTCGGCGAGCACCGTGTCGCGCTGGTGCAGGGCGTTATAGAAACCCCAGTTGTGCCCCTCGGCAGCGCTCATCACGCGGCCGGTGAACAGCAGTTCGGCAGCACGGCCCTGGCCGATGATGCGGGGAAGAATGCCGCAGGCGCCCATGTCGGCACCGGCGAGGCCGACGCGGGTGAAGAGGAAGGCGGTCTTGGCCTCCGGCGTTGCCACACGATAGTCCGAGGCCATGGCGAGGATCGCGCCGGCACCGGCGCAGATGCCGTCGACGGCGGCGATGATCGGTTGCGGGCAGGCGCGCATCTGGCGCACCAGCTCGCCCGTCATCCGGGTGAAGGCGAGAAGATCGGGCATCGCCATCTCGGTCAGCGGCTTGATGATATCGAAGACATCGCCGCCGGAGGAGAAATTGCCGGCCGCGCCCGTCAGCACCACGACGCGCACATCGCTGGCCCGCGTCAGCGCCCGGAAGAGGTCGCCCAGTTCCTCGTAGCTTTCGAAGGTCAGCGGGTTCTTCTTATCCGGGCGGTTCAGCGTGATCGTCGCGACGCGGCCGTCGGCATCCGTCTCGAACAGGAAATGCTTCGCCTTATGGTTCTTGAAGGGGCGCTGCTTGGCCTGCATGGGGTTCGTCATGTCGTCGTCCTTCAGAGAATTTCGCCGCCGGCGACCGCTATGGCCTGGCCGGTGATCGCGCTCGCCCCTTCCGAGACGAGCCAGGAAACGGTGTGCGCCACCTCGCTCGGGCTCACCAGCCGGCCCTGCGGGTTGGAGCGCGCGAGACTGGCGCGCGCCTCCTCGCGCGAGCGGCCGGTCTTCTCGCTGATCGTGTCGAGCGCGCCGTCGATCAGCGGCGTATCGGTGAAGCCGGGGCAGACGGCGTTGACGGTGACGTCGCTGCGCGCCAGCTCCAGCGCGAGCGCCCGCGTCAGGCCGATGACGCCGTGTTTGGAGGCGCAGTAGGCCGAGACATAGGCATAGCCGGTGAGGCCGGCGGTGCTTGCGACATTGACGATGCGGCCGTTGCCGGCGCGGCGGACGGAAGCGAGTGCGGCCTGCGTCACCAGATAGACGCCGGTGAGGTTGATGGAGAGCACGCGCTGCCAGAGGGCGAAATCGGTCTTTTCGAACGGCGCGGAGGGGGCTTCACCCGCGCAGTTCACCAACACGGCAATCTCGCCGGCCGATGCGATCGCGGCGGCGATGCCGCGTTCGACGGCCGTAGCATCCGACACATCAAAACTGTCCTGCACGAAAGCCTCTCCGCCGGCAGCACGGATCTCGTCGCGCACCGCTTCCAAAGGTCCTGCCCGCCGGCCGGCGAGGCTGACGATGTGACCCTCGGCGGCAAGCGCCAGCGCGATGGCCTTGCCGATGCCGCTGCCGGCGCCCGTGATGAAAGCGTGCCGTTTGCTCATGACTTGCCAGCCGTCGCCGCGCGGGCAAGGTTGTTCACATATTGCGCGCGAGCGGAATAATATTGTTTCGGCCAGGGCTGGGCGTCATAGCCGATCTTCGCTGCCTCGTGCATGACGAAGGACGGGTCGGCCAGATGCGGGCGCGCGACGGCGCAGAGATCGGCGCGGCCGGCGGCAATAATCGAATTGGCGTGGTCGGCCTCGGAAATCGCGCCGACGGCGATGGTCGGCACCTGGATCTCGTTGCGGATCTTGTCGGAGAACGGCGTCTGGAACAGGCGGCCATAGACCGGCTTCTCCTCCTTCACCACCTGGCCGGACGAGCAGTCGATCATGTCGGCGCCGGCCTCCTTGAACATGCGGGCGAAGATCGCCGCGTCCTCGGGCGTGTTGCCGCCCTCGTGCCAATCGTTCGTCGAGAGGCGCACGGAGATCGGCTTGTCCTCAGGCCAGACCTTGCGGATGGCGTGGAACACTTCGAGCGGGAAGCGCGCGCGGGCCGCATGATCGCCGCCGTAGTCGTCGGTGCGCTGGTTGGTGAGCGGCGAGAGGAAGCTCGACAAGAGATAGCCGTGCGCAGCGTGCAGTTCGAGAATATCGAAGCCGATGTCGCGCGCCCGTTCGGTCGCCGCCACGAAGTCGGCGACGACGCGGTCCATGTCCTCGCGGGTCATTTCACGCGGCGTCTCAGAATGCTTGAGATAGGGCAAGGCCGAGGCCGAGATCAGCGGCCACGCGCCCTCCGCAAGCGGCTGGTCGATGCCCTCCCAAGCAAGCTTCGTCGCGCCTTTGCGCCCGGCATGGCCGAGTTGGATGCCGATTTTAGCAGGCGTTTCGTGATGCACGAAATCGACGATGCGCTTGAAGGCCTGCTGCTGCTCGTCGTTCCACAGGCCAAGGCAGCCTGGCGTGATGCGTGCATCAGGCGACACGCAGGTCATTTCGGGGAAAACGAGGGCGGCACCGCCCATGGCGCGCGCGCCGAGATGCACGAGATGGAAATCGCCGGGCATTCCATCCGTCGCAGAATACATCGCCATCGGCGAGACCACGATGCGGTTCCTGAGCGTCAGGCCGCGCAGCGTGAAGGGCGTGAACATCGGTGGCGGCACGGCACCGTTTGCCGCCTTCTCCGCACCGGCCCGCTCGGCGAACCAGCGCTCGAAACCTTCGAGCCATTCCTTGTCGCGTAGACGAAGATTTTCGTGGCTGATGCGCTGCGAGCGCGTCAGCATCGAATACATGAACTGTTCCGGCTCCAGCGTATCGGCGTAGCGCGTGCCGACCACCTCGAACCATTCCATGGCGTTGCGCGCGGCATTCTGGATGCGGGCGACATCGACGCGGCGCACCTCCTCGTAAGCCGCGAGCACGGCGGGGATGCTCGCCTTGTCATGGCCGATCAGGTCGAACTGGCGGGTCAGTTCGATTGCGTCGTCGATGGCGAGCTTGGTGCCCGAGCCGATGGCGAAATGGGCGGTGTGGGCGCTGTCACCCATCAGCACGACATGGCTGTTGCCGTTGAAATGGCTCCACTTCTCGCAGATCAGCCGGCCGAAATTCAGCCAGGCGGAGCCGCGCAGGTGGCGCGCATTGGTCATCAGGCCGTGGCCGTCGAGGCTTTCTGCAAAGAGCTTCTCGCAGAAGGCGATGGACTGGTCCTGGTCCATCTTGTCCAGCCCGTGCGCCTTGAAGACCTCGTCCGTCGTCTCGACGATGAAGGTCGAGGTTGTGTCGTCGAAGCGGTAGACATGCGCCTGGAACCAGCCGTGTTCGGTGCGCTGGAAATCGAAGGTGAAGGCGTCGAACGGCTTGTTGGTGCCGAGCCAGATATAACGGTTCGGGCGCATGACCATGTCGGGCTGGAAGACGTCGGCATATTTGTTGCGGATGCGGGAATTGACGCCATCGGCCGCGATGATGAGGTCGGCCTCCGGGAATTCCTCGTCGCCCTGCACGTCGCGCTCGAACAGCAGTTCGACGCCGAGCTCAAGGCAGCGCTCCTGCAGGATGTTGAGCATCTTCTTGCGGCCGATGCCGACGAAGCCGTGGCCGGTGGTGCGGATCTTGCGACCCTTGAAGACCAGTTCGATATCGTCCCAATGGTTGAAGGAGACTTCAATCGCCTCGGCCGTTTCCGGATCCCACTGGCGCATCGACTGCATCGTGGCATCGGAAAAGACGACGCCCCAGCCGAACGTATCGAAAGCCCGGTTGCGCTCAACGACGGTGACGTGATGTTCGGGATGCTGGCGCTTCATCAACAGCGCGAAATAGAGACCGGCAGGCCCACCACCGATACAGACGATCCGCATGTCGTTCTCCTCCCGAGCTCCGGCTGCGTGTGTCGCGGCTGCCTTGCGGGCATTCCGGACTGTGCAACCAAGGTGGACTCGTTTCAGAGAAATTTCAAGCTTAAAATTGTTTTGGGCGGATGGGCCTTTTCGCTAACCGCCGCCCTTGGCAAGCGAGGCGATGATCGAGCGCTTGAGCTTGGCCAGCTCATCCATCAGCACGCTGCCATCCGCCGGTGCGAGGCCGGCGAAGAGGTCGGAAATCCAGTCGGCATGGCGGGCCGCCATCTTTTCGAATTCGGCGCGGCCGAAGGGGGTGAGCGCGATGATCTGCACGCGGCGGTCGGTCGGAAGCGTCGTGCGGCTGAGATGGCCGCTCTCCGTCAGGCGCTCGACGAGGACGGTGATATTGCCGGGCGAGACCATCATGCGCTTGGAGACTTCGCCGAGCACCATGCCGTCGGGCGCCCGTTCCAGCTGGGCCATCAGGTCGAAGCGCGGCAGGGTGGAATCGAATTCTTCGCGCAGGCGGCGGCGGACCTCGCTCTCGACCAGCGTCGAGCAGGTGAGCAGACGCAGCCAGAGACGCAGCTCGGCCCGGTGATCGTGCGGCGCCTCGAGGGCCTTGGTTTCGCCATCCAGCCAGTCCGGCGCGATGGCGAATTCGTCGTCACCCGTCATAACAAAGGTCCGTTTCCTGTCCCGTCGCCTTGCCTTTTAGAGATGTTTGCAGCGCTTGGACAGCGCCGTCATTTGGACGGATGCGGCTCGGCGCGGTCGCCGTCCTCGGACTGGGCGAAAACATTCACCGTCAGGCCGATATGCGCGGCCATCAGGGCCTGAGCGCGCGCGGCATTCCGGTCGAGCGCGGCCTCCATCAGCTCGGTATGGTGCTCGATCGACATGGCGTCATGAAGGGCGGCGACCGCCGCCTCATAGCCCTCCGTCCTCCCCTCGGCCGCGCGGAGCGCCGGGGCGAGGCTGAGGAAGCGGTGATGGCGGCGCAGCTGATCGGACACCGTGGCCTGGAAACGCAACAGCCAATTCGACCGGGCAGCGCTGATCAGCGCGGTATGGAAAGCGGCATGCCGTTCGTCCCACTCGTCGATTTCGGCCTCCGTCGCCGTCTCGACGACGAGCCTGCAACGCGAGAGCCGGTAATGCGCCGTGACGACCTCCGATTCCCAGGCGCTGTCGCCGTTGGCAATCGATTCCAGCAGGAGCGGGATCTCCACGACCATGCGGGCACGCGTCAAATCCTCCAGCGCATCGAGGGAAACCGGCGCGACGGCAAAACCGCGATTGCTGATCGCCGTCACCAGTCCCTCGGCCTCCAGCCGCGACAGCGCCTCGCGCAGCGGCGTCCAGCCGAGTTCGTAGCGATCGCGGAGCGCACTCAGCTTCATCGGCGCACCGGGCTTCAGCCGCGTCGCGAGAATATCGCGGCGCAGCAGGCGATAGGCGGATTCGGTCTTGGTCGCTTGCTCGTGCTCTTGCATCGAGATCCCCTGGCACCCGGCAATTCTCTGCATCAAATATATATACTTTTGGCCATGCAATCAAAATATATATATTATTTGACAAGCCGCTCCGCCGCCGCCATGATCCGCGCCAAGCCGCTGAGGAACGGCGGCCGCTTGTCATCTCTGGGAGGATTTCATGAGCAGGCTTACTAAGTCATTCGTTTCGGGACTGGTTCTGGCCGGCGCACTGGCGCTCAGCGCCGCAAATGCGCTCGCCGAGCCGATCCGCATCGGGATTGCCAATTTCGGCGAACACCCGCAGCTTGCCGCATCGATCGCCGGCTTCAAGAAGGCGATGGCCGAAAACGGCTTCGTCGAAGGCACCGACGTCGTCTATACCGAGAGCCACACCAATTTCGACGCCTCGCTGGTGCCGCAGATGATCGCCAAGCTTCAGGCCGAACAGCCGAAGCTGATCTACACGATCACCACGCCGGTATCGCAGATCGCCAAGAAGGCGCTCGCCGGCTCCGGCATTCCGGTTGTCTTCTCGGCCGTCACCGATCCGGTTGCCGCCAAGCTGGTGCCCTCCTGGGAAGCCGGTGACGACGGCATGACGGGTGCGACCGACCTGCAGGACGTCGCCGCCGTAATGGAATTCGCCCACAAGCTACTGCCGAACGCCAAGCGTTTCGGCGTGCCCTACAATCCGGGCGAGGCCAACGACGTGGCGCTGCTCGACAAGATCAA
>NZ_JBLZPK010000040.1:48001-60283 GCF_049199905.1 Shinella sp. M27
CGAGGTGCCCGCCTCGCTTGCCGATTGCGGCTGCCTGATCGACTGATCCGACCTTCGCGTCTATCCGGTGACGGCGCCTGCGCGCCGTCACCCCATAAAAAGGGGAAGCCCATGCTGGAAATCCAGTCGGCGCGAAAAGTGTTCTACAAGGGACAGGCGGACGAGAAGACCGCCCTCGACGATCTCAACCTGCGGCTCGAAACGGGCGAATTCGGCGTCGTCATCGGCTCGAACGGCGCCGGCAAGAGCAGCATGCTCAATGCCATCTCGGGCGCGCTGGTGCTCGACAGCGGCAAGATCGTCATCAACGGCGACGACGTGACAGCGATGCCGGTCCACAAACGCGCCATGCGGCTTGCCCGCGTCTTCCAGGACCCGATGAAGGGCACCGCCGCCTCGATGACGGTGGCCGAAAACATGCTGCTTGCGGACCTTCGCGCCAACAAGCGCACGCTGCGCCGTGGCCTCAACCCGGCACGGCTCGCCTCCTATAAGGAGCGCCTGTCGCTGCTCGGCCTCGGCCTCGAAAACCGGCTCGACACCCGCGTGGAACTGCTCTCCGGCGGCCAGCGGCAATCGCTGTCGCTGATCATGGCGGTCGGCGGCTCGCCGGAACTGCTTCTGCTCGACGAGCACACGGCAGCGCTCGATCCGCGCACCGCCGACATCGTCATGCAGGCGACGATCCGCGCCGTCGAGGCGCTCAAACTCACCACGCTGATGGTGACGCACAACATGCAGCACGCCGTGGATTTCGGCCACCGGGTCATCATGCTCGATGCCGGCCGCGTGCGGCTTGAAATCGCCGGCGCCGAGAAGACGGCGATCACGGTCCCCGACCTGATCGGCCATTTCTCCGTCAAGACCGACCGCATGTTTCTGGCGAGCTGAGAACCCATGGATTTCTTGCAAAACACCCTTGCGAGCTTTGTCTCGCTCGTTCCCGTCACGCTGGCGCAGAGCCTCATCCTCGCCTTCGTCGTGCTCGGCATCATGATCCCCTTCCGCATGCTGAGCTTTCCGGACCTGACGAGCGAGGGCGCCTTTCCGCTCGGCGGCTGCGTCTGCGGCGTGCTGATGGCGGCCGGCATGTCTCCTCTGCCGGCGATCCTCATCGCGCTTCTCGCCGGTTTCGTCGCCGGCTGCTGCACCGCCTTCATCCATCTGCGCTTCCGCATCCATACGCTGCTGGCGGGCATCCTGATGATGACGATGCTCTATTCGATCAACCTGCGCATCATGGGACGTTCGAACCTTTCGGTCTTCGGCTCGCCGACGGTCTTCGACTGGGTGCCGGGCCTGCAACCGGGCTTCCCGGCCAGCAAGATCGTGATGGCCGGCGCCTTCGGCCTCATCGTCTTCGCGCTGCTCCTGCATTTCTTCCGCACGGAAAAGGGCACCGCCGTGCGCGCCGTCGGCGCCAACCCTGATATGGCCGAGGCGCAGGGCATCAATGTCTGGCTCGCCACCATCGGCGGCGTCGGTCTTGCCGGCGCGTTTTCCGCCGCCGGCGGTGCGCTGATGGTGCAGTCGCAGGGTTTTGCCGACGTCAATATGGGCTTGGGCATCCTGATCAACGGGCTGGCGGCCCTGATGATCGGCGAGGCGATCGTCGGCAAGCAGAGTGTGCTGCGCCAGCTCGCCGCCCCCTTCGTCGGCGCCATCGTCTATTACCAGCTCGTCTCCTTCTGCCTTGCCGCCGGCATGCCGCCGCCGGACCTGAAGCTGGCGACGGGTCTCTTCGTGCTCGCCATGCTGGCCCTGCCGAGCCTCAAGCGCAGCCGCGGCCCCTCACCCGCCCGCGAAACCGTTCGTGAATAGGATTTTCCGATGACTGCCATTCCCGACTTCTCCGCCGTCGAGGCCATGGATGCAGCCGATCCGCTCAGCGCCTTCCGCGACCGCTTCATCCTGCCGGATGGTCTGATCTATCTCGACGGCAATTCGCTTGGCGTCGCCTCCAAGGCCGCCTTCGCCGAATTGCAGCAGGCCGCGACGCAGGAATGGGGGCAGGACCTCATCCGCAGCTGGAACGTTGCCGGCTGGTTCGACATGCCGCTGACGCTGGGCGACCGCGTCGGCCGGCTGATCGGGGCCGCCGCCGGCCAGACCGTCGTCTGCGACACGACCTCGATCAACATCTACAAGGCCCTGCATGCGGCGATGGCGCTGCGACCCGACCGCTCGATCATCGTCAGCGAGGGTGCCAGCTTCCCGACGGACCTCTACATGGCCGAAGGCGTGCTCTCGACACGGCCAGGCGGAACGCTGCGCCTCGAGGGCGTCGATGCCAACACCATCGAGGAATTGATCAACGACAGCGTCGCCGTGGTGCTCGTCAACCACGTCAACTACAAGTCCGGCGAACTGCGCGACATGGCGGCGCTGACGAAGAAGGCGCATGACCACGGCGTGCTCGTCATCTGGGACCTTTGCCATACGGCCGGCGCCCTGCCCGTCGATCTCGACGGCGCGAACGTCGATTTCGCCGTTGGCTGCACCTACAAATATCTCAACGGCGGCCCCGGCGCCCCGGCCTTCATCTATGCCGCGACCCGCCACCACGGCCATGTCAGCCAGCCGCTCAGCGGCTGGTGGGGCCACGCCCGGCCCTTCGCCTTCGAAAAAAATTATGCGGCCGGCCAGGGCATGCTCCGCTTCCTCTGCGGCACCCAGCCGATCCTCTCGATGCGGGCACTGAAGGGTGCCCTCGACATCTGGGAAGACGTCGATATGGCGGCGCTGCGTGAAAAGAGCCTCGGCCTCACCGACCTCTTCATCGCGCTCGTCGAGGCAAAATGCGCGGCGCATGGCCTGGAACTCGAAAGCCCGCGCGACCGCACCAAGCGCGGCAGCCAGGTCTCGTTCAGCCATCCGCATGCCTACGAGATCATGCAGGCGCTGATCGCCCGCGGCGTCATCGGTGATTTCCGCGCCCCCTCCACCATGCGCTTCGGCTTTACGCCGCTCTATGTCAGCTATGCCGATGTGTGGAAAGCCGTCGAAATCCTCAAGGATATCCTCACGACCGGCGCCTGGAAGGATGCCCGTTTCGCCGTGCGTGCGGCCGTGACCTGATTTTTCGGCCGCAGGCGGTCCGAACGCCCGCGGTTCTTCATCCGGGGATTTTGCCATGACCGCACCACACCGCCCCAGCCTCGACGCGATCGCCCAAGCGCGGGCACGTATAGCCACTCACCTCGCCCGCACCCCGCTCGTCAAACTCGACCTCGGCCTGCCCGACCGGCAGATCTTCCTGAAGCTCGAGACCCTCTCGCCGATCGGCGCCTTCAAGCTGCGACCTGCCCTCAATGCCGTGCTGTCGCGCGATCCGGCAAGCCTTCGCAACGGCGTCGCCGTCACCAGTTCCGGCAACATGGCCTATGGTATGGCCTGGGCGGCGCGGCTTGCTGGCGTGCCAATGGTCGCCTACATGTATCGCGGAGCGCCGCAGACCAAGATCGAGGGTGTGCGGGCGCTGGGCGGAGACGTGCGTTTCATCAGCGCGGAAACCTGGTGGGACTATATCATCGGCGCGGACCGGCCGGATGCGCCGGAGCTGCTGATCAATCCGGTAACCGATCAGGCGGTGCTCGATGGCAACGGCTCCATCGGCATGGAGATCGTCGAGGACCTGCCCGAGGTGGACGTGGTGCTGACGCCCTATGGCGGCGGCAGCATGACCACCGGTGTTGCCAGCGCCTTAAAGGCCGCATCCGGACGGGTACGGGTCTTCGCCGTCGAGGACGACAGTGCAGCGCCGGTCACCGCAGCGCTTGCAGCCGGAAAGATCGTGACGATCGAGACCCGTCCCTCCTTCATCAAGAGCATCGGCGGCCCCTCGCTGGTGCCGCAGCTCTGGTCCATCGCGAAGGACCTGATCGACGGCGCCATCGCCGTCAGCCCTGCTGAGGTTACAGAAGCGATGCGGCTGCTGTTCCGGAAAGCCAAGATCGTTGCCGAGGGTGCGGGGGCCGCGTCGCTTGCCGCAGCCATCGCGCGGCCGGATCTGACCGGCAACATGGTCTGCGTCATCTCCGGCGGCAATATCGATGCGGAAGCCTATTCCACCGTTCTTGCGGGCGGCATTCCGGCTGCCTGAGGGTCAGACGCCGAGATAGCGGTCCTGCAATTCCGGCGTCAACGCCGCCGGCGCCCCCTCGAAAACCGTCCTGCCCTTTTCCAGCACGAAGCAACGGTCTGCCACCGGCAGGAGCTCCGAGAGCGTCTTGTCGACCACGAGGATCGACTGGCCGGCGCTTTTCAATTTACGGATCGCCGACCAGATGTCCTGCCGGATGACGGGGGCGAGGCCTTCGGTGGCTTCGTCGAGAATGAGAAGGCGCGGATTGGTCATCAGCGCGCGGCCGATGGCGAGCATCTGCTGTTCGCCGCCCGAGAGCGTGCGGGCATATTGATCGCGCCGTTCGCCGAGGCGAGGAAATAGATCGACGACCTTCTCGAAGGTCCAGTCGCTGCCGCGGGCGGTCGCGACGAGGTTTTCCATCACCGTCAGATTGGGAAAGCAGCGCCGCCCTTCCGGTACGAGACCAAGGCCGAGTCTTGCGATCCGGTGCGGCCGCAGGCCGAAGATCGCCTTGCCGCCGAAGCTGATCGCACCGGCGCGCGGGCGCACAAGGCCGATGATCGAATTGATCGTCGTCGTCTTGCCCATGCCGTTGCGGCCCATCAGTGCGACGACTTCGCCCTGGCGGATATCGAGATCGACGCCGAACAGCGCCTGCGAGGCGCCGTAGAAGGTTTCGAGGCCCTTGAGGAAAAGAAGGGTCACGCGGCTTCTCCCAGATAGGCGCGGCGGACTTCGGGATCGCGACGGATTTCATCGACCGTGCCGGTCGCGATGATGCGGCCATAAACGAGTACCGAGATGCGATCGGCGAGCGCGAAAACGGCGTCCATGTCGTGTTCGACCAGCAGCATCGGTGCTTCATGCCGCAGGCCGTCGAGGAAGGTGGTCAGCTGCTTGGAGCCTTCCGGCCCCATGCCGGCCATCGGTTCGTCGAACAGGAAGGCTTTTGGCTGAAGCGCCAGCGCGATGGCGATTTCGAGCTGGCGGCGTTCGCCGTGGGACAGTTCCGCTGCCGGCACATGGGCGCGGTGGGCGAGACCGACGCGCTCCAGCATGGCCATGGCGGGGTCGATCAAGCTCCTGTCGCTGGTGACCTGCCGGAAGAACCGGAAACTGCTGTCCGCCTTCGCCTGCACCGCCAGCATGACATTGCGCAGCGCGGAGAACTCCTGGGCGAGCGAGGAAATCTGGAAGCTGCGGGCAAGGCCGAGCCTTGCGCGCGCCGTCATGTCGAGGCCGCCGATATCCTGGCCGAGAAAGCGGATCGTACCACTATCGGCCTTCAGAGAACCGGCGATCTGGTGAATCAACGTGCTCTTGCCGGCACCATTCGGGCCGATCAGAGCATGAATCTGGCCGGGACGGAGATCAAGGCTGACACCATCCGTGGCCTTCAGCGCGTTGAAGGACTTTTGGAGATCGCGGATTTCGAGAATGGGCTCAGACATGGCGCGGCTTTCCCGAAATGAGGCCCAAAAACCCGCCGCGCGCGAAAAGCACGATGCCGAGCAGGATGAGGCCGAGGAAGAACTGCCAGCGCTCGGTGATGCCGCCGAGCACATATTCGAGGCAGACGAAGATCATGGCGCCGGCAACCGGCCCGAACAGCCGCCCCTTGCCGCCGAGAATGATCAGCACCATCAGCTCACCCGACATATGCCAGGACAGCATGGACGGGCCGACGAAGCGGTTGAGATCGGCATAGAGCGCGCCGGCAAGGCCGGTAATCATCGCCGACAGCACGAAGGCCACGAGCCGGATCTTGAACGGCGGAATTCCGACGGCGGCAAGGCGCACGCCATTCTGCCGCGCCGCCTGCAAGGCGCTGCCGAAGCGCGACCCTTCGACGAGGCGGAAGACGAGAAGCGCCGCGACGAGCACGGCGAAGCAGATCAGGAAATAGGGCAGCGGCTGTGCGGTGTTAAGGCCGGGGAAGGCGTTCCGCACATAGATCGACAGGCCGTCCTCGCCGCCATAGGCGGGCCAGGAGATCGCGAAATAGTAGATCATCTGCGCGAAGGCGAGCGTGATCATGATGAAATAGACGCCCGTGGTGCGCAGGCTGATCGCGCCGATCGGCAGCGCGACGAGGCCGGCCACCGCGATAGCGACCAGCCAGACCAGCGGCATCGACGTCGTGCCGGGAATGCCGGCGAAGAGCGGTTCGGAATTGAAGGCATGGGTCGCCAGAATGCCGGCGGCATAGCCGCCGAGGCCGAAGAAGGCGGCGTGTCCGAAGGAGAGCAGTCCGCCGAGACCGAGCGCCAGATTGAGGCCGACGGCGGCGAGCGCCAGCACGACGACGCGGGTCGCGAGCGTCACATAGAACGGTTCGCCGATACCGGCGGCAATCAGCGGCAGGGCGAGAAGCAGGGCTGCGAGCAGCAGGTTGATGGCGGTTTCGCGGTTCATCGAGCCCTCACGATTGCGCTGCGAACAGGCCGCTCGGCCTGAAGGCAAGGATGAGGGCCATGACGACATAGATCAGCATGGAGGCGAGTGCCGCACCGATGGTGGTGGCCTGCGCGGCGGGCATGGTGAGCGCCAGCAGCGAGGGCAGCAGGAAACGCCCCATCGTATCGACCACGCCGACGATGACGGCGCCGACCAGCGCGCCCTTTATGGAGCCGATGCCGCCGATGACGATGACGACGAAGGCGAGGATGAGCACCGGTTCGCCCATGCCGACCTGCACGGATTGCAGCGCGCCGACCAGCGCACCGGCCAGACCCGCCAATGCGGCACCGAGTGCGAAAACGACGGTATAGAGCGTGCTGATATCCACGCCGAGCGCGGCGATCATCTCGCGGTCGGATTCGCCGGCGCGGATGCGCATGCCAAGCCGTGTTCTGGAGATCAGCAGATAGAGACCGATGGCTACTACGATGCCGACCGCTATGATGGCGAGGCGATAGAGCTGGTATTGCCCGCCGCCCGGCAGCGGCACCGCGCCCTGCAGCAGTTTCGGAATATCGAGATAGAGCGGGAACGAGCCGAACAGCCAGCGCGCGCCCTCCGACAGGATCAGGATCAGCGCGAAAGTGGCGAGCACCTGGTCGAGATGGTCGCGGTCATAGAGCCGCCGGATCACCGCAACCTCGATCAGCGCGCCGACGCCGGCGGCCGCAACAAGGCTGGCGATGAGGCCGAGCCAGAAGGAACCGGTGGCGGAGGCGACGACCGCGCAGGCGAAGGCGCCGATCATGTAGAGCGAGCCGTGGGCGAGATTGATCAGGCCCATCACGCCGAAGATCAGCGTCAGGCCGGCGGCCATCAGAAACAGCATCACGCCGAGCTGGAGCCCGTTGAGCAGTTGTTCGATCAGGAGTGCGGTGAACACGGCGTCGGTCCAGGCTTCGGGTCACAGGATCCCCCCGGGCGCCGGCAAAAGCCGGGCACCCGGAGATCAGACGTCAAAAGACCTTAGAGGCCGCACTGTTCGGCGTAGGCGTCCTTGTGCTTTTCGAAGGCGGTCGCGATGATCTTGTTGGTCAGCATGTCACCGTCCTTCACCACCTCGCGCACATAGATGTTCTGGATCGGGTGCTGGTTGTTGTTGAAGGTGAAGTCCCCGCGCACGGACTTGAAGTCCGCCGCCTTCAGCGCCGCGCGGAAAGCGTCCTTATCCTTGACGCTCGCCTTGCCGAGCGCCGAGAGGATGAGATTTGCCGTATCCCAGCTCTGCGCGGCATAGACCGACGGCAGACGGTTGTATTCGGCCTTGAAGGCCTGAACGAAGGCCTTGCTCGCCTCGTTATCAAGGTCCGGCGACCAGCTGGCGGAGTTCTTCACCCCGAGGGCTGCATCCCCCACGGCCGGCAGCACGTCCTGGTCGAAGGAGAAGGCCGGGCCCATGACCGGGATGCCGACGCCCGACTGGGCATATTGCTTCATGAAGGCGATGCCCATGCCGCCGGGCAGGAAGAAATAGACGGAATCGGCACCCGACGCGCGGATCTGCGCGATCTCGGCGGCATAGTCCGTCTGGCCAACCTGGGTGTAAACTTCGCCCGACAGCGCGCCCTTGTAGTAGCGCTTGAAGCCGGTCAGCGCGTCCTTACCGGCGGGATAGTTGGGCGCCAGGATGAAGGTGTTCTTGTAGTCCTTGTTGGCATATTCGCCCATGCCTTCATGGAAATTGTCGTTCTGGTAGGCGACGTTGAAATAGTTCGCATTGCAGTTCGCACCGGCCAGCGCCGAAGGGCCGGCATTCGGCGAGAGATAGATGACGTCCTGCGCCACCGTGTTCGGCACGACGGCCATGGCGAGGTTCGACCAGATGATGCCCGTCATCAGGTCGACCTTGTCGCCCTGGATCATCTTTTCGGCGATCTGCACGGCCAGTTCCGGCTTCTGCGCGTCGTCCTCCACGACGAGCTCGATATCCTTGTTGCCCGACTGCTTGATGGCGAGCTGGAAGGCATCGCGCATGTCGATGCCCAGACCCGCGCCGCCGCCGGAAAGCGTGGTGATGACACCGATCTTGACCGGCTCGGCATAGGCGAGACCCGAGGTTGCGAGCGACAGGCCGAAAAGACTGGCTGCTAAAATGCGCTTCATGCTGTTCTCCTCATATGTTCAGGTTTTTATCGTTTTCTATCAAAGGTCTGTGCGAACATGCCATAGCTCGGGGAAGAGTTCCACTTCCAGCATCTTCTTCAGGTAGGATGCACCGGAGGTACCGCCCGTGCCGCGCTTGAAACCGATGATGCGCTCGACAGTCGTGACATGGTTGAAGCGCCAGCGGCGGAAATAGTCCTCGAAATCGACGAGCTTTTCGGCCAGTTCGTAGAGCATCCAGTAGCGCTGCGGATTACGGTAGACGGTCTGCCAGGCGGCGAAGACCTTGTCGTTTTCGGCGCGCGTCTCGCGCCAGTCCTGGCGCTCGGCTTCCTCGCCGATGTCGAAACCGTTGCGGCCGAGAAGCCGGATCGCCTCGTCATAGAGCGAGGGCGCGGCGAGGATCGCCTCCAGCTTTTCCATGATATCAGGGCGGTGCGCATGCGGGCGCAGCATGGCGAGGTTGCGGTTGCCGGCGAGGAATTCGATCGCCCGGTACTGCCAGGACTGGAAGCCGGAGGACTGGCCAAGGGATTCGCGGAATTCGGTATATTCGCTCGGCGTCATCGTGCGCAGCACGTCCCAGGCGCTGTTCAGCTGCTCGAAAATGCGCGCGACCCGCGTCAGCATCTTGAAGGCCGGCTCCAACCGGTCCTCGCGCACCGCGCGGACGGCCGAGGTGATCTCGTGCAACGCAAGCTTCATCCAGAGCTCGGAAGTCTGGTGCTGGATGATGAACAGCATCTCGTCATGCGCCGTCGAAAGCGGCTCCTGCGCGGTCAGCACCTTTTCCAGCATGAGATAGTCGCTGTAGGACATGCGCCCTTCGAACGACATCTGCGCGCCTTCCTTCGAGGGGTCGTAGGGCTTGCTCATCTAGTGCTCCGTGCGAAGGCGAAAACGCTGGATCTTTCCGGTCGCCGTCTTCGGCAGCGCGTCCAGGAACTTGACCGAGCGTGGATATTTGTAAGGGGCGATCAGCGCTTTCACATGATCCTGTAGCCGCTTGACCGTCGCGTCGTCGGGCAGAACGCCGGCCATCAGCACGACATGGGCCTCCACGATCTGGCCGCGCTCGCCATCGGGCGCGCCGACGACGGCGCATTCCGCAACGTCGGCATGAGCGATCAGCGCTGCCTCCACTTCCGGGCCGGCAATGTTGTAGCCGGCGCTGACGATCATGTCATCGGAACGGGCGGCGAAATGGAAGAAGCCGTCTTCGTCCTGAAAGAAGGCATCGCCGGTGAGGTTCCAACCGTCGCGCACATAATCGCGTTGACGGTCGTCGGCCATGTAGCGGCAGCCGGTCGGGCCGCGCACGGCAAGCCTGCCGACCGTGCCGCGCGGCACTTCCTGCATGTCCTCGTCGACAATCCGCGCCTCATAACCGTCGACCGGCTTGCCGGTGGAGGCCGGCTTGCGGTCTTCGAAGCGGTTGGAGATGAAGATGTGCAGCATTTCGGTGGCGCCGATGCCGTCGAGGATCGGCTTGCCGGTCTTTTGCGTCCATTCCTCGAAGACGGGGCCAGGCAAGGTCTCGCCGGCGGAGATGGCGACCCGCAGCGACGAGAGGTCGGCGCCGGCATCCATCGCCTTCAGCATGGCGCGATAGGCGGTGGGCGCGGTGAACGAAATGGTCGCCTTGTAGGTCTCGATGATCTCGACCATCTGCGGCGGCGTCGCCTGTTCGAGCAGGGTCGCGGCCGCACCGAAGCGCAGCGGGAAGATGGCAAGGCCGCCGAGGCCGAAGGTGAAGGCGAGCGGCGGCGAGCCGACGAAGACGTCCTCCGGCGTCACGCCGAGCACGTCCTTCGCATAGCCGTCGGCAATCATCAGCAGGTCGCGGTGGAAATGCATGGTGGCCTTCGGCACGCCCGTCGTGCCCGAGGTGAAGCCGAGCAGCGCCACGTCGTCGCGGCCGGTGTGAACGGCCTCGAAGATCACGGATTTGTCGAGTGCCGCCCGGTCGAGTTCGGCGTCGTGATTGGCGGTGCCGTCGAAGCCGATGACCTGCTTGAGATAACGGCTGTCCTTGGCGCAGGCGATCATCTCGTCCATCAGGCGTGTATCGCAGAGCGCCAGACTGATCTCCGCCTTGTCGACGATCTTGGTGAGTTCGCCGGCGCGCAGCATCGGCATCGTGTTGACGACGACCGCACCCGCCTTGGTGGCGGCAAGCCAGCAGGCGACCATGGCGGGATTGTTGGCCGAGCGGATGAGGATGCGGTTGCCGGGCTTCACGCCGTAATTCTCGACCAGCGCATGGGCCAGCCGGTTCGTCCAGTCGGAGAGTTCCTTGTAGGTGCGGCGGCGGCCGTTGCCGATGAGGGCGGTGCGATCGCCGAAACCCTTTGCGACCAAGGCATCCGTCAGCTCGACGGCGGCATTGATGCGGTCGGGATAGTCGAACCCTTCGAGCAGGAAATCCGGCCACTCCTCCGGCGGCGGCAGGTTATCGCGGGTGAATGTATCGACGTGAGCGGTCGGTCCAAGCATGTGACGGCTATTCCCCCTGTTCGTGCCTGCCCGCATGGTCAAAGCTGGCCGGTCAATGCGCCGCGCAGAACCGCACAGCCGGGCGAGGCTTCGCCGGACCGTGTCGTCGCGCGGAAAAAATCATTTGGTGTGATGGGCACAGCGAAGACCTCCACTTCCGCGCTGAACATGAGGCAGCATGGCACCGGTCAAAAATTATTTCAAGCCTAAAGTTTCTTGCAGCAACGGCATTGCCTTTGTCGTCCATCCGCGCGATTTCTATGCCGCTGGCAACACGAGGGAGGAGTGCGGCAATGCTGGAGCACCGGATTTCGGACTGGGACGACGCCTATTCCAACGGCGCGAATATCGCGCGCGGCGATCGCTGGCCGGCCGCCTGGGTGGAGCCCGCCGAAACCTTCCGCACCACGCTGGCCGCCGCCGGTCGCGCGAAACTCGACCTCGCCTATGGCGGCCGGCCGCGTAACCGGTTTGATCTCTTCCTGCCGGAGGGCACGCCCAAGGGCCTTGTCGTCTTCGTGCATGGCGGCTTCTGGCTTCAGCTCGACAAGAGCTTCTGGTCACATCTGGCCGCCGGCAGCGTCGCGAGCGGCTATGCCGTCGCCATGCCGTCCTATACGCTCTGCCCCGAGGTGCGCATCGCCGAGATCGTGAAAGAGATCGCCGCGGCGGTGACGGAGGCGGCACGCCATGTCGAGGGACCGTTGATGCTGACGGGGCATTCGGCCGGCGGGCATCTTGCCAGCCGCATGGTCACGACGACGGCACCGCTCGCACCCGAGGTCCATGAGCGCATCCGCAACGTCGTTTCGATTTCAGGCGTGCACGACCTGCGCCCGATGCTCTCGACCGCCATGAATGCAAGGCTTGCGATCGACGAGGCGGAGGCACTGGCGGAAAGCCCCGCCTTGCTGCGGCCCATGCGGAATGCCCGCATCACCTGCTGGGTGGGCGGCAACGAGCGTTCGGAATTCCTGCGGCAGAACGCGCTGCTCGTCAATATCTGGACCGGTCTCGGCGCGATCACGGCTGAAGTCGTCGAGCCGGACAGGCACCATTTCAACGTCATCGACGGCCTTGCCGATGCGCAGCATCCGCTGACGCGCCGGCTTCTGTCCATCTGACGGGATCAGCGG
>NZ_JBLZPK010000040.1:60335-83585 GCF_049199905.1 Shinella sp. M27
GGTCGGATGCCTTGAGGCGGCTCGCCATCAGGAAGCCGACGATGCCCGCGAGAGGGATCAGCGCCGGCAGGATGATGCCGAGCGAACCGCCGGCGGTCTGGGTGAGATCGCCGAAATTGATGAAGATGTAGACGAAGAGCGCCGCCATCACGAGGCCGGAGACGGCCGGCAGGATGAGCGTCGTCAGCACCGGATTGTCGCCGCCCCGCTTGCGGAAGAAAACGATGACCGAGAGCGAGGTGATCGTCATCATGCCGAGCACGCCGAGCGTGCCGACCTGGCTGATCCAGGTGAACATGTTGAGCACCGGATCGAGCCCGAGGCCGGCAAAGACCGCCAGCACGACAAGCGCCATCACTGTCTGTACCACCGAGCCGACATGCGGGCTCTGATGCGCATCATGCGTGCGGCCGAAGGCGGCCGGCAGCAGGCCCTCACGACCCGCGACATAGCTGTAGCGGGCGATGTAGTTGTGGAAGGCGCTGATCGCCGCAAACAGGCTCGACACCAGAAGCAGACCGGCAATCGCCGGCACCGGGCCGCCGACATAGCTGCCGGCGAGATCGAAGAAGAAGGCGGTCGGGTCCGGCAGCGCGCCGATCGTCGGCAGGAGCTTCTCGGCTCCGACGCCGGCAATCATCAGCCAGGTGGTGAAGACGAAGAACAGGCCGATCATCAGGACCGAGAGATAGGTCGCACGCGGAATGGTCTTTTCCGGATCGCGCGCCTCCTCGGCATAGATCGTCGTCGCCTCGAAGCCGATGAAGGAGCCGAGGCAGAACAGGACTGCGGCCGTCAGCGAGCCGGAGAACATGGCCGTCGTGTCGAAGAAATTAAACGAAAGGGTCCCTGCCCCGCCCTTGCCCAGAATGGCGAAATCGACCAGCAGCACGATGAGATATTCGAGCAGCACAAGCACGATCATCACCTTGGCCGAGAGATCGACCTGCCGGTAGCCGAGGATGCCGACGAGGGCGACGGCGATCAGGCTCCAGAGATACCAGGGCAGTTCGATGCCGAAGCCGGCGAACACGCCTGCTGCCACGCCGCCGAGCAGGCCGATCAGGCCGAACTGCATGGCATTGTAGGCGACCACCGCGATGATCGCCACGGCACCGGCCATGCGCCCGCCGAGCCCGCGCGCGGCATAGGCATAGAAGGCGCCGGCATTGGTGACGTGGCGCGACATCGCTACGTAGCCGGCCGAGAAGGCCAGCATGATCAGCGTCATCAGAAGGAAGGTTGCGGGAACGCCCGTGCCGTTGCCGAGCAGGAAGGCGATCGGCACCGCACCGGCCACGCCGGTGAGCGGGGCCGCGGCCGAGATGACCATGAAGGTCACGGCGATCAGCCCCAGCGAATTTCTGCGGAGTTGGTTTACCCCCGCCGTCGTAACGTCAGTCATTGGTCTCTCCAGTTTTGTTCCCCATGCGCCGGCTCACCCGACCGGCATGCGCAGCCTCTTTTCGTTTTTATGTGCGCTACGGCAGTTGAACCGCCCGGTGATAGGCCCGGTGGCCGTAGAGCAGAGAGGCCGGATTTTCCGACAAGCGAACGTTCATAACGCGCCCGACGATGATGTGATGCGTTTCCCAGAGCACCGAGGTCGCGACCTGGCACTGAAAGCTGGCGGTGGCCCCTTCAAGCGAGGGCTGGCCGAGTTCGCCTAAAGACCAGGGCGTGCGTTCGAAGCGCTCGGCATGTTCGCCGGCCGAAAGCCGCCCGGCGAAAAGGTCGGAGACCTGATGCTGGTCCTCCTGGAGGAGGTTGGCGCAGAAGGACCGGTTCTTCAGGATCGCCGCGGCGACCGGGCTCATATGGTGGAGGCAGGCAAGCAGCGAGGGATGGTCGCCATCGGCCGAGACCGATGTGAGGGAACTGATCGTGACGCCGAAGCGTCCCGCCTCGCCGTCCGTCGTCACCACGGCGACGAAGGTTGCGGCGCGGCTCATGCCTTCCAAGAATTGCAGGCGAAGTTCCGGTTTCATGGCACTACCCCAGGTCAAAGAAGCGTTGCAGTTCTACATCGGGTACTTTCTTGCAGAATTCGTCATGCTGGCTCTGGCGGCTCGCGGCAAAGGCCTCGACGAAGCGCTCGCCGAGCCAGTCCTTGGCGAAGGTGGAGTTGCGCAGGCGCTGGATCGCCTCGGGCATGGAGCGGGCGAAATCCGGGCCGGCACCCGCCTGCACATAGCCGTTGCCGATGACCTCGGGCTCCGGCTCGATGCCCTCGACGATCCCGGCGACACCGGCCGCCACAGTCGCTGCGACCGTCAGGTAGGGATTGGTATCAGCACCCGGCAGGCGGTTTTCGACGCGCAGCGAGCCGGCATCATGGCCGACGACGCGGAAACAGGTCGTGCGGTTCTCGAAGCCCCAGGTCAGGCCGGGCGGCGCGAAGGTGCCGGGCGCGAAACGGCGGTAGGAATTGACAGTCGGCTGGAAGATCAGCGTCATGTCGCCGATATATTTCTGCAGGCCGCCGATGAAGTGGCGGAAGGTCTCTGACATGCCGTTTCTGCCTGCGGGATCGTGGAAGACCTTCCTGCCCTCCCCGTCCGTCAGGCTGACATGGAGGTGAATCGACTGGCTGTCGGCATCCTCCGTCCAGCGCGGCATGAAGGTGACGCATTTGCCCTGGCGCTGCGCCAGGGCGCGCACGAAATTCTTGAGCAGCACGAGCTGGTCGGCGGGCTCCAGGCCCGTGCCGGCGGCGATGCAGGCTTCGAGAAAACCGCCGCCGATCTCCTCATGCATCTTGGCGAGGTCGATCTTCAGCGGCTCGCAGATTTCGGCGAGCGCCTCGTACCACTCCGTCTGCTGCACCTGATAGAGCACGAGGTCGTGGCTCTTGTGCATGGTCGCCGTCTTGAGGTTGCGATAGCCCTTTTCGCGCGCGCTTTCCGGCGTCTCGTCGAACAGCGTATATTCCAGCTCCATGCCGTAACGCGGCGCATAACCCGCCTCCCCGGCCCGCGCCAGCACCCGCGTCAGAAGCGAGCGCGGGCAAAGCGCCGATGTCGCGCCGCCATAGTTGGAGAGCACCAGCAGGTCGTGGCCCGGCTTCGACCAGGGCAGGCGGCGGACCGTGGAGGGGTCCAGCACCAGCGGGTCGTCGTGGAAATCCGACGTGTCGTCCGAGACGCCGGGAATGTTCAGCACCACGTCGGTCGGATCGAGTGCGAAGGTGACCGGCGACATGCCCATGCCCGCGCGCGCGATGCCGGCGAGCGAGCGCACGGACACCATCTGGCCGCGCAAAAGGCCGTTCGTATCGGTCATGGCGACGGTGGCGAAACGGCTTGCGGGATCGTCGAGATAGGCGTCGAGGGTCATGGTCACTCCGTTTCGGTGGCCGGCGGCGGTGTCAGGGATGAAAGGGTGGCAAGGTCCTTATCCGGCGCCGTGGAATAGGCGCGCAGGAAGACGCGGAGGCCATTGCGGATATAGCGTTCGATGGTCGTGTGGTCCGGCACGGCATCGGGAATGTGCAGCGCCCTGTTGCGCGGCGCGGAGAGGATGAGGCCCCAGAGGTCTTCCGCCGCAAGCTCGGCATCGTCGAAGACGATCAGGCCCGCCGCGCGCTGGCGCTCCAGATAGGCGATCATGCCGGCGAGCACCCGGTCGGGGCCGGAGGCCTGATAGGCACGGCCGATATCCGGCAGCCGCTGCGCCTCGCCGATGATCAGCCGAGCAAGGTTCAGCATGTCGGGCCGCAGCACGACATCGGCATAGTGCCACGAGAAGGCGTAGAGTTCGGCGACCATGCCGGAGGCCGAGGGATATTCGAAGGATTCGAGCATGTGGTCGCGCTCCTCGGTCATCATGGCCGTGAAGAGCTCGTCCTTGGACGGGAAATACTGGTAGAGCGTCGGCTTGGTCAGCCCCGCCTCGGCGGCGATGTCATCCATCGAGGCGCTGACGAAGCCCTTCTGCGAGAAGACGACGAGGGCGGCGTCGAGAATGCGGCGCTCGCGCAGGATGCGGTTCTGCTGGCGCTTGGGAAGAGCCGTCATGACGCGACCTCCGAGAGGAATTCCGTGAGCACCCGGTTATAGGCCTCGGGCCGCTCGACATTGCAGACATGGCCGGCATCCGCGATCACCTCGAAGCGGACCGAGGCGCGTGGGGCGGCCTCGACGATCCGGTTCGCCACGCCGCGGATCTCGGCCGGGGATGCGAGGCGGTCATATTCACCCGTCATCATCAGCACCGGCATGGTGAGTTTGGCAAAATCGAAACGCTCCGGCGGGTTTGTGAAGCAGGTGAGCGCATCCCGGTAGGTCGAAGCGGGGATCGCCGCCATGGAAGCGAGGAGCGTCTGGCGCACCACCTCCCCGGCATTCGGGCCGGCCAGCACATCGACGACGGCGGGTGCAAAATCGGCCGGCGTCTTGCCGGCATCGAGCGGCACTTCCCGCGCCGTGCGAAAGGCATCGCGCTCCGCGACACCGGCCTCGGACATGCCGGTGCAGCCGCCCGAGAGCACAAGGCCCGCCAACCGCTCGGCATGGCGCATGGCGAAGGTGGTGGCGATCCACGATCCGTAGGAGAGGCCGCAGAGCACGAGTTTTTGAGCGCCCAGCGCATCGGCAACGCGCAGAATGTCGTCGCAATAGTCCTCGACCGTGCTTTGCGATCCGCCGAGGCTGCTTTCGCCATAGCCCCGCAGGTCGAGCGCGGCCGCTCGCATGGTCGGCGCAACCGCGCGAAGCTGAGCAAGCCAGTTGCTGCGACCGCCGCCGATGCCGTGCAGGAATAGCACCAGCGGCCCCGACTTCTGCGGCGAGACGGTCAGCGCGAGTTGCGCATCGCCGTCGATGAAAAGCGTCCGGAGTGCGGGCGTCTCCTCCTCCGAGACAGCGGGCTTGTTCGGCCGCACATCGCCGACGAGACCATCAAACGCCGCAATTCCCATTTCGAAGATCGCCCGGGTGCCGGCGGCAATCGCGGAGGCGCGTTCGGCGGAGGCGGAAAGTCGTGCCGACCATTCGATCCGGCTGCCGCCGGCCTCGCCGGCAAAGACCTGAAGCCGGGCGTCGTAGCGCTCGACACCGGCAATGCCTTCGAGATGCGTATAGGCGAGCACGCGATCCGTGTCGGAACGATAGGTCAGCTGTTCGCGGTAGAGCGTATCCTCGCCCTTCGCGGTGAAGGCGCGGATCAGCGCGCCGCGGTCATCGCGCTCGGCCCTGATCTTCGCGATCACGGGATGCCAGACGCCGCAGAAATTGCCGGCGACAGCCCAGACTGCGGCAGGTTCTGCCGCGGAAAACCCGATGACCTGAACCCGCTCCTCCACCATGGCTCAGCGCAGCCCCTTCAGCGTGCCGCCCGTGCCGCGCCACAGCGAGGAGCGCGCACCGCCCTCGTCGCCCGGCGCCTTGTCGAGCTCGTCCATGTCGTAGAGCGTCAGAACGGAGAGATAATCCTCCATGATCTCGGTCGTATAGGGCAGCATCAGCGCGCCGCAGCGGCTGTCGCGATACATGCGCTCCAGCGGCATGGTCTTCAGCATGGACTGGCCGCCGCAGGTGCGGATGGCGAGTGCCGCGATCTCCTGCACGCCCTCCATGACGTTGTACTGCGCCGCATACATGCGCATGACCTGCGCCTTGGTCGGAAAACCCTGCGCCTCCATGAAGGCCTGCCACCACAGCGCGCGCATGGCGGCGAGCTGGGTGTACATTTTTCCCACGGTGAGGCGCTTGGTGCCGAACATGCGCCGGTCGGCCGGCGGCTGGCCGGGCACCTCGCCGCGCAGATAGGCGACGGTGAAATCGAAGGCGCCCTGCGCCACGCCCATATAGGTCGGCGAGAGCGTCGCCATCATGTGCGGCCAGTGCGGCAGGGTCTTGATGAAGATGCCGCGCGGCATCATCAGATCCTCTTCGGTGACGAAGACATCCTTCAGGATAAGGTCGCGGCTGTTGGTGCCGCGCATGCCGAGCGGATCCCAGCTTCCCGTCACGGAAAGCCCCGGCGCATCCTTGTGCACGACGAAGATCATCGTGTCCTCGTGGCGCGGCTCGATGCCCTCGAAATGCTCGGTGCAGACGATGGAATAATAGTCGCAATAGCCGGCGAGCGAGGCGAACTTCTTGAAGCCGTTGATCTTCCAGCCGCCCTCAACCTTGCGGCAGGATGTCTGCGCGGGCTTGGAGGTCCAGTTCTGCCCGGCCTCGGAAATCGGCTGCGAATAGATGCCCTGCTCCTTGACGGCGCGGCGGAACTGGCGCTCGCGCAACGGCGCGAAGGCGGCGCGGTCCTCGTCGGTGAGGTTCGGCAGCTCGTACATGAAGCGCGACCACATCATGGAGGAGTTGTGCATGTTGAAGGTGAGCGCGGTGGCGCCGCAATATTTGCCGATCTCCGCGCCGACCATGGCATATTCGCCGAGGCTGAAGCCGTGGCCGCCGAACTCCTTCGGCACCGTCAGGGTCAGAAACCCCTCGGCAGCGAGATCCCTGTAGTTCTCGACCGGGAAGGACGCCTCGTCGTCGACGCTTTTGGCGCGCGGGGCGAAACGCTCGCGGCCGAGTTCGTTGATCCTTGTGAGCACATCGAGCACTTCGGGCCGGATGCGGGAGAGGTCATAATAGTCTGCAGGTTCGCTCATGATCAGTCCTTCTCAAATCCGGTCAGAGGGCGAGGTCACCCTGGAGACGGCCTTCCTTCACCACCGCGCGGCCATCGAGCGTGATCGTGCATTTGCGCATCGGCAGGTCGAAATGCCCCTCGGTGAAGCGGCCGGCATATTGGTTGGCGCCCGTCGACCAGAGGAAGTTGCCGGCCCAGGCGCGGAACTCGACCGCCTGCATGTCGCGCTTGTCATAGAGCGCGCCGGAGACCCAGCGGGCGGCGGGGTTCATGCCCCAGCCGACATGCGAGAAACCGTAGGCCAGCGGGTCTTCCCAGGCTTCCATATAGTCGCGGAAGAGCTCGGCATCCAAACCGTCGCCTTTGATTTCCTTGACGAAATCGTTTTCGACGGTGAAATCGATGCGGCTCGTCAGGTAGCTCTTGAAGGTCAGGTTCATATCGCCGACATCCATAACGATGCGGCCGTTGACGGTGTTGGGACCCGGGAAGGCCAGGCACAGGCCGCCCGGCCAGTGCGCCACCGCACCCGGCGTCGTGCCGAAGCCCGGCGTGCCGCCGCAGGGTGCATCGCGCAGGTCGATGACGAGATCGGTGCCCGCAGCCGAGGTCACGCGCATCTCCTTCGCCTCGCGCAGCATCTGGATGCCGAGCGCCACCTTCGGGCCAAGCTCGGCCTTGGGCTCGCAGCGCTCCAAGATTTCCGGGTGTTCGTTGCAGATGACGAGAATGCGCACGCCGGCCTCTTCGATTTCAGGCCATTCGGCGGCATGGATCATGCCCTCCACCGTGCAGTCGACGATGATCTCGCACTGCTTCATGGCCTCGATGGCCGCGCGGTTGCCCTGGATGGCGAGCGACGTGCCGGTCGACTTGACCGGTACGGGCGCCGTCTGGCGCGGGGTGGGCATGGTGATCATGCAATAATCGGCACCGAGATCGTGGCAGCCAAGGTCGGCAAGCTGCACCAGCACCGGGCGCGACTGCGTTTCCGCCACGATCGCCACCCGCGTTCCCGGACCCATTCCATTGAGCACGAAGACCCGTCGGAAGCAGGCAAGCCACTTCCCCTCAATGCGCTCCTGCAACATTGAACCCTCCCGATTTTGGATCGCCCCTCAGCGATTTCTTTACTTGTGAGTTAAGAATTGTTTGAAGTCTGAAGTTTTGTCAAGTGCTAATTCCGGGCGCGCGAATGCATCGGAACCGGCTTGTTTGCGGGTCTCGAAAGTCTTTTATTTTCAGATTGTTAAATCAAGGATGCGCATCAGGAAGGCAGCCTCGGCGGCCAGGAGCGCGAAAGATTTCGGATGTCGTCGCGGACGATCCATCCGGCGGCAGGCGATGCAAACCCGCGGCCATCAAGCGGTAAAAATCCGGCAGGAGCGCCCGGCCGCACCCATGCAGGTGCGACCGGGATTGTCTCCGCTTACTTCATCAGTTCGGTCCAGATCTTCGTGTAGAGCTGCTGGACCTCGGGCGAGCAGGCGAGGTTGAAGGAACCGGCCGCCTTGAACTCTTCGGGAATGTTGACTTCGGGCGCGCTCTTCATGTCCTCGGGCATGAACTGCTCCGAGCCCTTGATGCCGTTGCCATAGCGGGCGAAGGCCGAGATCAGGGCGGCGTTTTCCGGCGCCATGACGAAGTTCATGAAGAGCTTCGCATTCTCGACGTTCTTGGCGTCCTTGATGATGGCAAGGTTGTCCATCCAGACCGGATAACCTTCCTTCGGATAACCATAGACGATGGCCGGATTTTGCAGGCGGGCGCGGAAGGCGGCACCGTTCCACTCGACACCGACGGCGAAGTCGCCCTTGACGAGCGAGTCGATCGTGCCGTAGTCGAGCGACAGCCACTTCGGCTTGGCGGCGACGAGCACGTCGCGCGCCTTCTTCAAGACCGTCAGATCGTTCGTGCAGGGCTCGCCGCCGACATAGCGGATGGCGAGGAACATGATGTCGGACATTTCAGGCACGACGTTGATCTTGCCTTCCAGTTCCGGCGGCGGATCGAGGAAGAGCGCCGAGGTGTTCGGATCGCCCTTGTAGACCGAGGTGTTGACGGCAACGCCCGTCGTGCCCCACTGCCACGGAACAGTGTAGTGGCGGCCGGGGTCGAAATCGACATTCACCCAGCTTTCGTCGACATTCCTGAAGTTCTCCATCTGGTCGGGACGCGCCTCGAGCAGCAGGCCCTCGTCGATCCAGACCTTCAGCACGGTGGCCGAGGGCACGACCATGTCGAAGCCGTGGCCGCCCTGACGGACCTTCGCCAGCGCCGTGTCGTTGGAATCGTAGTCCGTCACGGTGACCTTGACGTCATATTCCTTCTCGAACTTCTTGATGAGATCCGGATTGGTGTAGTTGCCCCAGTTGAAAATGTTGAGCTCGCCGGCGGCGTGCGCAGCCGTGGAGCCGAGAAGCGCGAGGCTGAGCGCGGCGAGGCCTAAAGTACGGGTCATGGATCAATCCTTTTTGCGGCTGATGAAGAAGAAGAGGGTGACGATGGCGATGGAGAGCAGCAGGAACACCGTCGAAATCGCATTCATCTCGGGTGTCACGACGCGGCGCAGCTGGCCGAGCATGTAGGTCGGCAGCGTATCCTGCCCGCCGGACTTGACGAATTCGGTGATCACCACGTCATCGAGCGAGATGACGAAGGCGAGCATCAGACCGGCAAGGATGCCCGGCCAGAGCAAGGGCAGCGTCACCCGGCGGAAGGCCCTGAACGGCGTCGCATAGAGATCGGCGGCCGCCGTTTCCAGCGAGAGGTCCATGGTCTCCAGCCGTGCGCGGATCGGCAGATAGGCGAAGGGGATGCAGAAGGCCGTGTGCGCGGCGATCAGATAGCCGAGGCCGGAATAGCCGGTCGCCATCTTGATGCGCGAGAAGAAGATCAGGAGCGCCACGGCGACGACGATTTCCGGCACCATCAGCGGCATGTTGATGAAGGCGTATTTCGCATTGAGCCCGCGATATTTGCGCGTGCGCGTGGTGGCGATGGCGGCCATGGTGGCGGCGACCGTCGCGATGACGGCGGCGACAGCGGCGATCTGCACGGAGCGGATCGAGGCCTCCACCACCTTGTCGTTGTTCCATGCCGCCGCAAACCAGCGCAGCGACAGGCCTTCCCAGGTGGCGATCGACGCGCCGTCGTTGAACGAGAAGACGACGAGGGCGGCAATCGGCAGATAGAGCAGGAATAAGCAGACGACCGCAATCGTCGGGAAGCCGGCCTGGCGGCGAACGTCGAAGACGCCTGAAGTCTCAGCCATGGTTGTGTCCTCCCTGGTTTCCGGCAAACCGCACCTGCACCATCAGCGCGATCATGACGATGGCGAGCAGCGCCATGGAGAGCGAGGCGCCGAGCGGCCAGTTGCGGCCCTGGCCGAATTGCAGCTCGATCAGGTTGCCGAGCATCATCTTGCTGCCGCCGCCCAGCATGCGCGGGGTGACGTAGGAGCCGAGCGAGGGGATGAAGACGAGGATGGAGCCGGCGATCACGCCGGGCTTCACCAGCGGCAGGATGATGCGCTTGAGCACCCGCCAGCGGCTGGCATAGAGATCGTAGCCGGCCTCGACGAGGCGGAAATCGACCTTTTCCAGGCTGGCATAGAGCGGCAGCACCATCAGCGGGAAGAAGACATAGGTCATGCCGAGCAGGATGGCGAAGTCGGTATACATCATCTGGATCGGCGCTGAGATGATGCCGATCTTCATGAGCAGCGTGTTGATCATGCCTTCGTTGCGGATCAATTCCTGGATCGCGAAGGTGCGGATGAGCAGGTTCGTCCAGAACGGGATGGTGATGAGGAACAGCCAGATTTCGCGCGTGCGCTCGGAACGCGTGGCGATGAAATAGGCGGTGGGGAAGCCGAGCAGCAGCGTCGTGACCGTGGTCATGAGCGACAGCCAGACGGAGCGCCAGAAGATCGACAGATGCGCATCGGCAATCGACCAGGTGCCGTCGAAAATATCCTTTTCGAAGAGCACGGCGATCCACGCGTCGGGCGAGAAGGTCCAGACGACGTCGCCATAGCTGCCGGGCATCAGGAAGGAATAGACGAAGACGATGGCGAGCGGCCCGATGGCCGCCAGCGCGATGATGAGAAGGGCCGGCGTCGAAAGGAGCCAGCGGTTGCGGATATCCTGCGCCTCGACCCGGCGCGCGGCTTCGCTTGCTGTGCTGGTGACAGTGCTCATCGGGTCAATCCTTCAGCACCTGGGCCGCGCCCGTCTCCAGCACGACGCCGACCACATCGCCTTCGGCAAAAGCCGCGCCCTGTTCGAGGCTGTTCTGGCGGCGCACGCAGAAACGGTCGCCGCTTTCCAGCGCGACGTGGAAATGCGTGTCGGTGCCGACATAGACCACACTCGACAGCTTGCCGGTGAGATGCGCGCCTTCAGGATTGGCGACGATGGCGGCGTGTTCCGGCCGCGTGACCACGGTGACCTTGCCGGCGGGCGAAAAGCCCTCGGGCAGGCGGGCGGAGACGCGCGTGCCGCCGGGCAGCACGACATCCGCCTTGCCGTCCGCGACCGACAAGACGTCGGCCTTCAAGAAATTCGTCTCGCCGATGAATTCGGCGACGAAACGTTCGGCCGGCCGATCGTAGATATCGCGCGGGCCGCCGACCTGAAGGATCTTGCCTGCCGACATGACGGCGATGCGGTCCGACATGGTCAGCGCTTCCTCCTGGTCATGGGTGACGAAGATGAAGGTGATGCCGGTCTCGGTCTGCAGGCGCTTCAGCTCGATCTGCATGTCCTTGCGCAGCTTGTAGTCGAGGGCGGACAGCGGCTCGTCGAGCAGCAGCACCTTCGGCTGCGGGGCAAGCGCGCGGGCGAGCGCCACACGCTGCTGCTGGCCACCGGAAATCTGCGCCGTCTTGCGGTCCCTCAGATGCCCCATCTTGACGAGCGCCAGCATCTCCTCGACGCGCTTGGCGATCTCGGCCTTGGGGCGGTCGAGCATTTCGAGGCCGAAGGCGATGTTTTCGCCGACCGTCATATGCGGGAAGAGCGCGTAGTTCTGGAACACCGTGTTGACAGGCCGCTTGAACGGCGGCAGCGCGGCGATGTTCTGGCCGTAGAGCCTGATCTCGCCATCCGTCGGATAGGTGAAACCGGCGATCATGCGCAGCAGCGTGGTCTTGCCGCAGCCGGACGGGCCGAGCAGTGTGAAGAACTCGTTCTCGCGGATATCGACGCTGACATGATCCAGGGCCTTGAACGGGCTGTCGCCCGTGCCGAAAACCTTGCTGACATCGCAGACTTCAATGGCACTCTTATGCGTCCGATCCGGCACTATCGATGGTCCTCCCGTTGGGCCGCACGGAGCGGCTATCCCTGTCAAATGCGTACGGCTTGCCAGCCCGCGGCCGAGGCTGCGGGCTGGCCCACGCTGCTTTTCCTGATGCGCCGCCCCGGAATGTCCGTCGCCGCGCTCCTGCTGCGGCCGACATTGTCTGGGTTGCCACCCATTCCTCCGCTCGCGTATCTCGCAGGCTCGCTCATTAATACATCAGTGAAATATCACTGCAATGCAAGGTCGTCAACATGCGCATTTCAGGCGCGGCTTCTTTTGCCGCGCGTCTTCGTTTCCGCTTTCCGGTGATTTGACCTCAGGCTGCGTAGGTGATCCGGCCGCCGCAGATCGTCATCTTGGGGCGGATCTTGTCGATGCTCTCGGGCGCGACGGCCTCGATGTCCTCGTCGAGAATGACGAGGTCGGCGAAGTAGCCTGGCTTCAGCATGCCCTTGCGGTCTTCGGCGAATTCCGCATAGGCGCTGCCGATCGTATAGGCGGCGATGGCATCGTGCAGGCTGACGGAATGGTCCGGATCACCGTCCTGCCAGACTTTGCGCGTCACGGCGGCGTGGATGCCGGCGATGGGATCGATCGGCGAGACCGGCCAGTCGGAGGAGAAGGCAAGCGCTGCCCCAGTCTCCTTGATGCGGCGCCAGGCATAGGCGAGGTAACGGCGATTCTCACCGATGCGCGAGAGCGTCGGTTCGAGCGGGAAGCACATGCCGCCCGGCGGATGCGGCGGCTGCATGGAGGCGATGACGCCGAGCTCGGCAAAGCGCGGCATGTCCTCCTCGGTGATCAGCTCGACATGTTCGACACGGTGGCGGCTGTCGCGCACGCCATTCGCCTTCTGCGCCGCCTCGTAACCGTTGAGCACGCGGCGCACCGCGCCGTCGCCGATGGAATGCACCGCGATCTGCAGGCCGCGGCGGTCGATCTCGGTGGCGAGTTCCGAAAACTCTTCATTGCTGAAATAGGGTTCGCCATGCCAATCCGGCCGGTCCGCATAGGGTTCGACAAGGAAGGCCGTGCCGGATTCCAGCACGCCGTCCATGAACACCTTGACCAGGCCCGAGGAGACCCAGTCGCTGCGATAGCGCCGGTCCATTTCGCTCGCCTTTTCGAGATCGGCAAGCGTCATCGGCTTCTTGAAGTGGAACGGCACCTGGCCGCGCACGGTGATCGTGCCATCCTTCTCCAGCGCGTCCAGCAGCTGGAGCTGGTAGAAATTGCCGTCCATATTGTGGAACGAGGTGATGCCGTGTTTGGCGGCATGGGCGAGGCCCGCGAGCATGATCTCCTTGTCGGCCTCCCATTCGGCCGCCGTCGGCGCCGGGTCGGGCTCGCCGCCGGTCTCGATGCCGAGATGGCTGCGGTTCGCGCCTGCGAGATGCAGCACGGGTGCCATGGCCTCCCCTTCCCGCAATTCGCCCGTCGCAAGGCCATCCGGCCCCATGACGACCTCGTTGCCCGGATTGACCGCCTTGCCCTTGAGGATGCCGGCCATGTCCAACGCCTTGGTATTGGCCCATGCGGTGTGATGGTCGGCCGCGACGATGACGACAGGACGATCGGCGACGATGCGATCGATATGGTGGCGGGTCAGCGTCTCGGTTTCAGAAATGATCGTGTAGCCGGCGCCATGGGCTCTCAGAAGCGCATCGTTCGGACGGGCGGCGGCATGCGCCAAAAGGCTTGCCCTCAGCGCCTCGAAGCCCTCGATATCGCCGACCTGCAGATGCGGCAGCTCCTCGGCGCCGCCGAACATATGGAGATGGCTTTCGATAAAGCCCGGCAGCACCGAAGTGCCGCCAGCGTCGATCACCCGCGTGGTCTCGCCCTTCAGCGCCAGAACCGCGTCCACGCCGCCGACGGCGACGATCCGGCCGCCGGAAAGTGCAATCGCCTCGGCACGCGGATTGGCGTCATCCATGGTCAGGATGCGCGCATTGGTGACAATCAGATCAGCGGTTACAGGCATGCAAATCTCCTCCTCTTGCTACGCCAGCGTCCATCGATCAGGCATCGATTTCGCCACGACCTTTGACGCAGGCGTACAGGTGAAGGAATACGCCAAAAGGCTAGGATGAGGTCTCATTCAAATCCAGGCGACGACACGGCGTTACTCTCATCGAGATCGGGACGATCGTCGATGTCACGGGCGACCCAGCCGTTACGCTCGACATAGCAACGACCATGCCGATTAAGTGTAACGCCTGTTCAGGTTCGATATGATATGGTGTCTCAGAACGTCGGCATGAGGATTTGCGTCCAGCGACGTTCCTGCCGAGTGATGGCTCGTGCCCTGCGAGTTTTCGGCCCTCGAGGGCCATTTTCATGTCGAACGAACCGATCGTCCATTTCGAAGCGGCAAGCACCCTTGCCGTGGTGGTCTCATCGAACGAGCCGCTGCTTTTCCTCTCCAAAGACCAGAAGGTCATTGTAGCGAGCACATCGTTCTGCCGGACGTTCGAAATCGATCCGGCGACAATTCCCGGCAGACCACTCGGTTCGCTCGGAAATGGCGAATAGGCAATGCCCAAGCTCGCCTCACTTCTACCTGTCAATCGGCTTCCAATTTTGGCTCTGCCGCAGATTTGGTGGAATTCTCTCATGTCGCGCCGATCGGGCGGGCTTGAAGAAGATCAAGCTTTCCGCGATCGTAGATGTGGCGTTTTACGAGCTTGAGCTTGGTGATCTGCCCTTCGGTTTATCCATTGGACCACGTTTAGACGATCGCTGCGCGGACTGCCTGTATCGCTTTCGCAACGCCATTGCCAAAGGAGGCAACCAGACTGTCGCAAGCGGGGTCGGCCCACGATGCGAGCTCGTTTTCCGATTTGCGTCGGATCATAAGATGGAAGTCGGCAATGATATTGCGAGCAGCAACGAGCAAGGGAACGCCGCTTTCGATCGCGGCGATGATGACGGTCTCGGATTTCGTCAGGTTGCCTCTGCTGGTTGTCAAAAGGCGGGCAATCGTTGGAGCAGAGCGGATGCGGATCAACGACTCTGCATCCGCCTTGTCGGCCCGCTTCCGCCGTGTGACCCATTCACCGACGACCCGACGGGAACCACGAAAGCCCGGTGGTCTCAATGCCGCCATAGCCCAGTGCTGTTCCGCTTGCCGGCAGTCCATTGCGCATCGAGCATTCGAGACAGGGCTCCTACGAGCTTTCTTGACCGAAAGACGTCGTTGCGGTGCCCTCTGAGTACCTGGCGGATTAAGCCGCGGCTATGACCGGTATGGCGCACGATCTCCTGATCGTAACACCGCTCTTTGCGAGCGCTATAATCGTCGAGTTGGTATGCTCGCGCCTGAGATAGCCTTCGTATTGAAGGCGTTCGGCCGCAGTCAGAAGTTTAGGATTGATGCGCGTTGTACCGAGCGCCTTGCGAATTTGCCGCATAGATTTGCGACGGAATCCAGGAATGCACGGCTAGCATTCTACATCAGATGCCATCAATCAGCGACCTGCGCTTGCATCGGGCAACGCCTTTGCCGCCGCCAGCCCGTAAGCGCCGCCGCGGTCGCGTGCCATGATCTGGATTTGAGGATTTCCCTGTAACCAGGCCTCTGCCGTCGCTGGCTCACCTTCGGGCAGCAGACGGATCGGCCGCCGGCGCTCCAGTCACACACGATCGTGTCATAGCGGTGATTGCGCCGCCAGGCCCAGTCGTCGATGCCAATCACCGAGGGCGGGATCGACGACGGCAATCCTTGCCTGCGGATAACGCGGAGCAAAGTGTCGTTGCTGACGGGAAGCATGAGCCGCTGTGCAAAACGCGCCGCCGGGCGTCCTCCAAGCGCGAGGGCGAGATGGTGGACGAGACGCCCGACACGCCCGGTTCGTCGGGCGTAGGAAGATAGCACATCGCCGAACCGCTCGGCGAATATCTGCCTGCCGCAGAGCACTGCGTCACAGGTGAGCCTCCGTGTGCGCACGATACGCCTGACGCGCCTTCCCGACAGGGGGAGGTCCGCGACCTGGCGGCAATATCCGCTTCGAACCGTTCGCGAAATTCGCCCGCATGCCGGACATGACGCGGTAGCGCCGGCTCGGGAAAGCAAGATGCAGGTCTCATCGTCAATGTGGGTGATGCGTTCGGCGATGCAACCGGCCGGCACCAAATCTGAGGGGCCAAACTTGGTGCTCATCAGATCATTCCTCTGTGGAAACAAGCAATTCAGCATCGTCACAACGGCATCAAAACTGGGTCAGACTCAAAACTGGTCGCAAACGCAGCCACACTAAGCTTTTGCGCGTTGTTGGGTGCCATCTAGGCATCGCAAACGCCAGTGGAGACGCAGCTCCTTTCGATGTTAGATCGAGAAGGAGAAGCCGCCGCAGAGCGAAAAGGAGCACATCTATCCACCGCGATCCCAGCTATGTGCCGAGTGCCGGCGAGGCTGCGATCGCTTTGGTCCGAACAGCTATCCGTCGGCCGGTCGGCGAGAACATGCTTTCGCAAAGGCATTCGGACAGCGTGAATGCCGAACGTCGGCCAGTAAACCTCGTCGACCTCCAGATCCGAACCGTCGACATAGATGATCTGCTGGCCTGGCTGCGGCGCGTCGAAGAGTATCTAGGCGCCAGTGGCCGTCTCACCGAAGTGTGTGTCGAACGCAATGATGACAGCGGCCTCGCGCAGCAGGCTCGTGTTCGACGGGGCACCTATGGGGTTCGTATCGTTACCCATAGGTGGCGATGGGCGTCATAGACACTTTGGGTTGGGCTGAGCCCCTCCTTGTCTTCAAAACAACCGAAGGCGATTGCCGTCATGCCAGGCTTGAAGTCAGGTTTCCAGAAGACCGCTGACCCGCGGGTGGGGCAGAAGTGAAACTCGACCGGCAGACCGCTATCGCCTATCCGGGAAAATAGCGCGTCGGGGCCTGTAACCGCCGTTACCTCCGTTGCAAAAAAGACGGCGACCCCGAAGGCGGAACCGGTGCGGCGCTGACATTCCTGACAGTGACAGGCGGAAATCTTTCCAGGCTCGCCGTGCGCAACGATCGTAAGCGCGCCGCAGGTACACATTGCCTTGCGTTTCATCATGACGTTTCCCGGTGCATTCACCACAGTTGAATAATTTGTTGCTGTACCCATTCTGGAAGCAGAACCCACCCCTGTGCCCACTGATCCCTCAGTGTCCTACGCCCTGTTTAAGGATGCCCGAATGATCGAGGCCGGCTTCTTTCACCAATTCGAGCAACAGACCAACCCTTCGGTCCCCTTGATGCTGCAGAACCGTCATTTCGATGTTTCAGGATCGTGAGCCCGTGCGACCGATAAGCTCTCGAGCGGATATGGACCCATGCTCATCGAATAATCCGCCACATTCAATGATTTCGTTCGATCTTAGTGGCGCGGTGGCTGCCGTACAGGCTAGGTAACATTTGAGCGCTGCCAAGCGAGGCCTTCAATATCCTCACGGAAAGAAAAGCGCACCAAGTGGGTTTCGATGGCCGACTGGGCCCAGGCGACGATTTCCTCGGTCGGCGCCTGCACGGACAGATGCAGGCCCTCCGCATTTGCGTCGAAGGTCGCGACACCACCATCAAAACGGCATTCACCGTGGGTCTCGGTGTATTCGACATCCACCTTGTGGGCGAAGTGCTTGCACATCTGGACCAGGTACTTGGCCGCAAATTCGGTCTTCACCACGGCGGTTGTTGCGATCATGTGATTGCTCCTGTCATCGACTTCTGCGCCCTCGAAAGGGCAGTATCTCTTGATCGACCTTAGCGAATGACGATCAGCGGTCCGACCCGCGTCATCTTCACGCCAAGCGCCTGACGAACCAAGGACAGCGCGGCCGTCGTATCGGAGACGGTGATCGTGCCGCTCACCCGGCGATTTGCGAGCCCGCTGCCGGCAAGGATGATCCGGCCGGAGAAGTGGCGGCCTATCTCCTCGATGACATACGAAAGCGGCGCGTTTTCCACAGCGAGTTGGCCGCGCTGCCAGGCGAGGGCCGCGACGCCGTCCACGGCCTGGATCTGCGTCTTTCCGCTTGCGCGATCGTAGGTGGCCTGCTCGCCCTCGGACACGCGCATGGATGGCGAGCTTGCCCCACTGGATTCGAGCAGTACGGTGTGCTCGGTGACCGTGACCCCTGTGTCGAGAGCGCCGTAGCGAACATCGAATGCCGTACCGAGAGCCGTCACGCGCGTGTCTCCCGCCTCGACGGTAAAAGGCCTCGAGGGGACAGATGCAACCTGGAAGAAAGCCTGCCCGCGCAGCAGGCGGATCGTCCGGCGCTTCTCGTCGAAATCCACCGCGATCGCCGACGACGCATTCATCTGCACAATGGATCCGTCCTCAAGCGCGAGAACCGGCATTTCGTCCGCATTGGACATGGCATCGGCCCGCAGGCGCATCGGGCCATCGAGAGCAAGAAACGACGCGGCAGCACAGGCGAGCAGCAGCATGGCCGACAGTACGGGCTTGGCGCGGCTGCGTGGCTCGGTCCTGATGTTTCGCAACGCCGGATCGGACTGAATGGCCGAACGGGCATCTCCCATCAGCGCCTCGGCGATCCGGTATGTACGACAGTTTTCCGGATCGTTCAGCCAATCCGCGAAATGCGCCTTCTCTTCCACCGGTTGTGCGGGATCACGGTTGCGCAACAACCAGTCCGTCGCCTCCCTGTTGCGTTTTCGTTGAACTTGATTGGCACGGTTGCCCCGCATCGACTTCTCCCGGAGCCTTGGTCTACCTGGTAGACGATTGGCACCGCCTGTTCGGGACTCTTATTCGATCCAAAGAAGACGGTCGAGGCAATGCGCGAACGCCCGGCGCAGATGCCGGTCGACCATGTTGCGGGAAATCTTGAGCTTTCGCGAAATTTCATCCGGTGAAAGATGGTGCAGCCGGTGAAGGATGAACACCACGCGGCGGCGTTCGGGCAGTTCGGCGATGGCCTGGCGCAAGACGGCGATGCGCGCCTCGATCTCGAGCGCAAGGTCCGGCGCCGGGCCGGTGCTGGCAACAGTAAGCGCCTCCTTCTCCGTGCCGGAGAAAAGGCGCGCTTCCCTGCTTTCGCGCCGCAGACGATCGATCCCCAGATTGATGGCCGAACGGCAGAGGAACGCCTTGATGGATCGCTTTTTCCGCAGGACATCGGGCTGGGCGGCCAGCTTGATGTAGAGGTCGTGCACCACATCCCTGGCGGTAGAGAGTGGGTGCCCCTTGCGCCGTACGGCCTTGGTCATGTCAGCGTAGTGAGCCTCCATCGCGCGATTGAGCAAATCGTTGCTATCGAGAGCATCACAACCGAGCGGAGAGGAGGAGTTAGACATCAGCACTCTGTTCCCAGTCGCATGACGGCATGCCTGCATTCGGATATCAAAAAACATTTCAGGCCTTCGGAGGAAGGGGTATCGACTCTATAAAATGCCTGCAAGTGCAATAGGTTAGTTTCTCCGAGAGTCATTCGATTAAATCAAGACAAAATTACTCATCTTTATGTCTGATTTCGTTGCCAGAATCCTTTTGGCTCTCGGTTTCAGCGGGTGCGGCCTCTGCCCGGAAAACCCACTCGACGTGATATTTCCGCCACACTCCGGAAGCTACAACGGAACGCAGAGGGGCGTTCCAGCGACGGGATCGCGAATGACCACCGACCACACGCCGAACACTTCTGCAATCGCTTGTTGCGAGATCACATCCGATGGGCGGCCCGCCGCGCTGATCCTTCCGTCTTTCAACAGGACAATATGGTCGGCATAGCGTGCCGCCTGATTGAGGTCGTGCAGCACGGCGACGACAGTCTTGCGGTGATTGCGCACGAGAACCGTGATCAGATTCATCAGCTCAATCTGATGCGCGAGATCAAGATAGGTCGTCGGCTCGTCCAGCAGCAGCACCTCGCCCTGTTGCGCCAGCGTCATCGCGATCCATGCGCGCTGCCGCTGGCCGCCGGACAGTGTGTCGAGAGGCACTTCGGCCAGTGTCGTCGTGCCTGTCAGCCTCAGGGCCTCGTCACAGGCTGCCTGATCGGCTTCGGACCACCGCCCGAAAAGAGACCGATGCGGGTAACGTCCCTGCTGGACGAGATCGCGAACCGTCAGCCCCTCCGGCGCCACGGGTCCCTGAAGGAGCACGCCGACACGCCGCGCCATCTCACGCGCGCCGAGTGTCGCGATACTCCTGCCATCCAGAAGGATCGATCCGCGAAGGAGTGGCATGAGCCCGGCGAAGGTACGCAGGATCGTGGACTTGCCGCTGCCGTTCGGTCCGACAAGCGCCGTGAAACAGCATTTCGGCACAGGAAGATCGAGGTCTTCGACGATCGGGCGGTCGCGATAGGCAATGGACACCCCCTGCCCGTCGAACTTTGCCGACCTATTGCTTTCATCCTCGGACATGGCGACGTTTCCATAAAAGAGAGGCGAAGAAGGGAGCCCCGATCAGCCCCGTCACGATCCCGGCCGGAAGCTGGACCGGTGCAATGACCAGCCGCCCCAGGAGATCGGCGGCCACCACGAGGATCGCCCCGCAGAGGGCGGCCACGGGCAGGATCCTCACATGAGACGGACCGACCAACCGGCCTGCGACATGGGGTGCGACCAGCCCGACGAAGCCGATCAGCCCCGCTGCGGCGACGGCAGCTCCGGAGATGAGCGTGCAGAGCACGATCATGAGGCCGCGGGTCCGATCCACCGGCTGCCCGAAACTTTTTGCCGCGTCGTCCCCGAAACGGATCAGATCAAGTTCGCGTGAGGCCATCCACACCAGGGCCAGCGGAATGACCAGCCAGAGGAACAGGAAACACACCTTGGCAAGGCTGGCGTCATAGACGCTGCCCGCCAGCCAGATCATCGCGCGCTGGACATCGCCGATCTCGCCGAAGGCCGAAAGGAAGGTTGTGGCGGCGCTGGCCAGCGAGCCGAGGCCGATCCCGATTAATATGATGCGCAACGACGACGTCCCGCCACACCAGGACAACAGGTATACGGCAGCCGCCATCGCCGCCGCGCCGACGAAACCGGCAACGGGAAGCAAGAGAACCGGTGGATCCTGCAGGAGCACGATGACGGCCATCACCGCAACCGCGGCACCGCTGTTGATACCGAGAACGCCCGGTTCGGCGAGCGGATTGCGCATGATCGCGAGCGTGATCGTACCGGCCGTCGCAAGGGCCGCGCCGACGAGGCCTGCGAGCAAAACGCGCGGAAGCCGCAGATCGAAGACGATCATGGCGTTCTGCGAAGTCATGTCGCGCGGTTCGGTGAGCGCTTCCCAGAGATCCTGTCGGGACAACCCGACATCTCCCAACGCAAGGCTGGCAATCACCAATCCGGCAAGCACAAACGCCAGGAAAAGCAGGCAGCGCATCATATCCCGCTCCCTGCCCTGCTGCGCGCCAGCCAGAGGAAGAACGGTGCACCGATCAAGGCCGTCGTCACACCCACGGGAAAGTCCTGGCTACCGAAAATCACACGGCCCGCGAGATCGGCAACCACGACCAGCAGCGCGCCGCCAAGCGCACTGAAAGGCAGGACCCAGCGATAATCGACACCGATCGTCAGCCGCACGATATGAGGAACGACCAGCCCGACAAAGCCGATAGGCCCGGCAAGGGACACCGCGCTACCGGCCAGCAGGATGACGGTCGCAATGGAAATCGATCGCCAGACCACCTGATTTTGCCCCAGCGACCGCGCGGCATCGGCCCCGAGACTCAGCGTCACGAGATGACGTCCGAGAAGCAGACCCGCCACAAGCCCCGTCAAGACGTAGGGAGCCACCGCAGCATTTTGCGCCATCGTCCGGCCGGTTACGGATCCCGCGGTCCAGAGGCGGACGGCATCGAGCGTGTTCTGGTCGAAGATGAGAACGGCGCTCGTCAGGGCCGTCAGGAACGTTGCGACGATGGCGCCCGCGATGACGAGCCCAATCGTCGAATGCCCTGCCGGGCCGAAGGATCCCATCACATGGACGAGCAGCGCGGCAGCGCCCGCCCCGCCGAAGGCGAACCACATATAGATGTCCCCGGTGCCGGTCCCGAAAAGCGTCATGACCAGAACGACGGCGAAGGCCGCACCGGCATTGATGCCGAGCAGTCCCGGCGAGGCGAGAGGATTGTTCGTGACCGCCTGCATTATGGCGCCGGAAACGGCGAGTGCACTGCCCGCGAGCACGGCTGCAAGCACGCGTGGCAAGCGGATCATCGTGACCAGCAGGTGGTCTCGCGACCTGTCAGGGTCGACAACCGCGCTCCACACGGTCGCAAGCGGTATGCGCGTCGCGCCCGCGACGAGCGACCACAGCACAGCCGCAACAAGCAGGCAGAAAAGCAGAAGCAGGCCCAGAGGCCTGCGTCCGCTCTTCATGGCGCGACGTGCGGTATTCGTGCCGGCTCGACGATTCATCGATCTGCCAGGATGTAGCGCTCGATATCGTCAAGGATGCGGTGCGCGGAGGCGACGCCGTGAAAACTCTGCCAGGTTGCCCGATCGACCCGGTGGGCGCGACCGTTCTGCACCGCGGGCAGAAGCTGCCAGAGCGGATTGCTCGTCACTTCCTTTTCAAGCGCGTCGTCCGGGCCGCTTTCGAAGCCGCTGGCCGATACGTAGAGAAGAACATCACCATCGAGATTGGCAAGTTCCTCCCAGTCCGGCCGCTTGACGATCGTTCCATCCATCACCGTCTCATAGGCGGTGCGCTTCACACCGGCTTCGTGCAGAACCGCAAAGGGCGCATATGCGGCAGGGCCATCGAGGAAGACGACAAACCGGCCCGGCGCAAAACGAACGGTGGACACCGTGATGTCCTTGCCCTTCATGCGCTCGCGGATCGCTGCAACGCGCGTTTCATAGGCTGCAAACGTCTCGTCGGCCATGCCTTCCCGGCCGGTGATCTGCGCGATGCGCCGGCGATATTTCTTCCAGTTCATGTGGTCGAGGAAAACCGTCGGCGCGATCTTCGACACCGTCTCGTAAATCGCGGCATGGCCCTCTGTGCTGCCGATGATGAGATCGGGTTTCAGAGCCGCGACACGCTCCAGGCTCGGTTCGCGCGGGTTTCCCAGATCCACCATTTTCGCCTGTTTGACGGCATTCAAAACCTCTTCATCCTGGATGGCCATGTAGGGCGTGGCGACGACGGGCGCATCGAGCTCAATGAGAAGGCCGAGCGTCAGCAAGGGATCGAGCGTGACGATCCGCTTGGCCTCCGCCGGAACGCAGACCGGCGGGTTATAGATGCCTTCCGTTATCTCTCGTCCCTGGCAAGCGGCTTTTGCCAGCGAGAGGGAGGAAAGAAGGAGCACGACAATCAGACAAAAGCGCAAGGCGAACACCGTTTCATAGCAATGCAGATGGCGATCGCGGGG
>NZ_JBLZPK010000040.1:83647-132147 GCF_049199905.1 Shinella sp. M27
CAACCCGATCAGAACTTGGCGCGGACATTAAGCCCGAACGACCGCCGTGCGCCGGCCTGGCCGAAGGGTAAGGCGGCGTCCGGATCGACGATGGTGAAGTATTTCTCGTCCGTGAGATTTTCCGCGAAGGCGGTAATCTCCCAGTTGTCCTTCTTGAACCCGGCCTGCGCGTTCACGAGGAAACGAGAGTCGATTGCGTACATGCCCTTCGTGCCGAAGCGCGAATTGTAGTCCGTGGTGTATTTGGCATCCGCGCCGACATAGACGCCGTTCTCGAACTCATATCGGCCACCGAAACCGACGGTCCATTCCGGCGCTTCCGGGAATGATTTGCCGGCCTGATCGCCGAGGCCACCGTGATTCCATTCGAGGAATTTGGTATTCAGATAACCGATTGACGCAAATGCTGAAAATTGATCGGTGATCTGATAGGTCGGCTCGATTTCGAACCCCCAGGCGCGGGAGGATGCAGCGTTTTCCGTCACGCGGTAGCCGGGAATGTCCGAGCGTGGCCGTATTTCGACCTGTTGATCCGTATACTTCGTATAGAAGAGGTTGGCATTCAGCGTGAGACGATCATCCAGCAGCATACCCTTGTAGGACAGCTCGTAGCTCTGTGAGTATTCCGGATCGTAGGTATCGATCGTATAGACCGGTGCCCGGCTTCGGTTGACGTAAGAGCCGCCCGAGCGGAAACCCTGCGAATAGGTGACACCCACCTTATGATTGTCGCCGAACGCCTTCACCAGACCGACTTTCGGCACGAAGTTCACTTCGTTAAATGACGATGTGCCGTTCGGCGGTGACCAGACCGGGTCCATACCGTGGAGAACCATCGAGTTCAGTTCGGTGTTCTTTTCCTTGAGGTAGTCGAGGCGCCCGCCGACGGTCGCAAACCATGTGGGCGCGAACTCATAGGTCGCCTCGCCGAATACCGCGAGATTCGTGGTCCTGCGATTCTGGTCGTCATCAAGCTGATAGATCACGCCCGGCATGAAATCCGGATAGGGCTCCGCGATGAAACGCGATGCGCCATCGAAGACCTGATGGCTGCCGAAGACGCCGGCGACCCATTTCCAGCGGTCGGCCTCGTAATTGAGGCGCAGCTCCTGGGTGATGATGGAATCGTTGTCCGTACCCCAGATGCCCGTCACATAACCGGGCGTATCAGCATCGACGGAGCGCCGTTTGTTGATACCGTACTGGAATCCCGTCTGCGAGGTGAAGCGCAGCGCATCGGAAAAATCATGCATCAATTCGAGGCCGAGATTGTGGACCTCGGTCCAACGATACTCGGTATAGGTGTCAGGATTGTTGTTGAAATCGCCCCGCCCGTCGTAAAGCCCGACCAAGCGGTCGTTTGGACGGTCCTTAGAATAGGAATAGGTCGCGACTGCGCGCGTCTCCGGCATTTCGGACGGCGTGAACAGCACCTTGGCCCTGATGGTGCCGCTGATATCCGTGGTCAGATCGTCATAACCGGCATAGTGGCTGAAATTCGAGTAGCTGACATCGGAGCGGGACCGCTCGAATGCGCCGGCAATGCGCAGCGCAATCTGGTCCTCGGCCAGCGGGGTGTTCACGACGAATGCGCCGCCGACGAGATTGTTGCTGCCGACGGTGCTGGAAAGCTCCACCTCCTTGTCGAAGGTCGGGTCCTTCGATTTGATATAGACCGCACCCGACATGGCTGCACGGCCGGAAAGCGTCGACTGCGGGCCGCGATACACCTCGACTTGCTCGACGTCCCAGAGGTTTCGGGCGCCGAAGCGCGAGTTATAACGGGTCTGGAGGATGCCATCGACATAGAGCGAGCCGACCGGCGCACCGCCCGGAACGAAGCCTTCCGAGCTCATGCCGCGGATGACGAAGCCGGAATTGACCGTGGCGCTGTCCAGCACGTTGGCAAGACGGCGATAGGCGTCCTGCGTATGCCGGATCTGGCCGTTCTGGATTGCCCGGGCATCGACGATACCAACGCTTGCGGTCGTATCGTTGAGCGTCGTCGCCTCGCGTGCGCCGTAAAGCGTGATCGCTTCCAGCATGGTCGCACCCTCGCCGATCCCACCGGTCGTGGCGCCGGTTTCCGCCGGATCGACGCTTAGCGTCACATGATTGCTGCCGGCAAACCGTGCATCGACACCGGTGCCGGCCAGCACGACCTTCAGCGCCTGCTCGGGCGTCAGGCTGCCACGCGCACCCGCCGTCGATTTTCCGTTTGCCAGCGATGCGTCATAGAGGATCTGGAGGCCCGTCTGAGCGGCCAGGCTGTTGAGCGCCGGGGTAAGCGGACCGCTCGGCACAACGATGGACCGCGCCGCGGACTGCGATTGTGCCGGTGCCTGTGCAACGGCCGGCGCCGCAGTGCCGAACGCAAGAGCGGTAGTCCCGGCCAGGAGCATCGCCTTGGCGGAAAAACTCGTATTCATGAAAACCCCCAATCCATGCGGCGTTCAAGGCGCCGCAGTCCACCAATGGAGCGGATCACACCCACTCACTGGCTTTGACGATTGGGTTTTTCGATTTGGGACTCTTGTCCGCTCGATGTTTTTTGAAACCGTCAGTCCGGTTCGACGCAGGAGCCTGGTCAAGGCCGGCGCGCCCGGCACCTGGTGAAAACGACAGATCACCAGCAAGCCGGCAGGGAACTCCTGGCCCGCGGCAATGGTCACAAGCATCGAATAGCAAACCGCGCTCGCGATGCGTGAAGCCGACAACATCGAAAGACCATCCGACATCCACCAGCAGCGGGCTGAGAATGTCGAAGATCATGCCGATCCCGGACGGCACGATCATCATCAGTCCCGCCCAGCTCGCCATGACAGGCTGTGCCCAAAAACGCCAAATCCAGCCATAAAGAACAGCATTTGCACCAGGCAGCAGCCGAGCACCGCCGCCATCAGCAGGAAACATCCACCCCAGCCGAGCGTCTGCTCCCAGGAAATGAGTTTGCTGATATTTCAGCTAGACATAAAATGCTCAACAGTGAATTCATCCAGCGCCGCCCTATCAAACTGGAACCCCCAGCCCGCACGATCGGTGAGGATCAGTTGTCCATCTTTATAGACCTGACGCGTTTCTGGTGAGACAAGATGCTCGAAATTATAAATGTCCTTCTCAAGCAGGAAATGTTCGACCGCGATGCAGTTAGGTGTCGCCGCGGCGAGTTGTGCATGCGCGTTAGCATGCCAATGCGGTGCAATAGAGATGCCAAAGCTTTCGGCAGCACGCGTCACTCGGATCCATTCGCTCACGCCACCGAGAACACCCACATCCGGCTGCAGGATATCAGCTGATCGCGATTCGATGAGCCTTCGGAATTCGTGGCGCGTCTGGTGGATTTCACCGGTAGCCACCGGTGTCTCCAGCCTGCGTGCCAATTCCGCATGGCCGGCATAGTCATCGGGAGAAAGAGGCTCCTCGAACCACCAGAGACCTGCGTCCCCGGCTGCCTTCTCGAAAGCACGCGCGGCCAGAAGAGCCTCGTTGTAGTCGCGGTAAGCATTGTTTGCGTCGAGCGCCAGGCGGCCCTGCCCGTCCATGGCATCAATCGCCGCTCTCACGCGGTCGGCATCTTCCTTGATCGAGAGACCGCCGACCTTGATCTTGTGATCGGAAAAGCCATGCGCGATATTGAGGCGGATTTCGCGATGAACCGCCTCTGCCCACGGACCGTCGTCCGGGCGATAATAGCCGCCAGACGCATAGGCTGGTACCGGACGGACCGTGCCGCCAAGCATGACGGCAAGCGGCATGTTCCTGCGCTTTGCCGCGAGGTCCCACAACGCCATGTCGACCGCTGAAATTGCGCGTAGGACGATGCCTTGGCGGCCGGTCAGCAGCGTTTCCTGATACAGGCGGTCCCAAAGGCCCCAGATATCGTCGGCATCGGCACCGGCGAGCACCGGCGTGAGGAGATCGGCAACGACTTGCGCCGCGACCGCACCACCGCGCGTACCAGCATAGATATATCCGAAGCCCTTCGCTTCGCTGCCATCCGCGGCAATTTCCACGACGAGATAATCGCGCTTGTCGAGCAACCGTTTGGCGATACGGGTAGGCTTGGCAACCGGCACGCTGACGGCGCGCGCCTCGATCATCTTGATTTTCATCTTAAAATTCCCTCATTTCCAAAGGCACAGCGGGCGCGGCATAGCCGGGCAGCTCAATCGAGCCTGTACGTGGCCGGCCGGCGGTCCTTCCAGGGTGACAGTTCGAACTCGCCAGCCTTGAACGCGATCGTCTTGTTGCGAGCGCGGTCAACATCGGCGGCCGCCACCAAGATGCCATCATCTGTTCCCGCGTTGACGATGACATTGCCGAGCGGGTCGATGATCTGGCTCTTGCCGAGGAAATCGGCATCGCCTTCGCTGTCCGCGCGGTTGGCGACGAGGAAGAAGACGAAATTCTCGGCGGCGCGTACGCGCGTGAAGTAGTCGGCGAGAAGGACGGACTGAACCGGCCAGTTCGTCGGCAATGCGATGAAATCGGCGCCCGCCAGCGCCAACGTCCGCGAGATCTCCGGGAAGCGAATCTCATAGCATATCGCCACGCCGACCTTGCCCACTGCTGTGTCGAAAACCGAAACGTCGATGCCTTCAGGCTCATCCACGAAGCGATCTGCGCCTAGGAAAGGCAGGTGACGCTTTCGGTGGATGCCGGTCACGCCATTGGGACCGATGACCGCTGCGACGTTATACAGCTTCGGCCCAACCCGCTCCAGGAACCCGACGACGACTTCCAGCGAATGCTCCGCGCAGAGCAGACGCACCTGTTCGAGCTCCAGCCCGCCCTGCTCGATGGCGCTTGCATAGGCGTCGTCGCGGCTCTCGAACATGTATCCGGAGAGATAGCATTCCGGGAAGACCAGAAGCTTGGCCCCTTTTTCGGTGGCCTGCTTCATCCAACCGCCCATGGCGGCGAGATTGTGGGCGACATCACCCAGAACGGCGGGCACTTGGGCGACGGCCACATATGCGCTCTCAGTCATCGAATTTCCTTTCAATGTTCCAAGTGGTGGTCAGGACTTCGGGCGAGCGAAGAGGAAGATGAAAATCGCTGCCATCGTTGGAAGTGTGACCAGCAGAATGAGGGTGGAGAGGGAAAAGACGATCGGTACCTGCGACTGCTGGGCCGATGCCATCGCCCAATTGTAGATCGGCATCGTGGTTTCCGTTCCGCGCAGGAAAGTCGAACGCAGCAATTCGTTGAAGGACAAGAGGAAACTGAAGATGCCGGCACCGGAAATGCCCGGCATCAGAAGCGGCAGTTCGATATCCATGAAGCGGCGGAAGGGCTTGGCACCGAGATCTTCGGCTGCCTGTATCAGTCGCCGGTCGAAGCGTAGCATGACGATCAGGATGAGAAGCAGCGCGAATGGAAACGCCCACACCATGTGCGCGATGAACAGCGACCAAAACCCGAGCCGCAGGTCCAGAACCGTGCGCAACAGCACGAAGAGCGCCGCGCCGATCGTCAGCCCTGGAACGAAAAGCGGCAACACCGCCATCATGACGACCGGCCCCGGCCGCGCCAGCGCGACGATCGACCGTGCCACGAAGGTCCCACAAATCATGCAGGCAACCGAAACCGCCGTACCGAGCAGGACGCTGTTGAGGAACGGCGCATGCCAGTTGGTATTGGCAAACAGCAGTTCGTAGTGATTGAAGGTCAGCGGATAGGGCCGGCCCGAAAGCGGCTCGGCGCTAATGGACATGATCCCCAGCCAGACAACTGGAATGTATATAAGCGCAAGGGCGAAGAAGCCGCACAGCCTTGCAATGGGGCTCCACGCTTTGGCAGAGTTGCCTCGCCTTGAAAACCTTATGCCGGAGGCGGCTTGGTCATGGACGATTGCTGACATGGACGTGCCCCTCAATGACCGTGGTTCTGGAAAATGGATGCCGTGTTCATCCTGCCTTTGAGGCTGAGCGTCAGGACGGATAGCAACAGGACAAGAATGACGATGACGATGGTAGAGAGGGCCGCCGCAACCGGATAATTCAGGTTGGAAAGCGCACTCTGGATGGACTGGCCAAGCAGATTGACCTGCCCGCCGCCAAGCAATTGCGGCTCTACCCAGGCGGCCATCAGGGGGACGACGGTAAATATGGCGCCGCCGATGATGCCGGGCATTGCGAGCGGCAGAATGATGTTTAAGAGCGTCTGCCGGGCGCTGGCGCCCAGGTCTGCGCTCGCCTTGATGAGATCGTCATCGATCAACGAGATGGTCAAAAAGATCGGGAATACCGCGGAGGGAAAGTAGCTGCCGATCATGCCGAAATGCACGGCAAAGCCCGAATAGAGCAGCCAGGTGATCGGCTGGTCGATCAGGCCTGCATTCATCAGCAATGTGTTGATCACGCCATTCGTGCCGAGGATCGAGCGCCAGACGATGATGCGCGAGGATGAGTCCAGAAAGAAGGGTATCGTCAGAAGCGTGATGATCAGCGCCCTCACCCGGTCGGACCGGCAGCCCTTGGCGAGCCAGAGCGCGAAGGGGAAGGCAAGCAGAAGCTCTATGATCGTCACCGTCACGGCGAACTGAAGCGTGCGTGCGACCACGGTCCAGCGTCCGGATTCGAAAAGACCGGTCCAGGTCGCGAGCGTCGGCTCGAAGACCATCTGATATTGCTTGATGGAGAAGAAGCTGAACACGGAAATGATTAGCAACGGTACGAGAACTATGCCGACCCAGCCGCTCAGAAAGACCAGCGTGAACCAGCCCGTGGCCGTTTTTGGCAGCGCCAGTTTCCTTTGATTCGAAAACATCGTCATTCCGTCCCTCTCCTTTCTGCCGATCCCGCCGGGCAACCGGCGGGATCGTCTTTTGACCGTATCAAGCACTGAGGAAGCGCTGCCATTCCTGTTCCATCACGTCGGCATTCTCAGCCGTCGGCTTGCTCCAGAAGGCGTTGGGGTTGGACATCTTGCGCTCGATCTTCTTGTCGGTCGCCTGAAGCGCGTCGATCTGCGCCTGATCCCAGCCGGCCTGCTTGGCATACTCGACGCCAAGATCCATGTTCGGGCCGGCATAGCCACGGTCCCGTGCCTGGATGGCGCGGAACTCGCCGCCGAGGAAATAGTTGAGCACCTTGTAGATGGCGTCCTTATTGCCTCGCTCGATCGCCTGAGCCGGAACATAGGCGCCGTGTCCCCACTTTTTGCCGCCTTCGACGGCAAAAGCGTAGATTGGTGCCTTCTCGCCCATCGTCTTCTCCGCCTCCTTGACCGCCGGCTCCCAGCACTCGAGCACGTCGACTTCGCGATTCTGGATCAGCTGCACCTGCTCCTCGAAGGAGTTATGGAACGTGCGGAATTGTCCCGCCCGCTTGCGCTCGATGGCATAATCGACGACCGCCTTGGCTTCCTCGGGCGTCAGGTTGGCCGGATCGCCGATCTGGAGACGCCCGTTGATCTTCAGGAAGTTGGCCATGCAGGCCATGGCTTGCGACAGGACGCGGTCGAGCGCCACGCGGCCACGGGTGCGGTCGTCTTCGTAGAGCACCGCATAGGGAATTTCGTCCTCACCGTTCGGATTGGCGCCGATAACCTCCGGGAAATAGGCGAAGGTATCGCAGTTGCCAAGGATCGGCGCACCGTAGACCTTGCCGTCAAACATTGAGATGTCGGATTTCTTCCAGAAATCGGGTGTACGGTCCCAGAGGTTCAGTTCCGGGTCGGTGGTGTCGATCTCAGCGTAAAAACCGTTGGGGCCGAGAATGTTCTGCGTCCCGTTGTCAAAGATGAGGATGTCATGCGTCTCGCCGATATTGTTGGCCATGACGTCGCGCATAAAGACGCCGATATCGGCATCGGTGCCCGTGAATTCGAGCTTGACGCCGGTTGCCTTGGTCAGGAGCGAGGGATCGCCCATCTGCGCCGTCGTAACGCCGTAAGCCTTCAGAAGGACTTCGTCCTGCGCAAACGCAGCCGATTTGAAGACGCCACCCGCTGCGATCGCCACACCGACGGCTGCCGTGGATTTCAGGAACGAACGGCGACTAATGTCTCCGCCGGTATGCTGCTGATGAACTGACATGCTGCTCTCCTTTTTTGGTTATCGTGAAGCGTGAAGCGATGTTGCGGGCCGGATCACGGATCCATGACCGTGCAGGCAGACTTCGCCCAGCCGATCTTCCGGACACCGCCGGGCGGCTGTTCGGAATCCCACAGTCGGGCACGGGCCGGACCGATGGGCGTTTCGAATGCGATATCGAGATATTTGCCCTTGTAGACCGAGTTCTGGATTGTTGCGTCCAGCACGTTTTCCAGTCCATCCTGCGGGTCGAGCCTGACCCTCTCGGCCCGAACGCCGAGAACAGCCTTCTGGCCGGCAACGGGCGCCGACGTTCCCGACCATTGTCCCGTGAGTAGCTGACCGCTGACAGACAACGAAACCGCCGAGCCTTCGATCGCGGTGATCACGCCTTCGAAAACATTGTCCACGCCCATGAAACGGGCAGTAAAGCCGCTGTTAGGCCGGTCGAACAGGTCGGTCGGCGCGCCCTCCTGGGCGATCCGGCCATTGCGCATCAACAGGATGCGGTCGCTCATCGTCAACGCCTCTTCCTGGCTGTGCGTGATGTAGACGAAAGTGATGCCGAGATTGCGCTGGATAGCGATCAGCTCTTCCTGCATGTCCACGCGAAGTTTCTCGTCCAGCGCGCCAAGCGGTTCGTCGAGCAGCAGAATGGCCGGCTTGGTGATGAAGGCGCGGGCGAGAGCGATGCGCTGGCGCTCGCCGCCGCTTAGCTGCGTGATCCGGCGTTCCGACTTATGGGCCAGGCGCACCATTTCAAGCGCGTCCATCGCCTGCTTCTTGCGGGCATCCCGCGAGATTCCACGCACCTTCAAACCGTATTCGACATTTTCGCGAACCGACATGTGGGGAAACAGGGCATAGTGCTGGAACACGGTGGTGCAGTTGCGATCGGATGCGCCAAGTGCACGCACGTCCTGGCCACCGATGCGTAACGCCTCCGCCTCGGAAGGCTGCTCCAGCCCCGAGATGATCTTGAGCAGTGTCGTCTTCCCGGAACCACTTTCGCCGAGGATCGTCAGGAACTCACCCTCGCCGGCCACCACCGACACGTTATCCAGGGCCTTGACGCTGCCGTAGTAGAGCGTCGCGCCGAGCACCTCGAGCATATTCGATCGCGGGGAACGCAACATCTCGGCCATGGTATCTTCCTTTGACATCAGATTGCCTTCTTGATTTTGCCCGCTTGTCAGTTCGCAAGCCGACGCGGGTGCGTGATCGCCACATTCGTACTCACGAGGGATGCCGCAGTTGCCGCGGCGCGGCGCACCACGTCGATCACCAGATTGCAGGGGTCACGCGGCGAGACTGTCGCGTCAGTGGCGCCATTGACCGAAAGCGCGCGGAACGGTGCCTCGAACGCTCGCCCTGTGATACTTCCATTTCCAAGTGCGCGGCCTGCATCCCGCAGCGCTAGACCACCGCCGGCGATGCTGCCGGACTGGCGGGCAGCCCTTATTGCCTGCACGGCCCGTTGTGCCGACCCAATGCGCAATGCCCTTTCCGGCTCCGTACGCCCACCGAGCGAAAGCGTCACGATACCGGAGAAGAACAGGGCGAGGCGCTTCTCATGTCGCTCACGATCGAGCGAGAGGTAACGCGAGCGGGCGATATCGCCGCGGATTTGCGCCTTGCGAAAGTCCAGTTCAGGCAAACCGCCTGCGCCCCCATAGAAGCGGCTTTCCTTCGCCGTCAGTTCCACTTTTTTCGCGCGACCAATCAGCTCGGGCCGGACGGTCCGTAGCGAATATCCCCCTTCGTCGCCGAAGAGCGTCGCGCCTGTCGCAGCCGCGATATCGCCGAGATGAAAACGTCTCCAGTCGCCCTCTCCCGGCGCGCGCATGGCTGCTATTTTCGCTCCGGTCCTTCGAACCAGCGAGCCAAGTCTTTCTTTCGCGTCCTCCGAGAAGGACGTCGCGACGAAAAGCAACGGCTGATCCATGCGAACGAAGACGTCCAGCATGGGCCCGATCTCGTCGATCGACTGAACGGCTCCGTCGAATGCCACCACATAGGTATTTTCAAGGACGATCCTATCCGCGCCGGAAGCGGCAAAGCTCGGGCTCAACCAGCCACCATCAAAAGCGAGGCCTTGAACAACCTCGAGCGCATCGCTTTCGGCTGCCGGCACGACATCGACGTAACCTTGCGGCCCGGCGCGCAGCGCTGCCTCGAAAAGAAGCGGCGACAGATCAGGACCGCCCGCTGCGGTTTCTATGACACGGCGAAGATCGTCATCCTCCATCACGGGCGTCGCGGATCGGGTCAGTGCCGCAACCACCTCGTCAATCTCAGCGTCGAGCGCCTCCGCAAGGGCGCGCCGCTCACACCCTCTCGTCTCCGCCCGGTCGAGCGACTGCAGCAACGCCGCCGCGAGGCAAACCACGGTTGCCGTGCCATCGCCCCACCGGTCGCTCACCTCCCAGGCGACATTGCGCATCGCCTGCGCACCGATCTGCTCAACCGGACAGACAAGTTCGACATGAAGCGCCACATCATAACCACTGGAGCCGACAAGCGGTCCGGCCGGAGCCCTTTCGATGAGCACGGTTCGTGCGGCCGGTCCCAGCGTCAACTCGACAAGCCGGGCGACCTGCGTGGCGCCCCGCACGATCCTGCGTCTGGCATCATCGGCAAAATGCAAGCGCGTGGTAACCATGATCGCCTCGCTCCGGAAGCCCGTTGGCTAAAGCATCACGTCGCCGCCATTCGGCGACAGCGTTTGGCCGACGAAGTAGGAGCCCGCTTTCGAGGCAAGGAGCAGCGCCGTCGGTGCAATTTCCTCCACCGTGCCAAAACGGCGGATCGGAAGTTCCGCGTGTTTCATCGCCCGCCAGTCTTCCGTCATGCCGGCAAGCTGCGCGGTTTCGATCGGCCCGGGCGCGATCGCGTTGACAGTCACACCAAACGGAGCGCCGTCATAGGCGAGCGCCCGAGTGAACCCGACGACACCACCTTTGGACGCGCAGTAATGCGCCATGGCAGGAGCACCCTTATAGGCCAGCTGCGAGGCGAAATTGATGATGCGGCCGTGGCCACGCTCGACCATCTGCTGGAAAAACGCCTGGGTAACGATGAAGGTGCCGCGCAGGTTGACGTCGATCATGCGATCGAAATCTGCGACCTCGACCTCGGCAAACGGCCGGTCGCCGCTGATGCCGGCAGAATTGACGACGATATCGACATGGCCGAGTTTCTCAATGGCAAAATCGCGAAGCCTTTCAACGTCGGCAGCGTCGCCGACGTCGCATTCGATGAAATCAACGGCATGTCCCGCGCTCTTCAGACCATCGGCCAGTCGCTCGGCCTCGGCCCCGTCACGGTAATGGCAGAATGCGACACGCGCACCGGCTTCGAGAAAGAGCTTCACGATGCCGGCTCCGATCCCGCGGCTGCCGCCGGTCACCAGGGCCGCGCGCCCCTCCAGGCTGAAAACATCCAGCATCGCTCAAACTCCTTTAGAATTGCCGTTTTCACGGTTGATTGAAGCGACGAAGCGGCGAATTCCCTGCTCCAGGGAGACGGAAGGCCGATATCCCAATTCTTCCGTTGCCGCCGAAATGTCGAATTCGTGCTGGGCGTCGTCACCCGGATCGCGCCCATCGCCCAGAGATATCTGCGCCTGCGGCAGGATCTGTCGAACGAGAGCTGCCGTCTCTCCCAGCGTCTGATAATTTGCGCCCGTCAGGTTGAAGACGCGCGTCGAGAGCTCTTTCGTATCGAGGCCTGCAATCAAGCCGTCCGCGGCATCATCCGCGTGAATATACTGGCGGTAGAAATCGCTTCCCCACGGCAGTTCTGTCGCCTTGCCAGACAGGGCGTCCCGCAGCATCCGTCCGAGAAGACAGGGCGTGCTCCGGTTGGGGCCATACACCCAGGAAAGACGGAACGATGCGGCATCCACACCATGCTCGCGCGCAAATGCCGTCACAAGCGCTTCGGCTGCAAGCTTGGTAGCGCCGTAGACCGTGGAGGGCGCTAGATGCACATCCTCCTTTACCGGCCCCTTCGCCGTCGAGCCGTAAACGCTGACGGACGAACAGTTGATGAAACGGCGCACCCTGGAAATCCGGGCCAGTTCCAGCACATTTGCCGTTCCCATGACATTGACCGCAACGAGGTCATAGGGGTTGTCGCGCGCGACCATCGGGCCGGAATAGGCGCCACAATGGATGACCGAATCCAGATCGGCGCCTTCGGCCAACGCGTAAAGTCGATGGATATCCTTGAGATCGCAGGCGATGACATTGCCGAAGGGAAGAAGGGCCGAATTCCTGTCGATGGCGATGACGCGGTCGCCGCGCGTGACGAGCTTTTCAGCCACCGCCTGCCCGACCAGTCCGGCTGCGCCTGTGATAAAATGGGTTCTTGCCACCATGTCATACTCCGCCGTCGGCACGCATGACACCATGCGCACCCTCGTGAAAGCCGTGAGGAAAAAGCTTACTTCTTGAGCCGCATCGCCACCGGACGCATCGGCGCGCCGGTTGCCCCGCGCAGCTTGATGCAGGCACCGAAGAAGGCGAATTCATACACGCCGTCTTCCGCAAGCTCTTCCAGGTTCACGATCTCAAGGATCGGAACGCCGGCCTCAGCCAGAAGATAGGTATGCACAACCTGCCAGTTTTCCGCATCCGCCGACGGCGCCTGCTCGAGGCAATGATTGTCGGCGCCGATGATGATCGCTCCGGCCTTGGCCAGGAACTCTGCGCCTTCGCGATTGAGGCCCGGAGGGTTCGGTAGGTAGGTCGATCGATCCGGCCAGAGCCGCATGCGACCCGTGCGGATCAGAACGACATCGCCGACCATCAGCTTGGTGCCCTGATGCTTCAGACATCCGCGCAGGTCTGCCTCGCCGATACCGTAGCTTGGCGGAAGCACGTCCACGCCATGAAGGGCGGCAACGTCGAGCATGATGCCGCGCGCGATGATCGGCGGATGCTTGTCCGCGCCGGCCTTGCGCCAGGCACGGCTGCCTAGGTGCTCGTCGACGGAGAAACCATTGAAGATCTTGCCGTCGTAACCAAAGTGATTGAAGGCGTCGATGTGCGTTCCCGTATGGGTGTACATCGAGATCGCATCGCCGGAATAGGATACCAGGTCATTAGCCGCCGGGCCGACATTCATGATGTCGTCGACCTTTTCACCGCGCGGCGTATGCGTCATCCATATCTGATAGGGCTGATCCTCGGCACCGAACCATCCCGGCATGCCGATGAAATTATCGACCGACAGGTCGTACATTCGTGTCGGATCCGCACGGTCCATGATCGCCTTGCGGGTCTCGCCAGTGACGAGATTGAGCATGCCGATCTCGTCATCGGCACCAAAGGGACTGGCCGTCGCCTTGCGGAACGCCGCACCATGGGCTGCGATCTTGTCCTTAATCGCTTCCGTGACCAGACATTCGGAGCACATGGCACACCCTCGCTTTTTCGAGTTCCCGCGGCATTTTCCAAGCCTGAAGCCGGATTGCCGTTTGCTTATGACGCCATCGATAGCACCAACGATATTTCGGCGTCAACAAAATAAACAACATTTTTGTCGACAATCTTGTCGCCTGTATGTATGGTCAATTTCAGATAAGGATGAATGCGGCTTTGGACAGGGGAGGAAACATGAGGGTCCAGAAAGACATGAAGGAACTGCCGTCCGGCGAATCCGAGGCGAAAGCCGTACGCCAGGACCCTGTCGCTGCGGTCGTGATGGCTCTTGAGGAAGATATCGTTCTCGGCCGGCTTCATCCGCGCGAACGCCTCATCGAGGAAGAGCTTGCCGAACGGTTTTCCGTCTCGCGCCATTCCCTGCGACTCGCGCTGGCGGAGCTCGACAAAATGGGCCTGATCGAGCGCTTTCCGAACCGTGGCGCGATGATCCGGGCGTTTTCGGCTTCCGACGTCGAGCAGCTTTATGCGGTTCGCGAACTGCTGGAATCCACCGCTGCTGCGCAGATCGTGTTTCCAGTCGAGGAAACACATATCAATGAACTCAAGGCCATCCAAGCACACCACGATGCGGCAGTCGACACGGACGACCTAGTCGGCGTCTTCCGACACAATCACGAATTCCATCGCAAGCTTTTCGGGCTTTGCCGCAACCACTATCTCGCCAGCGCGATCGAAACCTACTCGCAGCGTGCCCACGGAATCCGCTTTCTCGTGCTTGCCGACAAAGCCGAGCGTGACAAGGCTCGCAAGGAACATCACCAGATGATCGCCGCGCTGGAGCGCGGGGATGGCGACGCGCTGGTGGCATTGTGCCGGCAACATCTTCCGGCGTCGAAAATGGCCTATCTGCGAGCCTTCGGAAAGATCGTCGGCTAGCCCGCCGGTCTTTCTCACCAACTACATTTTCGGAGCATTTTATGACGGACAAGCAAGAGCCGGTCGGGATTTCGCGCGGCCTCACCAATTATGGCGATTTCGATTTCGCGCGTTATCTCCGAATGTCGTTCGCACGATCCATGGGATATTCCACGGAGATGCTCGCACGCCCCGTAGTAGGCATCGCGGGGACATACAGCGAATTCAACAACTGTCACCGTCTGGTTCCGGAGCTGATTGCTGCGGTCAAGCGTGGGGTCATCGCGGCCGGCGGCCTGCCGCTCGAGTTTCCGACGGTCTCGCTCGGCGAGGTTTTCTTGAAGCCGACCAGCCTCTTCTTCCGCAACCTCATGTCCATGGATACCGAGGAGATGCTGAAGGGCCAGCCGATGGATGCTGTCGTCCTGATCGGCGGCTGCGACAAGACTGTTCCGGCACAGCTCATGGGCGCCGTCTCGGCCAATATTCCAGCCATTCAACTCGTCACCGGCCCGATGATGACGGGCCGGTGGCGCGGTGAACGTCTTGGCGCCTGTACGGATTGTCGGCGTTTCTGGGCAAAATACCGCGCCGGCGAGCTCGACAGTGAAAGCATCCAGGAAGTCGAGGGAAGCCTGTCGACGACCGCCGGCACTTGCGCGGTGATGGGAACGGCCAGCACGATGGCGGCGATCGCCGAAGCGCTCGGCATCATGCTGCCGGGCACGGCCGCAATCCCAGCCGTGCATGCGGATCGGCTGCGGGCAGCCGAGGCAAGCGGCGTAGCCGCCATGCGGCTTGCCCACGACAAGCTGACCCCGGATCGGATCATCACCGGACAGTCCGTGGAGAACGCCCTTCGCGTTCTGCTCGCCATCGGCGGATCGACCAACGCGATCATTCATCTTACGGCGATTGCCGGGCGGGCGGGCATCAAGGTCGACCTGCAACGACTTAACGAGCTCTCCGACACGACCCCCGTTCTCGTCGATCTCAAGCCCACCGGCAGCTACTATATGGAGGACCTCCATGCGGCAGGCGGCATTGGCGCCGTCATGCGGGAGCTGAAGGATCTGCTTCATCTCGACTGCATGACCGTATCGGGCGAAACCCTCGGTGAACGCCTCGAGGCGCCGCAGCCCTATATCGACCGCAAGATCATCCATGCCGTATCCGCGCCGCTGCAGCCCGAAGGTGGCCTTGTCGCGCTTTTCGGCTCCCTTGCTCCGAACGGAGCTATCCTGAAGCGCGCGGCCGCCGATCCGCGCCTGTTCGAATACGAGGGCCGCGCGGTGGTCTTCACGAGCATCGAGGATATGGCAGCCCGCGTCGATGATCCCGACCTCGACATCAACGAGGACGACATCATGGTCCTGCAGAATGCCGGGCCGAAGAGCGCATCCTGCATGCCTGAAGCCGGCTATCTGCCGATCCCGACAAAACTTGCTCGCAAGGGCGTAAAGGACATGCTGCGCATTTCCGATGCACGCATGAGCGGCACGGCCTATGGCACCATCGTCCTGCATGTAAGCCCCGACGCCGCCTCGGGCGGCCCTCTCGGGCTCGTAAGGACGGGAGACCGCATAAGGATTTCCGTCAAGGAGCGCCGCGTCGATCTTCTCGTCGATGCAGACGTGCTTGCCCAGCGCACGCCGGGGCAAACCCCTCCTCTCCCCAAGCGTGGTTACGCTCGTCTCTACGGCCAGGAGGTCCTGCAGGCGGAACAGGGATGCGACTTCGCCTTCCTTGTCGCAGAGCCGTCGGACCCGTAGCGTGGATATTCTCTGAAAAAGCCCGCTTGGCGGCGCGATGACGGCGGTCATTGCGCTGGCTGCCGAATGCGGGAACACGCTGCCGGGGATCCTGCCGCTGTTCCCGCTTTTCGGCTTAACTGCCTTGATGATCGTCGGCGCTAAGAACGAGACCGAAGCCTTCCGGGAAACGTGCGTCGCCAGCGCAAAAACGCTTCCCGCTTATCTCGCGTTCGTCACGACGTGCTACCTCGGTATTGCCGTGTTTTCCGGCTCCAGTCTCCGTCGTCCTGGGTATTTGCGTATGGATGATCTCTGCCTTGATGGCAGGTCAGCACAGTGCCGGCGATTTTGTCTCGATCAAACCCGTATTGTTCACAGCCTTGACGGCCACGAACAGGCCCGCAACCAACGGCAGAACACTTCAGGAAGTCTGGGGGCAACATCGTTCGGCGGGTTCTCGACTATTGCCGTAAACCCCGCCGGATATGTTAGCGTACCCGAGCGGCGTGGCTGTTACCTCTGCACCGCAATTGCTTGCGGATCGCGTTGCAGACCAAGAATGTTAAGGATTAAGCGCGCAATCACGTGCGCCGTTGCATCGCCCACGTCCCGGGCCGGCTGATATTCCGTGAAGACGATGCCTGCCAAACGGTTGTTCCGGGCGAGGTGGTTCAGCAGGATGGCAGTTTGCATGAACGTCAATCCGCCAGGCTCTATCGCACCGACACCTGGTGCCACGGACGGATCCATTCCGTCGCAATCGAGCGAGACAACCCACCGTCGGGAAAGATCGAGCGATTCAGCGACCCATTTTGATCCATTCTCATGAACGTCCCAGGCCGTGACGATACGATTGCCCGCCTTGAGTGCAGCTTCGACCTCCTGCCGACGGGCGCTGCCGATCGAGCGCGCACCGACCTGCACGAGATCGCGCACGCAGGCATAGTCGCGGAGACGCCGCATCGGGCTGGAAAAGCCATCCCGACGACCATTGATCTCGTCGCGAAAGTCGATATGCGCGTCGATCTGAAGGACATTGATGTCCTCTTGACCCTCGAAGGGCGCGACGAGCATCGGAGGCACAGAATCCATGCCGCCGATTACGACGGGAACCACGCCCGCCTTGACGAGTGGACCGAGGACGGCGGCGGCATCATCCACGATGCATTCCGGATCCCGCACATTTCCGGCAATGTTGCCGAGGTCGGTCACGTTCGGCTTGCCGTCCTCGAACTGCGGTTCGCCGATGTCGAAATTCCAGTGCGTGAGGAAACGGGTATAGGCATGTGCCACTGCTGCGGCACGCACCTTGTCCGCGCCGCCGGCCGCCGCAGACAACTCCCAGGCCTCATACGAAGGGCCGTAAGGTATGCCGAGAAAGGCGTAGGGCGTTTTGACACCAGTGGGATCGATGCTGCTTTCAGCGCCGAGGAAGGTCGGAAGGGAAGGAGAGAGCATGCTTGTACTCCAAAGATCTATTCGAGAATTCTGCGCAGGAAGGCGCGGGTACGTTCTTGTTCCGGATTTACCAGCACATCCTTCGGCTTGCCTTGTTCCACCACGACGCCACCGTCCATGAACATAACGCGGTCGGCGACGCTGCGGGCAAAGCCGATCTCATGGGTCACAACGATCATCGACATGGCGTGCGAGTCAGCCAGCGCTCGCATCACGTCGAGAACCTCGCCCACCAGTTCAGGATCGAGCGCCGATGTGGGCTCGTCGAAAAGCATGACCGCCGGCTCCATTGCGAGCGCCCTGGCAATCGCAACGCGCTGTTGCTGACCGCCGGAAAGCGCGCCGGGATAGGTGTCGATCTTATCGGCAAGGCCGACCTGCTTCATCAGGCGCTCCGCGCGCTGCGATGCCTCGGCGGCAGACAGACCGAGAACCCGCCGCGGCGCTTCCATGATGTTCTGGCGCGCCGTTAGATGCGGGAACAAATTGAAGCGCTGGAACACCATGCCCATGGCGGCGCGCTGCTTTTGTATTTCGCGCTCGGGCAGCTCGCGGAACGTCGTGCCCGACAGACGATAGCCTACCGGCACGCCGTTCAGCTCGATCATGCCGCCGTTTGGTCGTTCGAGATGGTTGATGCAGCGCAGCAGCGTACTCTTTCCAGAGCCCGAAGGCCCCAGGATGCACAGCACTTCACCCATGGCCAGATCGAGATCGACGCCTTTCAGGACTTCCAACGCGCCGAATGATTTTCGAATGCCGCGCGCGCGGATCGGATTTACCGCAGAGCCGCTCATGGGCGCACCACCGATTTACCGAAGTGGCGCTCGATGCCGGATTGTATCACCATCAAGAGGGTACTGACCAACAGGTACCATAAGCTGGCGACAAGAAGCATGGGGATGACTTCGAAGGTGCGCGAGGAGATGAGCTGCGTTGAATAAAGCAAGTCCGGCAATGCGATCACGCTTACCAGCGACGTGTACTTCAACATGGACAGCGTCTCGTTGCCGGTGGGAGGAATTATGACGCGCATCGCCTGTGGCATTACGATGCGTCTGAAGGAGTCCAAGGAGGACATGCCAAGCGCACGGGCAGCCTCACGTTGCCCTGAATCCACCGAGTTGAGGCCCGAACGGACAATCTCGGCCATGTAGGCACCTTCGTTGAGGGACATCGCGACAATTGCCGCGCTGATAGCGGTGATCACGCTGTTGGTATCGAATTCGACGATCGGCGGCAGGAAAGGGATGCCGAAACCGAGTTTAGGATAGAGCGCCGCCAGATTGTACCAGAAGATGATCTGGACCAGCAGCGGAATGGCGCGAAAGATCCAGATGTAGCCCCTGGCAACCGATGACAGCACCGGATTGCGGCTGGCGGCGGCAACCGCGACGATGATGCCGAGCAACAGCGCGAGCGTCATCGAGATCGCTGTGAGCATCAGCGTGGTGAAGAGACCGGCCATCACCTGCGGCGAGAAGAAATATTCGCTGACGACAGGCCATCCAAAACCCCGATTGGTGACAATCGAATAAAGCGCATTTGCGAGCACCAGCGCGACGGCCACGGCCGCAACCCATGTCCACGGTTGCTTGCGCGGCAGCAACTGCGCAGATGCGAGCTGCTCGTCCGTGAGAACGGACGGCAGCCCTGCCTGTTTGCCGATTCCGACCATTATTTGTCTTCACCACCGTTTATTACGGCCTTCGTGACGTAGGACTGTGGGACGAAGCCATTGTGCTCCATGATCTCGGCATAGGTGCCATCGGCAATCATCGAGTCGAGCGTTTCAGCGATCAGCGGACCAAGGGGCGAATCCTTCGGCACTGCGATGCCGCATGGGCCGAAGTTGAACGGCTCGCCGACCATCGTGAACTGTTCGGGCTGTTTCTTGGCAAGCATGCCGACATAGATGAGGTCGCTCATCGCAACATCGGTGCGATTGCTTGAAAGGGCCGTGATCTGCGCACCGGTGTCCGGGAAGAGCTGGGCTTCGATGGCAGGCTTGCCTTCGGCGACGCACTTTTCCGATTGCTTGGCGATAGACAGCGATTCCATGGAACCACGCAATGCCGACGCCTTGAGGCCGCATACGTCATCAAGGGAAGCGATCTTCTTGTCGGAGCCGGTTTTCTGCATCATGGCAGAGCCACCCATGATGTGGTCGACGAAATCGACCTTCTTCTGGCGGACCGGAGTGTCCAGCATGTCGGACATGATGATGTTGATACGGTTGGCTTCAAGGCTCGGGATGAGGGAGTCGAAGCCGAGATTGTTCACTTCGAGCTTCAGGCCCAAACGCTTGGCGATCTCGGCGGCGAGGTCGGGCTCGACGCCAACATAGACGTCGCTGGTGCCTTCCTTGATGCCGGTCCAGGGTAAGCCGATGCTAGATGTCGTGCCGAGCACTAGAACACCTGACGCCTTTATCGGCTCGGGAAGCTTTTCGTTCGGCGCCGCAAGGCTGCCCGAGGCAAATACTGCACACGACAGTACAGCGATGGCAGGCAGGATAGCCGCAAATTTCCGCATGATGTTCTCCTCTTGTTGTAGGCTTGGCGAACCAGGTCCCATCGTTTTGTATATTTGAGTGGCGTTGAGCAGCGGCGCCCGATGGCGCCGCGGTTATCCCGCTGCTTCAGACGCGGATGAGCGGTTGATGGGCGCAGCGGAAAGAACCACCGGCCATGCAGGGCACGCGATAGGGAATGCGAATGACATCGAACTTGCGGGCTGAAAGCGCTTCTGCCACCGAATCCAGGGCCTCTTCCGAGGGAACCACGACGGTTTGGTCATCGAGCACGAGATTGTTGCAGCCCATATGGCCCTTGGCGAGGCTCTTCGGAACCGCAAAGATATCCCAGTCCTTCATGAAGGCTGGCAGCCCTTCGGGAAGCGCCTCCATGCAGGCGACGGCAACCCCTTCTCGCGGCGTCATCAACACGCAATCGAGATGCGGGAACATCGGATCGATTTTGACCGTCTGGACCCGATAGTCCGGCCCAAGCATGTGCTGCAGCCAACGCGCGCCTTCGGGGTTGCTACAGCCGCCTGAATTCCCCACCAGGATGTTCTTGCCGAGCACGAAGACGTCACCGCCTTCCAGATAGCCCCAGCCCGGGCCGTCATTATAGTCGTCAGCCCCGCTGTCGGGTTGGGAGAAATAACGTGCGCCGCGATCCATGGTGCTGGCGAGGATTTCGCGGATTGCAAAGCGCTGACGGCGGTGGAAAAAGCTGCGCGGGGCGAGTTCGATGACGTTGTTGCCGATTGTCACGAAGGGATCGCGCATCCACGGCGTTGAAACGCCATGGTCCTGCCCGCGCGGATACTTACGGTTGTTCGCGCTGATCTCGCCGGCCACATGGACCTTTACGCCGTGCCTTTCCAGAATACCGATCGCACCGTTGATCTGGCTGTTGAATTCAGCAAACAGCTCGGGCGATGCCTCCTTGACGTTCCGACCCTGGTTCTTTGCCCAGAACTCGCCGAACTCGCCCTGAGCGCGTAGCTTCACATCGCTGAGGAAGACTGGCAGCACCCATGTATCAGGCGATCCATAGACGCATTCCTTGAGCGGCGCCCATTCGGATTCGACATAGATCTGATCCAGGAATGAGTCCGCGGGCGCCGTGGTCGAAACAACCATGCATTCCTCCATATGTTGCAAGGCTCTTAAACGTTCACTGGAATTGAGCTTGGCAACAGCTCAAAGGGTGAAATCACACTTGCGAAAATTGCAAGTGATGAGCAGGTCCAACAAATGTGGGAGGGATCGCTATCGTTTGCGGAAACAGTCTAGCATCGCCCGGATCGCGCGGCGCTTGGCCGCATCGCGTCGATAGGCGAAGTGGAACTGGACGTCGATGGGCGTATGCCGTGTCCTGATTTCAACAAGATGGCCGCCGCCAGCGCTCAGCACGAGGTGCGAAGGCAACAACGCGCAACCGACGCCGGCAAGCACCGAAGCCAGAATGGCTTCAAGTGTACTGCCACGGGCGACGACCTGCAGCGGATACTCTCGTTCAAATGGCTTGAAAATATCCGTGCGGTAATCCCGTGCGATGTAAGGTACGCGTTGCTGCGCATGTCCCTGGGGTTTGTCGTCGATTTCGAGAGCGAGATCAAAATAGGGGGAATGGCGGGCGATGTAGAGTTGATGGGTCTCCACAAAAGCCGGTTCGTAGACCAGCTGACCCAACCCTTCAGGCTGACCGGTGATCCCGACATCCAGCTTGCTGTCGCGCACATACATGTCGATTATCGACACCGTATGCATGCTGACGCTGACCTGCATGTCGGGGAACAAGCGATGCATCCTCGCCAGCGCCGCCACAATTCCCGCGTTTGGATTGGTGATCACGCTGTCGATCGTGCCCAGCATCAAGGTGCCGCCAAGGGCCTGACGTGTGTTCTCCACGGTTTCCTCGAAAGATTGTAGCGCCGACCGCAGGCCAATCGCCGCCTGGTAAACGTCCTCGCCCTGCGGCGTGAGCGAAAAGCCGGAGCGGCCGCGTCGACACAGTTCAAGGCCAAGCCGCGTTTCAAACGCGGCCAGGTCTCGGCTGACGCTGGAAAGGCTTACGCCAAGACGATAGGCGGCGGAAGACAAACCACCATGCTCGACGACGGCAAGAAAGGTACGAAGGTGACGTACATCGTAACTGGAAGTCAGGAAGCGGGCCAATCGAACTCTCACTTGCGCAAAACAACAAGTGAACTAACCATCTTGCAGCTTTCTCCGCAACATCCCGACGGCTAGGTTGGAGCTTGAAGGTTTGCAGCGCTTCGAGGAGAGGGCTGCGGATTCCTCGAGAGGGTCGGAGCGATGATGTCCAGGTTCAGAATAAACACCGAGCGCATGCTGGCGGATCTGGACGCGCTGCGCAGGATCGGCGCGGTGAAAACCGGCGTCATCCGCCCGGCCTATTCCGAAACCGACCGATTGGCGCGGATATGGCTGGCTGAACGCATGGAGCAAGCGGGGCTGGAGGTCTTCGTTGACGCCATAGGAAACGTCTTCGGCGTGCCGCCAGGAAGCGGAAAATCCATTCTGGTTGGCTCGCATTCCGATACCCAGCCTGAAGGCGGCTGGCTGGACGGGGCCTATGGGGTCATCGTCGGGCTTGAGATTGCTCGCGCCAGTCTGGAGCAAGGCGGTCCTCCGGTTGCCTGCGTGTCCTTCCAGGACGAGGAGGGGCGTTTTTCGACCCTCCCAGGCAGCCGAGTCTGGGCAGACCTGATGTCGCTGGAAGAAGCCGATGAGTGTTGCGACAGCACCGGACTACGCCTTGGGCAGGCCCGGCTGAACCGTGCAGGCCTGCCGGCGCCACGGGAAGTTTCCACGGACCGGTTCTCGGCCTTCCTGGAGATTCATATCGAACAAGGGCCTGTGCTGGATGCGACAGGAGAGCGCATTGGCGTTGTGGAGAATATCGTCGGCATCCGAACCGAAAAAATGAGCTTCCTGGGAGAGCAAAACCATGCCGGCACGACGCCGATGCACTTGCGCCGCGACGCCTTCCAAGGCTTGAATCGTTTCGTTTCCCTCGTGAACGACCGGCTGGCTGAAGTGGCCACATCGGCAACCGTATGGACGGTCGGGCATGTCGATCTTTATCCCAACGCCAATTCGATCGTTCCGGGTCGCGCGGATTTCACGATCCAATGGCGGGACGCTGATGAGGCACGGCTCGACCGGATGGCGGAGATTATCTATGCGACCGCGCGTGAGACAGCCGACAGTCTTGGTCTCGAATGGAAGGGGTTCGGCTGCGATCTGATCGCACCGACCCAAGCGCACGCAACATTGGTGGAGGCCATGGCTAAAGCGGCCGAGCATCTGGCTCCGGGCCTTTGGCGCCGAATGCCGTCCGGCGCGCTCCACGATGCGGCGAATGTATCGCACGTCTTACCCATGGCCATGCTGTTCGTGCCTTCCAAGGGCGGCATCAGTCACAATTTCGCGGAAGACACCGATAGGAGCGACCTCGCATTGGGCGCGGAGGTGCTGTGCGAAGTGGTCGCGCGTTTGGGATGAGAACCGCCAGCGCCACGGAGCCGGCGCCCGTAAATCAACAGGCAGAAGCGTGCCGAAAGCCGCAGATATCGGCGCACACGCCTTGAAGCACCGACGATGCCGCTTGGAACGCAGAGGAAACCGCTGTGGACATAACGCTCATCAGGCATGCCGAGACGACACCGACACCTTGGAAGAATGGCATGGGCGTCGGGCGGAACATCGCGATGTGGTCAAGGCAAGCCGCGGGTGAGTTCGACGTGTTGATTGCGACTGCCGAGATGTCCGGGACAGTCCCCTTCTCCTCCTATCCTGGCGTGGATCGCTCGCTTCTTGTCACCGCCGGAAGGCTCTTGCTCAAGTCGACACATCGCGAAACCGTGCTTTCCAAGGATAGCGAGCCATTGGTATTTGCAGGAGAGGAAAAGATCATCGGTACGGCCATCGGTGGCGAGAGAGTGCAAGATTTCAACGTTCTTTCCAAGCGAGGGGTAGTTCACCACACGCTCGCGCGATGGGAAGTTCCTGCTCTGGGTCGAGAAATTAGCGCAAGCGGTAGCCTGCTCGTTCACATTCAGGAGGGACAGGCCAAGGTCTTATGCGAAGCATTCGAAGCGCAGCTTCATACCGGTGACACGGTGATCATTAATGAACTCAGCGGCCAAACCTGCAGTGTTAAATCGATCGGCCACGCAATCTGCATTGTTGGCGATATCGAGTATCTGTGACGCGTAGCGTTCACTGCGGATACGGCTAACGTCACGTCTCTTCCGCCGACGGTCCGAACAGCAGAGACTGGCCATGTGGTCACCGACGTTAGGCGTGGGTTAGTCTTGGCTGAATCGGAATGTCGGTCGACCGACGTGCCACGACTGAGAAGGGGGCTTGCACCGCCCCCTTCTTGTTGTGCCGTTTCTATTACTTGCCACCCCAGCGCTCAGGATACCCCGGCAGCTCCTGGCAGCCGCAAAGGCTATAGTGCAGCGGGGGCATGCGTTCGTCGATATATTTGGTCAGCACATCCTCCGTGATCGCGGGCTGCGGCAGGACCCATTCCGGGCCGGGAACCTCCTTGCCATCGAGCACGTCAAGAGCGGCAATGACGGCCGTGCGCCACTGGTAGGTCGGATAGGACGGGCCGATCGCCGTCAGCTTTTCCGACTGCCATTTGCGAAGAAAGTCCTGCTGGTCCTCACCGCTGATGACCGGATAAGGAAGGCCAGCATCCTCAAAGGCCTCCAGTGCCGCCGTTGCCGTATCACCGGCATCCATCCAGACGGCATCAATCTTCGTACCGCGGTTGATGTAGTCCTCGACGACGGACTTGGTCTTCGCCCGATCGCTGCCGGTGAATTCCGAGCCGACAACGTTGATGCCAGCCTCGTCGAAGATGTTTTTAGCCGCCGAATAGCGGGTTTCCAATACATCAACGCCGGGCATAATGCGCAGCGCGAGCACGTTATCGCCTTTCTTCAACTTGCTGGCAATGAACTCACCCGAGGTGATGCCGAAGCCATAGCCGCCGACCGGGTGAATGTAGGTTATGGGGCAGCTGGTATTTACCCCGCGATCGAAGACGACCACCGGAAGCTTGGCGCAGGCGGCCTCGACAGCCGGGGTCAGTGCCGCCGTCGTGTTGGGCGAGACGATGAGCGCATCGCACTTGCCGCCACTGACGAGCGCCTCGATGTCGGAGATCTGTTTGTCGTCCTTGCCCTCGGCATCAACGACGATCAGTTCCTTCAGGCGATCCTTGTGCAGTTCGGCCTCTGCATTGAGGTTGTTGAGGCCGACCACGCGCCAGGGGTTGAAGACGCCGGCATTGGAAAAGCAGAGCGTGACCTGCCCGTCTTTTTTGTATTTCGCCGTATTGACCATGCCGTCGCCGAGATGTTGCGCCCAGGGCTGGCCTTCCGGTCCCTGCGGCTTCATGGAAAGCTGCTCGCGCTGCTTCTTGAATTCGGCCGGATCGTTGAAATCCTGTGCCAGCGCCTGACCGGCAAATGTGAGCGCCACGGTCGTGGCCAGTAGTGTCCTCAGTGTCATTGTCTTCCTCCTCCAGAAAGCCGGCCGCGCCGGCGGTTGATATGAATGTCGGGTTCAGGTCCGCCGGCGGGTCCTCCACATGCTGGCGCCAACCGCAGCGATCAGGATCAGGCCCTGAATGCTGTCGCGCAGCGCCTGAGGCAAACCCAAGAGATTGAGCAAGGTGAACAGCGCGAAGAGACTAAGCGCCCCGAAGACCGCGCTCCAAATGGAGCCGCGCCCGCCCAGGAGCTGCGCGCCTCCGATGACACAGGCAGCAATCGCCTGCAGTTCCAGCCCCTCGCCCGCATTGACGGAGACGCCCGAAAAGCCGCCCAGAACAATACCTGCCGTCACGGCACAGATGGCAGAGACTACGAAGGCTAAGATACGTGTCGCCGCGACAGGCGTTCCGGCAAGCTCAGCCGCCCGTGGATTGTCACCTACGGCGAGCGCTCGCTTGCCATAGACCGTACCATTCAGGCCGAACCAGGCGAGCGCCACGACGCCGGCGAGAACGAGAGCTGCAAGCGGCAGCGTGCCTATAACGGGCACATCGCGCCATACGAGCCGTCCGAGATTGCGGAAATTGTCCGGCAGGTCGCCACGTGCTGCGCCGCCCGACCAGGCGAGCGCCAGCCCGTTAACGAGCAGCATCGTGCCAAGCGTGCCGATGATCGAGGGCACCTTAAGGAAGGCGACGACGAGGCCGTTCACAAGGCCCACGGCGATGCCCATGGCATAAAGTGCGCCGATGACCGCCCAGGTCACATCCGGATCGCCGTTGACGAGAATCGATGCCGCCAACACCACGAACGTCGCGACCGCTCCCATCGAAAGATCGAAGCCCCCGGTCAAGATGACATAGAGCTGCCCGCAGGCAAGGATGACAAGCGGTGCCGCCCGCCGCAGGAAGTTCATGAATAGGCCCGGCTCCAGATAGTTCGGCTGGAGGAAAGCGATGGCGGCATAGAGCGCAACGAAGATCACGAGGCCAGCATTGATGGCGATGCGTGCGGGACGGCGCTGGAGCGAAGAGGTCTGCGGAACGGTCGTCATGCAACATGTCCCTTTGCGCGAACGGCATGAACGGCAACGGCGGCGATCACGATGGCCCCGCGCAGCACCTGCTTCAGGAAGGCGTCGATGCCGAGCATATTGAAACCCGCATCAAGGCTGGCAAAGAGCAGGACGCCGGCAAGCGTGCCCGCAACGCCGCCCTTCCCACCGGCAAGGATCGTGCCACCGATGACGGTGACGGCGATGGATTCGAGGTCGTAGATACCGTCACGGCCGATCCATGGCGTGCCGGATTGCAGCCGAGCGGCGAGATAAAGCCCTGACGCGCCGGCAAAGAGGCTTGCGACCATATGGGTCGATAGAATGACCCGCTCCGTGCGGATACCGGCAAGTCGCGCGCCGTCGGGGTTGCCGCCGACCGCATAGATACGCGCGCCGAACAGCGTACGGTCGAGTACGAAAGCGGCGACAAGTGACAGCGTGGCGAGAAGCAGCAGAGAATAGGGCAAGCCCAGAACGCCACCATAGGCAATGACCTGAAACTCCCGCGCCACAGAACCCTGAAGCGTGCTGAACGAGGCGGCAAGCACGCCCTGGATGATGAGCCCTGTGCCGAGCGTCGCGATGAGCGGGTTGATGCCGCCATAGGCGACCAGCGCGCCATTGACGAAGCCAACCGCAATACAAAGGCCAAGGCAGAGTAGAACAGCCGGCAGCATCATGACCGGATCGCCCTGCATGACGTGCGAAGCGAGGACGGCGACAGCGCTGATAAGCGCGGCGACCGAAAGATCGATCGAACCGACAAGGATAACGAAGGTCTGGCCGATCGCAACGAGCCCGAGCGCGATCATGCGCTGAAGCAGACCGGTCAGGCCTTGCGCGCTCAGCTGTGAGGTCTCGCCGGTGGCGAGCGCCACGACGACGAAAAATCCAATGGAGAGTCCTGTAAGCAAGACGGCGACGGACAGGCCGGGCTTCGGCTTCACACTATCACTCGTCATGCCTTACTCTCCCCGGACGGCGCATGCGCAAGGCCGAGCGCTAAATGCATGATGTCCTCCTCGCTCGCGCCGCGCGGCACAACGCCGGATATGCGTCCCTGGTGCATGACCAGCACACGGTCGGCGATACCGATCAGTTCCGGCATGTCCGAGGAGACGACGACGATGCCCCGACCGGAATTGGTGAAAGCGCGCATTGTCTCGTAGATCGCGGCCTTGGCCGCGATGTCGATGCCGCGCGTCGGCTCGACGAAGACGAGGATATCGGACGCCTGCGCCAACCAGCGCACGATGATGGCCTTCTGCTGGTTGCCACCGGAGAGTGTCCCTATCTCCTGGCCGAAATCCGCAGCGCGCACATCCATAGCACGCAGCCTTTCGTCTACAGCGTCATGTGCGAGCGCGCCACGTTGTGGCCGTGTGAAAACGCCGGCCATGGAACGCAGCGTCAGGAGCGCATTATCGCGGACAGACTGGCGCAGCACCAACCCCTCGCGCTTTCTGTCGCCCGGCAGGTAGCCGATGCGAGCCGCCGTGGCCTGCCGCGGTGTGCGAACCGCAACCCGACGGCCGCGCAGGGTGAGCGTGCCGCTCGTGAGGGGAACATCACCGACGAGCGCCTGCGCCAGCGCACCCTTGCCAGAATCCTCAAGCCCCGCCACGCCGACGATCTCGCCGGCACGTACATCGAAGGTAACATCGCGCAAGCCGGCATTCGCACCGCCTTCTATGGCGAGGAGAACTTCGCCGGGAGGAGATACCGGTACAGCCGGATAGAAATCCTTGAGATCGCGACCGACCATGGCTCGCACAATCTCGCTGATGGGGGCGGCATCGCGCGGCCGCGTCCAGATCTTCCGGCCATCCTTGAGAATGGTGATGCGGTCGGCGATCGCCGTGACCTCTGGCATGCGATGCGAAATATAGACGATCGAAACGCCCTCCCCGCGAAGGCCATCGACGAGCTTGAGCAGCGTCCGGCTATCGCGTTCGTCGAGGGCGGCCGTGGGTTCGTCCATGACAAGGATGCGCGCATCGAGAAGGAGCGCCTTAGCGATCTCGACCAATTGCTGCAAAGCGATGGAAAGCGAGGAAACCAGCGCCTGTGGATCGATCGCCGCGCCGATGCGGCGGAGAAGCTCAGCCGCCCTCTCCCGCATTGCCGCCTTGTCCAGGATGCCGCGCCGGGAGATCTCCCGTCCCATGAAAATGTTTTCGGCAACCGTCCGGTGCGGCAAAAGGCTGAGCTCTTGGTGGATGATGGCGATACCCGCTTCCGTCGCCTGCCGCGGATGCGTGAACTGCACCGCCTTTCCGGCGAGATGGATGATGCCGGCATCCTGCCTGTAACTGCCACCGAGGATTTTCATCAGCGTCGACTTTCCGGCGCCGTTTTCGCCGCAGATGGCGTGAATTTCGCCCGGCAGGCATTCGAAATCGACGCCGTCGAGCGCACGGACACCCGGAAAAGCCTTACTGATTCCGGTCATGCTGAGAGCGGGAACGGCCGTCATGCGAGCCGCTCTCCCGCAGCCGCCCATTCCCGGCGGATGAACGCGACGCTTTCAGCAAAGAGGCCGTCGAGATCGTCGAACAGGTCACGCCAGACGCGCGTCGCACCGGCAAGCTCCGGCAGGGCGCGACCGAAGGACTCGACCGTCAGCCAGCCGTCGTAGCCACAGCGGCGCAGGGCATCGAAATGCGCTGCAAACGGCACATGACCGGAACCCGGAACACCGCGATCGTTTTCGGAGACATGGAAATGGTTTATTTCGTCGTGGTAGCGCTCATAGGTCGCCGGCGGATCCTTTTCCTCGATATTGGCGTGGAACGTGTCGAACATATAGCCATAATTGGGATGATTGACGGCGCGGTGGATCGCCGATGCCTGGGCAATGGTCGACATCACGTAGCATTCGAAACGGTTGACGGCCTCCGCCGAAATGCGAATACCCGCGGGCGCCGCATAGTCGGCCATCGCGCGCATCGCCTCGACGCAGCGATCGAATTCATCGGGCGTCGGCCCGAAGCCGGTGAAGACACCAACGGGCGAATGGATGGGACCAGCGATGATCTCGCCACCCATCGCTGCCGTACAGTCAACAATCCAGCGGTGATGATCACGCGCCTTTGCGCGCACGGACGCATCTGGACTTACTGGGTTGGACTCCGACGTCGCGACGGCGGCGGCTCCGGCGACGAGACCAATATCGCCAAGCAGCCGGCCTAGCGCCGCGTAGCGCTGTTCGCTGCCGGAAAAGACGGGAATCTCCACCGCGTCATAGCCAAGTGCCTTCAGCCGCTCGAGCTGGCGCGCATGCTGCAGGCCGATGTCTGCGCCGATGACGAGCAGGTTGAATGCGATTTTCACGTGTGTCCTCCCCTTCGCCGCGCCGGCCAGTCTCCTTCAGGCCATCCGCGACGAAAGCACAATGGCAGGCTTGACTCGGCAATTCTTGCGGATGACAACAGTGGTAAATTTCTTAAGTCATTTTGTGTTGGGAGGCGCAACGTGAACAGACATGCGGTGATTTCTCCGGTCAATTGCCGGCCCTCGGTCTTCCGTCAGCCCGACTCGGTCATGTATGCCGACAACTGCAAGGAATTGCAGGTTGCCGCCCGTCAGGGCGAGGTCGAGCTTCACGCTTGGACGCGCGGCAGCTATCCCGGCATTTCGCTCGGCGAGCGCCTGCCGGGCATCCGCACTGTCGGCTTCTGGGATGCGCGCCACATCCAGTCCTGGGGGCTCGGCCGGCACTGCAACGAAGGCTTCAAGATCGCCTATCTCGCACGCGGCAGCCTCGATCTGGCGGTGGACGACCAGACGTATGCACTTAAACAAGGCCAGTTCATCGTCATCCGGCCTTGGCAACTGCACGCCATCGGCAATCCCAATGTCGGCCCTAGCCGACTTCTGTGGATCATTCTCGATGCGGGCCTGCGCCGGCCCAGCGAAACACCGGACTGGCCGGATTGGCTCGTGTTCTCGCCGGACGAGGCCGAACGGCTCGACGATATTCTCACACAGAACAATCAGCCGGTGTGGGACGGCGGAACCGAACTTTGCCGCACCTTTGAGGCCATCCCGCCAATCCTGCTCGATCGCAGCCCCGAGGATGGCGAAACCCGTCTGAAGGTGGCGATCAACGCAATAATGCTCAGCCTAATCGACCGAATGAGTGAGCAGGCACCGACACTCGACCCGGATCTCTCAACCTCGCAACACACCGTCGCAATCTTCCTGCGCCGGCTCGCCTACGCTCTCGAAGAAGATTGGTCACTCGAAGGTATGGCCGAGGAGTGCGGGCTCTCGCGCACACGCTTTTCCGATTACTGCAAGAAGCTCACCAACATGGCGCCTCGCCAATATCTCCAATATCTGCGCCTGGAGCAGGCATCACGCCTCCTCCAGGAACCACGCAGCACTAGCGTCACGGAGATCGCATTGAGTTGTGGCTTCAATTCGAGCCAATACTTCTCAAACGCCTTCAAGAAACGCTATGGGCACTCCCCAAGCAGCTACAAATAAATAAGGCGACGACGGAAGAGAGACTTGAGGCAACGCTATATCTAATCTCGGCGGATTTTCGAGAGCTTGGCCGCAATAGAGCGGGCAATGGAACGCGATTCTCGCTTCGCCTCCCAAAAATAACTCGTCAGGCTGGGCCTCATTCCGACAAACCAGAGACCCGGCACGGGATTGTTGATTTGCTTGCCATGGCCGGTGGGAAAGCCGTGTTTGTCGAGCACATCCAGATCGCCCAACAGGTCCCCCAAAGATGAGGTGTATCCAAGAGCGAGCAAAACGACGTCGGGCGCGAGCTGACGCCCGTCACGCAGCGTCACAACCGATCCGCCGAAGGCCATAACCTCGGGAACGACTGATATTCGGCCGCGTTTGACGGCCGCGATCGCTCCGTCATCAACCGCAATCGCGACGTTTTCCTTGGATAGCCGGGTCGCTGCATCTGAGGGGCCAGATGGGAAACCGTACTTCGAGAGATCTCCAAACGCGCGTCTTTGTGTCCATCCGATAAGGCGGTCGACGATGGACGGTGGCAGCAGCGCCATCAATGGGGAAAGGCGGTGCACCGCGAGGCGCCCGAACCGCCTCGGCAGGACGCCGGGAAAGCGCCGGAGCGAAAACCAAACTTGCGTTGTATCCACCCGACTGAGATGATTGAGAAGGTCGAAGCCCGAATTCCCGCCTCCGATGACGAGAACGGACGTCCCGGCATAGTCTTGCGCATCGCCAAAGTCGGCAGCCTGCACGATCCTGCCTGTAAAGGTCTCCAGTCCGTGCCAACGCGGCTTGCGCGGCACCGCATCCCGACCCGTTGCAACGATCAGATACCGTGCTCGCCGAAGCCCCGCGCTGGTCTCGATTGCGAAGAGACCTTCGGTCTGCCTCACAAATCGCGCCTCGACCCCAAACTCGATTGCAAAGCCGTGTTGTCGCTGAAACGCCTGCAGATGCGAAACCACACTGTCGCGCTTGGGGAACGCACCTGTTCCCGCCGGATACTTAAGACCCGGCAGTGAGGATAACGCACGATGGGTGTTCAGGATCAACTGCGGATGTCGGCGCGCCCAGGACGCTCCGACATCGCGGTCTTTCTCCAGCAAAAGCACGCCGATCCGGTGTCGCTTCAAAGCGTGGGCCGCGGTCAGTCCGGCAAGTCCCGATCCGATCACGATGACATCATGAATTGTATCTTCGGGTTCCATCACTGACCAATCGCGAAAACTGAAATCTGCCTCTAGGCTGTCAATACGGAACCTAAGCGCGCCGGACCTATTGTCCACTGTCGAAGAGGCTTATGCAGAACAGGGCGGAATCATGCAGGACACGGGAGCCGCAGATGCCTAGCTTCAGGAAATTGCTGGACGCACTGCTGGATGCGCGTCTTCCGCAAATTCCGGTGTTCGAACCCGATCTAAACGCAAAACTTCAACTCTGCCAGCAGTATGGGGACTTCTCGCTGGCATACTCAACCGTCGTGCAGGCTGACCTACGCTATTTCGGCGACGCCAACGGCTATATCGCATTTGCCACGAAGATGGGCCACACCTTTGCGCTGGGCGACCCGGTTGCCAGCGCCGCATCGAAGGCCGACTACATTGCTCGCTTCGTTGCCTCAGCGAACCGTCCGTGCTTCGTTCAGATCGGCCATGAGACGGCGACCATACTTGCAGGACTTGGATATCGTATAAACCAAATGGGGGTAGATACGACGCTGTCTTTGGATAGTCATTCGTTCGCGGGCAAAAGGAACGAGACCGTCCGGTACTCCGAGAAATGGCTTCTGAAAAATCGCTACCGGATCTTGGAGTGCGACGGGACGATTGCTGATGCTGACCAAGTGCGGCAGATTTCGACGAACTGGCGTAATGGGAGAATTGTCAGCCGCCGTGAGATGCGGTTCCTGAACCGTCCGTTCGTACCTGAACTTTCGTCCTACATGCGACGCTTCCTGATAATCGGACCGAGCGGGGACGCCGTCGCTATTCTTGATTTCGATCCGATATTCCGGGATGGACACGTCATCGGCTACACGTCCGTGTTCAAGCGAAAACTGACGGGTACGACACCCCACGCAGAAGTGGGCCTGACGAAGTTTGCAGCGGACAGGTTCAGGGAAGAAGGGCGTGCTCTCGTCACGCTTGGTCTTTCGCCTCTGGCGGCACTGGCGTCGAGCGGCTTCCGCGAAAGCGGGATTTGGCGTCGCTTTTTCGAACGTGCCTACAAATCCAGACATATCAACGAGAGGATTTTCAACCTTCAGGGTCAGGCGGCATTCAAGCGGCGCTTCCATGGCGAGGAACTCGCCACATATATTGCCTTCAAACGCGGTAGTCCGCTCGAAATGCTCGCATTATTGCGTCTGCTAAAGACACTCTGAGCGGCCCGCCCGGTTCAGGGGCGTCCCAGATTTGATCAGGCTATCACCCATGACCGAACAGGATTCGCAATGGGCAACGGCAATGGAAACGATCCGGCTCTTCAAAGCAATAGAACCGCGGACCAGGCGGCGGCAGACAGTCACCAACATCGCGTATAAATGCGGCTTCTCCTCCAGCCGGTATTTTGCAACCTGCTACAAGAAACTCTTCGGCTTTTCCCGAATTTAAACGCCACGGATACAACCAAAGGCGACAACATAACTCATCAACCGTTTGCAAAATTCCGCTGGTAGGTCGATGAGATGAGCGTGGTCGCAGCAGCGAAGGCGGCCTCCTCGTCGCGCTGTTCGATGGCCTCAAGGATCGCCCCGTGCTGGGCGAGCGACTGGCCGAAGCCACCGGAGGCAGCCATCGTCTTCGGAATACTGATCGACAGGGCAGCCCGTATTACCGAGGAGACCGGCAGCAGGAAACGGTTGCCGGCAGCTTGAAAAATCTGAAGGTGGAAATCGATGTCTGCTTCAATCGCCGCGTCGATGCCCGCCTGCTCTTCCGCCATGCGCAGGAATGCCGCACGGATCGCCGCGTGTTGTGCGGCCGACCCGCGCCGCGCAGCAAGCCGCGCAGCAAGCGGCTCGATGGAAAGGCGGATTTCGAAAAGTTCCTCGGCCAGCGAATCCTGGTCCTCCGCATCGCCTTGCCAAGACAGCACGACCGGATCGAGCGTATTCCAGTGCTCTGCCGCCCGCACGCGCGTGCCGAGCCGCGGCTTTGCTTCGATAAAGCCCTTGGTCGAGAGGATTTTCAACGCCTCGCGCAGCGTCGTGCGGCTGACGCCGAGTGTCGCTAGCATGTCGGCCTCCCGCGGCAGAATTTCGCCGACCTTCAAATTGCCCAGCGTGATGCGCCGGCCGATATCGCCTGCGATCCGGGCCGGCAGGCCACGGTCTTCTCGAGCGATTGGCTTCATACATCCCTCCCTTGCGTCTTCCCGTACATAGACGCTCCGCCTTACTCGGGGAAGCCACCCAGTGCGGCAGCATAGCGCCGGGTCATTTCCACGCCTATCACGGTTGGGCGCATGGCGGGTGCGCGGTCATGAACCTCGATGCCCGCACGCGCACCGAACAGGCGCTTGCCATAGCAGATGAGGTTCTCGATGCCCTGCATGGTGAAGACGACGCCGGGCAGCATGCGCCGATATTCCTCCTCAGCATGTTCGTCCCAGCCATCGCAGAAGAATTCGTAGGCGCGTACCGCATAATCGATGGAATCGGGTGCAAGGATCAGGCCGCGGCAGCCGATGCGAAGGTTTTCCAGCAGTTCCAGCCCTGCGCGGCCGTTGAACACGGGCAGTTGGCCTTCCGTTACCTCGATGAGATGAGCGATGTCGACGACAGGCCCCTCACCTTTCACCAGGCGGATATTCGGATGCTGGCGCACGAGATCGCGGATGTCGGCGGCCGTCAGCCCGCGGCCCATCAGCGCCGGCGCATTCTGGATGGCTAGCGGCAGGTCCGTGCTCTCGGCAACGCGGCCGAAAAAGCGGATGTATTCGGCGGCGGAATAGGCGCCGACCATCGGCGGCTGAAGGATGAGCCAGTCGGCACCGACCACCGTCGCATGGCGCACCTGCCGCACCTGCTCCTCGACCGATGCGCCAAAGATCGTCAGTGCGACAGGAACCCGGCCAGCCGTATCCTCCACCACCCAGTCCATAATCGCCATGCGCTCGACCTCATCGAGCTTGGCGGCCTCCGTGGCCAGACCGAGGGCAGCCATGCCATGCACGCCGCTCGCCAAACAAATATCAACCTGCCGGCGCATTGCTGCACGGTCGAGTTGTTCCCGCTCATTGAAGAGCGCGTAAAGGATGGCGTGAATGCCGTGGAGGTCTTCGACCCGAAAATCCTTCACGATCCCCTCCTTAATGGCTCTCGCGCGGAACCGCGTGGCCGCGGCTGCCGACGAGAAAATCGAGGTCGGCCCCCGTATCGGCCTGCATAACGCGCTCGATATAGAGACCTTGGTACCCGCCGACCATCGCCGGCACCGGCGCAGCCCAGGCCGCCCGCCGCCGGGCGAGTTCGGCCTCGTCGACATCGAGATGAAGCCTGCGGCCTGTGACGTCGAGCTCGATCCAATCGCCATCCTCAACCAAAGCCAGCGTTCCTCCTACGGCGGCCTCGGGCGCCGTGTGCAGCACCACAGTGCCAAAGGCCGTGCCGGACATGCGGGCATCCGAGATGCGCACCATGTCGCGGACGCCCTGCTTCAGCAGCTTCTGCGGCAGCGCCATGTTGCCGACCTCAGCCATGCCGGGATAGCCCTTTGGACCGCAGTTCTTCAGCACCATGATCGAGGCCTCGTCGATATCGAGCGCGGGATCGTCAATGCGCGCCTTATAGTGATCGATCGTCTCGAAGACGACGGCGCGGCCGCGGTGCTGCATCAATGCCGGTGTCGCGGCGGAGGGTTTGATGATGGCACCGCCAGGCGCGAGATTGCCGCGCAGCACGGCAATGCCGCCGCTTGTGGTCAAGGCCTTGTCGCGCGGCAGGATGACGTCGGCATTGTAGTTCTCGACGCCCTCGATATTCGCGCCGACGCTTTGTCCCGTCACCGTTAGGGCATCGAGATGCAGCAGGTCGGCGATCTCCTTCATGACGACGGGAAGCCCGCCAGCATAACAGAAGTCCTCCATCAGAAAGGCGCCCGACGGCATCAGGTTGAGGATCGTCGGCACGTCGCGACCAAAATTGTCCCAGTCGTCGAGCGTCAGTTCGGTGCCGACCCGACCGGCGATCGCCAGCAGATGAACGACGGCATTGGTCGAGCCACCGATCGCGCCATTGACGCGAATGGCATTGGCAAAGGCCTTCCGCGTCAGGATTTGCGACGGGCGCAGGTCTTCGGCGACCATTTCCACGATCCGGCGCCCGGTGAGCCGCGCCAGTCGCGCCCGGTGGGCATCGACGGCGGGATAGGCGGCGTTGCCTGGTAGCGCCAGGCCGAGCGCTTCCACCATCGAGGCCATGGTTGAGGCTGTGCCCATGGTCATGCAATGGCCGGGCGAGCGCGACATTGCGCTTTCGGCGGCCTGAAAGTCCTTCTGCGACATGACGCCGGCACGCACATCTTCGGAGAATTTCCAGACATCGGTGCCGGAGCCGATCGTGCGGCCCTTCAGGCGGCCGTTCAGCATCGGCCCACCGGAAATGACAATGGAGGGCAGGTCGCTGGAGGCGGCGCCCATGACCAGCGACGGCGTGGTCTTATCGCAGCCCGCCATCAGCACGACGCCGTCCATCGGATTGCCGCGGATCGCCTCCTCGACATCCATCGAGGCGAGGTTACGGAACAGCATCGCGGTCGGGCGCAGGTTCGATTCGCCGCAGGAGAAGACCGGGAATTCCAAGGGCAGCCCGCCCGCCTCCAGCACGCCCGCCTTGATGTGCTCGACCAGCCCGCGGAAATGCGCGTTGCAGGGCGTCAGTTCGGAGAAGGTGTTGCAGATGCCGATGACCGGCCGTCCGTCGAAGGCGTCGTCCGGCAGTCCGTTGTTCTTCATCCAGCTCCGGTGGATGAACGTATCCTTGTCCATCCCGCCGAACCAGTGCTGCGACCGCAATTTCCGGGACATATCCCCTCCTCGTCTTAGTGAGTGCCGAATTCATTCTTCTCATATAATCGGAGTTATTATTGGTCAAGCGAAGGACGAGCAAAGAAAAACCTCCGGCGAAGGTGCGCCGGAGGTTTGGATAGGTTGGATGGTTTGAAAAGATGGGGGGTTCAGGGATGGTGCAGGACGCTCAGGCCGCCGTCAACCGTCAGGCAGGTGGCGTTCATGAAGGGGCATTCGTCGGAAATCATGAAGAGGGCGGCCTTTGCGATCTCCTCCGACGTCGCGATGCGGCCGCCGGGATGCAGCTTCATCGTCGCCGCTTCAGCCGCAACGGGATCGGGAAAACTGTTCCAGTATTCGACGGCCTTTTGGGTGCGCACATAACCCGGCGCCAGCGCATTCACGCGGACCCCCTGTCCGGCATATTCCAGGCCGAGCGCCTTGGTCATGCCAAGCAGTGCGTGTTTGGCGACGGGGTAGGGAAAGGTGTGCGGGATGATGGTGAAGGCATGCGTCGAGGCGATGTTGAGAATGACGCCGCCGCCGTGCTCGATCATGCCCGGCAGCACGGCCTTGCTGCAATTCCAGGCCCCCTTGAGGTTGATGTCGAAGCAGCGCTGCCAGTCGGCATCGGACAGTTTCAGCGGCTCGAAGAACACATTGACGCCGGCATTGTTGACGAGCGCGTTCGGCCGGCCGATCTCTTCGGTCGCAGCAGCGACGGCGCGCTCGATTGCATCCGCGTCCGTTATGTCCGCCGACGCATGGGCAACCCGTCCGCCGGTCGCCTGAAGCCGTTCCACTTCGGCCGCAAGCAGGCCGCCATCGCGATCGATCAGGAAAAGGCTCGCCCCCTCGCGAAGAAAGACCTCGGCAATGGCAAGGCCGATGCCCTGCGCCGCACCCGTAACGACGACGCGCTTTCCTTCAAGACGTCCGGCCATATCCGCTCTCCTCACCACTCGGCCACGCTGCCATCTTCATGGCGCCAGACCGGGTTGCGCCAGCGGTGGCCTTCCTTGGCGCGCTCGATCACGTATTGCTCATCCACCTCGATGCCGAGGCCCGGCCCTTGCGGGATCGAGACAAAACCATCCGCATAGTGGAAGACCTCCTTGTTGGAGATGTAGTCGAGGATGTCGTTGCCCTTGTTATAGTGGATGCCGAGGCTCTGCTCCTGGATGAAGGCATTGTAGGAGACGGCATCGACCTGCAGGCAGGCGGCAAGCGCGATCGGCCCGAGCGGGCAATGCGGGGCCAGCGCCACGTCATAGGCTTCCGCCATAGCCGCGATTTTGCGGCATTCCGTGATGCCGCCGGCATGCGACAGGTCGGGCTGGATGATATCGACATAGCCGTCTGATAGGACCGACTTGAAGTCCCAGCGCGAATAGAGCCGTTCGCCGAGCGCAATCGGCGTCGAGCAATGGTTGGCGATCTCCTTCAGCGCCTCGCGGTTTTCTGAGAGCACCGGCTCTTCGATGAAGAGCAGCTTGAACTGTTCAAGCTCCTTGGCGAGCACCTTGGCCATCGGCCGGTGCACGCGGCCGTGGAAATCGACACCAATACCGATATAGGGGCCGACGGCCTCGCGGATGGTCGCAATGGTTTCGACGGCCTTCTCCACCTTGTCCCAGGTGTCGACGATCTGCATTTCCTCGCAGCCGTTCAGCTTGATCGCCTTGAAGCCGCGCGCAACCACCTCGCGGGCATTATTGGCGACGTCGGCAGGACGATCGCCACCGATCCAACTGTAGACTTTGATCTTGTCGCGCACCTGGCCGCCCAGCAGGGCATGGATGGGTTGGCCGTAGGCCTTGCCCTTGATGTCCCAGAGCGCCTGGTCGATACCGGCGAGTGCTGACATGTGCACCGCACCACCGCGGTAGAAACCGCCGCGGTACATGACCTGCCAATGGTCTTCGATCAGAAGCGGATCCTTGCCAATGAGGTAGTCCGACAGTTCCTCCACGGCGGCCTGCACCGTCAACGCACGGCCTTCCACCACCGGCTCACCCCAGCCGATGATGCCCTCGTCCGTCTCCACCTTCAGGAACAGCCAGCGCGGCGGCACGATATAGGTAGTCAGCTTCGTTATCTTCATAATGATACTCGTCTTGGAAGGGTAAGGGGCGCGATCATTCGCCGGCGGGCGGATGTTTCCGGATGGCGAGCGCCAGATCGCGCGCGGCGACATCGAGCATGCGCCGTGAACACTCGCGCGCAGCCTCCTTGTCGCGCATGCGCAGTGCCTCGACGAGACGCCTGTGGATTTCCACCGCCTCGCCGCGCGCATCCGCCGCCTCGTTGGAGGCATGGAGGGAAAACTCCAGCGCGGCCTGAATGATGCTGGCGAGCTGCATGAAAACCTGATTGTGGCTGGCCTTCAGCAGGCCTGCGTGAAACGCGACGTCCGCTTTCGTGAAGGTTTCGAGGTCACCTTCCGCATCCCGCATGTTTTCCCAAGCGCGTTCTATCTCCGCAACCTCCTGCACCGTCGCCCGTTCAGCGGCAAATTCTGCCGCGAACGGCTCGATGGCACGGCGTGCGTCTAGAACGCAGGTCAGAAGGTCGAGCTCGAAAATGCGCGGACCTATCCATTCCAGCACCTGCTGGTCGAGGATGTTCCACTCCTCCTTCGGGCAGATGACCGTGCCGACGCGCGAGCGTCCCCGCACCAGCCCCTTGGATTCGAGTATCTTCAGCGATTCCCGGATGACCGTGCGGCTGACACCATAGCGAAGGCACAGTTCCGCCTCCGTCGGCAGGAATGCGCCGGCAGGGAAAACGTCGGCGCAGATATCGGTGGCGATCGTGCGCGTCACGTTCTTCTGGACACGGGGACGCCGTACGCCCCCCTCGCCTGCGAGCAAATCCTGTTCCTGCACGGTCATTCTCCACCCATTCCGTCCGCGATGCATAGCCGGTTTCGTCCGCGATGGCGACGACCGGTTTTGCGTCGGCTCAATACAACTATCATACATCAATATTCAATTCATCATACAAAGACAATTGACGAATATGATGAAAGACCATAAACCAAATGCACTGCAAGCGCAGTCACTATGGGAGAGAGACAATGGGCTTTATCAAAGCAGCCATCCTGGCTGGCACCGTCGCCGTATTCGCTGCGACCTCCGCCTTCGCCGCCGACGTGAAGATCGGCTTCATCGTGAAGCAGGCGGAAGAGCCGTGGTTCCAGGATGAATGGAAGTTCGCCGAAGTCGCCGCCAAGGAAAAGGGTTTTACCCTGGTTAAGATCGGCGCTGAAGACGGCGAGAAGGTTCAGTCGGCCATCGACAACCTCGGCGCACAGGGCGCGCAGGGCTTCATCATCTGCACGCCGGATGTCAAGCTCGGCCCCGGTATCGTCGCCAAGGCTGCCGCCAACGATCTCAAGCTGATGACCGTCGACGACCGCTTGGTGAATGCCGATGGCAGCCCGATCGAAGACGTGCCGCATATGGGCATCTCGGCCACCAAGATCGGTGAGGCCGTCGGCCAGACGATCGTCGACGAGATCAAGAAGCGCGGCTGGGACATGAAGGACGTCGGCGCAATCCGCGTCTCTTACGACCAGCTTCCGACGGCAGTCGACCGCGTCGAGGGCGCACTCTCAGTGCTGAAGGCCGCAGGCTTCCCCGAAGCCAATATCTTTGACGCCCCGCAGGCGAAGACCGACACGGAAGCAGCGCTCAATGCCGCAACCGTTGTCCTCAACAAAAATGCCGGCATCAAGCATTGGGTCGCTGTCGGCCTGAACGACGAAGCCGTGCTCGGTGCGGTGCGTGCGACCGAAAGCGTCGGCATCGCTGCCGACAGCATGATCGGCGTGGGCATCGGTGGCGCGGATTCGGCGATCAACGAGTTCAAGAAGCCCACAGCAACCGGCTTCTTCGGCACCGTGATCATCTCGCCCAAGCGCCATGGCTATGAGACCGCGCTCAACATGTATGACTGGGTGGCCAACGGCAAGGAACCTGAAAAACTCATCCTGACCGCCGGCCAGGTTGCCCTTCGTGACAACTACGAAACGGTTCGCAAGGACCTCGGCATCGAATAATCATTCTTCCACGAATGGTGTCAGCCCGGCGGCATCCAGTCGCCGGGCCTCTTCCGGGGTGCTGACATGACGGAATTTCTCGAATTCAACGCGATATCCAAGGGATATCCCGGCGTGCAGGCGCTCGCCGACGTTTCCTTTTCGGTGCGCAAGGGCGCCGTGCACGGCCTGATGGGCGAAAACGGCGCCGGCAAATCGACCCTCATCCGCATTCTTTCCGGCGATCAGTCCGCCGACACGGGCGAAATCGTCATCGACGGCAAGACGCAGCATTACCGCTCCGTGCGCGATGCCTTCGAAGCAGGTGTCATCGTCATCCATCAGGAGCTTCAGCTCGTGCCGGAGCTGACCGTCGCCGAAAACCTCTGGCTCGGCCGTTTTCCGGGCAAAGCCGGGGTCATCGACCGTAAACACCTCCTCGGCGTCGTGAAGGAAAAACTTGCGGAGATCGGCATCGATATCGACCCGGCCGCAAAGGTGGCGTCGCTCTCGATCGGCGAACGCCAGATGGTCGAGATCGCCAAGGCCGTGATGGCCGATGCGCGCGTCATCGCGCTCGACGAACCGACCTCCTCGCTCTCCTCGCGCGAAAGCGAAATCCTTTTTGCGCTGATCGACCGTCTGCGCGCGCAGGGCAAGGTGATCCTCTACGTCTCGCATCGCCTCGACGAGATTTTTCGTCTGTGCGACAGCCTCACCGTGCTGCGCGACGGCAAGCTTGCCGCCCATCATCCCGCTATCGCCGACGTCACGCGCGATCAGATCATCGCCGAAATGGTCGGCCGCGAGATTTCCAACATCTGGGGTTTTCGCCCGCGGGAACGCGGCGCTATCAGGCTGGAGGTCAAGGACCTCGGCGGCCGCAAGCTGCGAATGCCGATCAGCTTCTCCGTGCGCCAGGGTGAAATCCTCGGCTTCTTCGGCCTCATCGGCGCCGGCCGCAGCGAGATGGCGCGCCTTGTCTACGGCGCGGACAACCGCTCGCACGGCATCGTCAGCGTGGATGGCAAAGTGGTTGCTGCCGACAGTCCGCCGCACTCCATCCGTTCCGGCATCGTGTTATGCCCGGAAGACCGCAAATTCGACGGCATCGTGCAGGGGCGCAACATCGAGGAGAACATGGCAATCTCCTCGCGCCGCCACTTCTCTCCCTTCGGTATTCTGCAGCCGAAGAAGGAAGCCGAGCTTGCCGAGCGCTTTATTGCGAAACTGCGCGTGCGCACGCCATCGCGCAAGCAGGACATCGTCAATCTCTCCGGCGGCAACCAGCAGAAGGTCATTCTCGGCCGCTGGCTCTCCGAGCAGGGAGTAAAGGTCCTCATCATAGACGAGCCGACGCGCGGCATCGATGTCGGCGCCAAGTCGGAAATCTACGAACTTCTCTATGAGCTCGCCGGCCAGGGCATGGCGATCGTCGTCATATCGAGCGAATTGCCCGAGGTCATGGGCATCACCGACCGCATCCTGGTCATGTGCCAGGGCAAGGTGGCCGCCGACATCGAACGCGCCGATTTCGACGAGCGCCGCATCCTCGCCGCAGCCCTTCCCGATGTGGCAAACGCCAGCGAACTCCCCAACCAGCAGGTCCAGTCGCGATGACGTCCTTGAAAAAACTCCTCCTCGGCGAGCAAGGCCTCGTCGTCATCTTCGCCGTCGCCTTTGCGATCGTCGCGCTCACGGTTCCGAATTTCCTCACCGAGCGCAACATGCTCGGCCTGCTGCAATCGGTCGTTACGATCGGCATCGTCGCCTGCACGATGATGTTCTGCCTCGCCTCACGCGATTTCGACCTCTCGGTAGGCTCCACCGTCGCCTTTTCCGGCATGATCGCCGTCATGGCCTCGAATGCCTCGGGCTCGATCGTCATCGGCCTCATCGCGGCCCTTCTGTGTGGCGGCGCCGTTGGCCTCATCAACGGCGTGGTCATCGCCCGATTCCGCATCAATGCGCTGATCACCACGCTTGCCACCATGCAGATCGTGCGCGGCTTTGCGCTGATCGCCTCGGATGGCCGCGCCGTCGGCATCAACGATCCCGGCTTCTATCAGCTCGCACTGTCGAAATTCCTTGGCATCCCCACGCCGATCTGGGTCATGGCCGTCTTCTTCATCATCTTCGGCTTCGTGCTGAACCGCACGGTCTTCGGCAAAAACACGCTGGCGATCGGCGGCAATCCCGAGGCTTCGCGCCTTGCCGGCGTCAACGTCTCGAATATGCGCATCTGGATTTTTGCGCTCCAGGGCCTCGTCTGCGCCGTCGCCGGCGTACTGCTCGCCTCGCGCATCACGTCGGGCCAACCGAATGCCGCGACGGGCCTCGAGCTCTCGGTCATCTCGGCTTGCGTACTGGGCGGCGTCTCGCTTGCCGGCGGACGGGCGGCGATGATGGGCGTCATTGTCGGCGTGCTGATCATGGGCATCGCCGAAAATGTCATGAACCTGCTGAATATCCAGGCCTTTTACCAATATGTCGTGCGCGGTCTGATCCTGCTGCTCGCCGTGCTGCTCGACAACCTGCGTTCGGCCGCCGCCGGCCGGCGCAGCTGACGCCATGGCCGGGAATGTCATCCGCCTCGAAAGGAACGCGCTCGCGGTCGATGTGAGCCCGCTCGGCGGCGCCATCCTCTCGGCGCATTGGCACGGCATTTCCATTCTAGCGCCGACACGCTCTCCGGGACTGGCATCGCAGGTGCTGGGTGCGGAAGCCTGTTTTCCCCTCGTTCCCTTCGGCAACCGCATCGAAGGCAATAGTTTCCGCTTCGGGGAAATGGACTACACGCTGACATCAAACACCGCCGACCCGCTCATTTTGCACGGTGACGGCTGGCTTCAGCGCTGGACGATCGCGCGGCACGAGCCGGACGGTATCGTTTTCAACTGCCGGCACGAGGCAAGCGGCGCCTCCCCTTTCGCCTATGAAGCAACCGAAACCATCAGTCTCGATGACGACAGGCTGACCCTCTCGCTCAGCGTCATCAACAGGGCAGCGGAGACGTTGCCCTATGGCCTCGGCTTTCACCCTTATTTTCCGAGAACGCCGGCAACACGCCTCTTCACGCAGGCGCTGCGCTATTGGCCGGAGCGGGAAAACCACTTGCCGGGAACGGCCGGCCCGATACCCGATGATCTCGACTTTTCGACCGGTGCGGCTTTGCCGGATCGCTGGCTGAACAACGCGTTCGACGGCTGGAACGGGCAGGCGCGGATCGAATGGCCGGAAACGGGCATTGCCCTCTCCGTGACCGCGGACGAAGCCTTTCGCCATTTCGTCCTCTACTCGCCGTCCGCTTCAGATAATTTCTTCTGTTTCGAACCGATGAGCCACCGGCCGAATGCGCATCGCGATCAAGATGGCGGCGGTCTTGTTGCTCTGCCTTCTCATGCGCAACTTCGCGGGACAATGACCCTGAGACCAAAGCGCAATGGGACATACCAGACTCATTCCAGCGCTGATAAAAGAACGCCGGGGGATGGGCATCGCTGCTAGACTTCAACCCTAGTCCCCTAGGGTCATTTGTAGATACGAAACGGCCGCTGACCTGGTGGACAATTGCAAACGCACGCCGACCTATTGCGCCGGAACTCTGTCCCTCGACCATGCCGGCGCAAATGCGTGGCACGAGCGCTGAGAAGTATCCGGCGCACGTCCTGACAAGCCAATCGCTTCAGCTCTGCAATTTAGGCGCCGCCGCGCAGAAGGTTGGCTAGGCGCGGCGCGGTGATGTTCGGTTATGCCTTTACCCCTAGGCCCTTGGGGTCGTACGCAGGCGCGAGATGCGCCATCACGGCGAAGCGATCGCCCGCCAGCTCGACCTCGAAGCGGCCCGTCTCTAGGAATGCCCTATCCACACCAGCGGGATTGTCGATCAGCGCCATTGCGACGGAACAGCCAAGCGTGTGGCCATAGGCGGCCGAACGGACTTCGCCGACGGGCGTTCCATCGCAAAGGATCAGTTCACCGCCCCCGAGCATGGGCTCGGAATCCTCCACGGTAAACTGAACGACCCGCCTGGACAGCGCGCCCTTCGCCTTCGCGGCAGCAAGGGCCTCCCGACCGATGAAGCCGCCCGGCTTGTCGAGTGACACCGCAAAGCCAAGCCCCGCCTCGTAGGGGGTTACATCCGGCGTCAATTCGCGGCTCCAGGCGCGATAACCCTCTTCCAGCCGCAGCGCCTCCAGCGCGTAGTAGCCGCAATCCAGAAGCCCGAAATCGCGACCGGCCTCGTGCAGTGCCTCATAGACGCCGACGGCGAATTCCGTCGGCATGATCAGTTCCCAGCCGAGTTCGCCGACATAGGTCATGCGGTTCGCATAGGCCGTGGCATAACCGACATCGATCTCGCGGATCGTAGCGAAGGGGAAACCTTCATTGGACAGGTCGGTGGAGGTGAGGCGAGCGAGAATATCGCGCGACTTCGGTCCCATCAGCGCCAGCACCGCATAGGCGGAGGTGACATCGGTGAGCGTCACATGGGCGTCCACGGCGATGTTCTTCCGGATCTTCGCGCTCAGCGTGACCCGACTGCCGTTAAGAAGACTTTTCAAGATTGCTGGGGCACCTCGGATTCTCTCAAGGCATTTCAGCATTCTCTGGAAATGCGTGGCTTTTACCTGGCGCAGGGTGATCGCCGGGGCCACGTCGCGGTCGATATCAAAGGCGAGGTCTATCCTATTTCCCGGTGGACGGGGATCAATGCCAAGGATGTTAGACATGAAGGAGAAGTGGGCTGCTTCACCATTCCAAGCGCTATAAAGCTCTCGGCCGTTCCAATAAGACACTCGACCATCATGAACTTGCCGTTTGGCGCGAAAGACAGTTTCGGCGTTGAGCCTCGTCAGGCACTCAGGTCCTATATCGGGTATTTCAAATCCCGTTTGTCCGTAACCATCATCTGAAATCGTTCGCGATGGAAGCGCCATAATCAACGCAGCGTACTTGGTCTCCTTCAATATCAGGGCGAATTGGTTCAATATCATCGAATAGCCCGTGTGAGCATGGATGATTCGTGGGTCTTTGGGCAGGAGGGATTGAAGACAGCTCGACAACGCGGACGGCGTTACCAGCTTTGACTTATCTCGCACGATTCCATCTGTCGCGGTTTTGCACCAATCTCGAACGTCTTGCGAGGTAGCGAGTGTCATCGGTATCGATGTGCGTCCGGCAAACTTTCGCGCAGAGGGAAGATATTCCGAGGTAGTTACAAAGATGCTCCGCTGTGCATTCTCAACGTCCGCGACACCATGAAGAGCGGCGACGGCTGACTGGTCAATTTTTCGCCCTGCCGCGTATTTCTTTACCTGAACAAGCGTGAGAATGTCGTCAAGAGGATCGCGCTGGAGCATGCGGACATCAATACCCCCATCGTTGGAACCGGGTCCGAGTTCGCATGTAAATCCCTGGCTCTCGAAAATCCTGAAGATGAGCGTCTCAAACTCGCGCCATTTCAGGTTACGCAAGTCATCGGGACGTCTGGCGAAGTATGAATATAATTCCTTGTGCACGTCGGTAATATCGGGCTGGACCAAACTGCACACCCACTGCCAATGCGCGTAATCTAGAAACGGCTTAAATAACGGACTGTCGTCAATAGGATATATATATGCGCTGACACCGTCGTTGCGTTCATACCAATATCCTTGCTGTTCAAGTAGCTCGAAAAACTCCGTGTCAAGATTCTCGAAATCCCCGTCCAACGCTCTGCCAAGATCACCATCGAAATACAGGATAGTAACAACAGGTGGTTCACCCGGTTCGCTATTTACACGATCGGCGTAAGTCTGAAATCCGCAGTCATGCCACAAATCATGTTTTATGGCCCAACTGACGATGGATTTCTGAATAGCGGATATCGCCTCCTCTAACTCGTTGTCTGCGTGAATGGTTTCTTCTACCTATATCGCTCGAAGAGTTTGACCCGTTTAAAGCATATAAAATTAGCCCAGCTAATCCCGTGCCATAATCGTTTCATAATCCTGTCCGCCCGAGAAAATGCGCAAGACATCGACACGGTCGTCGGGCAGCTCATAAGCAATCACGATCCGTCGCCAGAGCGGAAAGATATATAGCTCGGGTCGAAGGTCTGGGCGCTTCACGCCCATGTAGGGTGTTTCGCAAACATTGCGGCAGGCCTGTTCGATCTCGGCCACGTAGCTGCGCGCTCGGCGCGGATTATCGGCAGCGATAAACCAGAATATCTCTTCAAGATCGGCGAGCGCCGCCGGGGTAAAGACGAGTTCGCGGCTCACGATTTGGCTGTCTTCTCCGCCTCGCTGAGAAGGCGGTCAAAATGCCCGCTGACCTTATCAGCGCTGTGACGCACCGGATCGGCGGCGGCAGCATCAAGGCTTGCGCGAATGGCGTTAAGACGATGACCGCGCTCTTGTTCGCGCTGCTGCCACATGCGCAAGGCATCGCGGATCACCTCGCTATTAGACGCGTAGCCGCCCTCTTCGACTTGACGGCGCACCATGCGTGCCATGTCGGTCGGAAGGCTGATACTGAGTTTTTCGGTTTGCATGGCAGTTTCCTCTCCTACTACTCAATACTACCATTTCCTACTCACTAGGTTCAAGTTTTATCGAGGCCTGGAATTCCGCCCCTCCGGCCAATGTTCCGGGGTGATTGCGCGTAGGCGGCCCCTAAGGTCACCAGCGCCTTCTGGTGGACGTGAAGGAGGAAACGGTTCGTTCCATCCGAATATGGCCAACCGCTATCAGCTTGAGATTCGAAATCTTCTTGCCTCGTTGCATTCGAACGAAAGCCGCACGGAAGCGGCTACCATTTTGCGATCGTTGATCGATCGGATTGTATTGACGCCGACCGAAACAGGCGACCGCCTGACGGTTGACCTCATAGGCGATCTGGCAGGTATCCTGTCGATCGCCACCAAACGGGACCGGAAGTCCATTGCGGGTGACTTGTCTAAACATCAACCTGTGCAGCAGACGGATGATTTCCACGCGTCCGCCGGAAACGCAAAAAGCGCCACGAATGGCGCGTTTCTGTCATCTATGGCGATGGTTGCGGGAAACCGCACCAAGCGCGACTACACTTCAGGGAAAATCTCTGAGGCGCTGGTTGCGGGAGGGCGAGTTCGCCGGGCTTCGCTTCTAGCCAAAGTTGCCAAGAAGCGCTGGTTGCGGGGGCAGGATTTGAACCTGCGGCCTTCAGGTTATGAGCCTGACGAGCTACCGGGCTGCTCCACCCCGCGCCATCCGGTTTTTGCCGTAAGGCAAAATACCGACCGATTTTTGCCGACGGCAAAGATCGTATTTCCGGTCCG
>NZ_JBLZPK010000041.1:0-9976 GCF_049199905.1 Shinella sp. M27
CGGCGACAGCGCCGACCGCGCCATCGAGCGCGAGAACGACGAGGTGCTGGAGGAGTTCGGCTCGACGGGTCTCAAGGAACTGAAGGCCATCGAAGCCGCCCTCGACCGCGTCGCTGCCGGCACCTTCGGCACCTGCGCCAAATGCGGCAATCCCATCGCGCCGGCGCGTCTTGCCGCCGTGCCGCATGCCGCCCTTTGTGAGGAATGTATCGCGCAGGCGTAAAGAACGGCAACCTTTCGTGATCCGCCGACGGCGCCGAAGGCCTTGTTTCAGAACGCCAAACACGCCACCATGGCCCGACGGACAAAACACGGAAGGCCAGCGTGGAAATCAAGGGCGTCAAGTGGACCTATGACCGGTCGGAAGTGATCGCCGATGGCATCGTGCATGGCGTCGGCGTGGTTTTCGCGTTGATCGGCGTCACCGCGCTGATCTTTTACGCCACGGTATGGGCGACGAGCGGGCAGCTCGCCGCGGCCTGGGTCTATGGCGTCGGCCTCGTCGTGGCGCTCGCCACCTCCTTCGCCTACAATCTCTGGCCGGCCTCGAAGGTGAAGTGGCACCTGCGCCGCTTCGACCATTCGGCGATCTTCGTTCTGATCGCCGCCACCTACACGCCCTTCCTGCAACGGGGCATGGACGATCCGCTGCTTGCCGGCATGCTGGTCTTCATCTGGGTGATGGCGGCGGCGGGCGTGGCGCTGAAATTCCTGTTTCCCGGCCGCTATGACCGGCTGGCTATCCTCATCTATCTCGCCATGGGCTGGAGCGGCGTCTTTGCCGCCGGCCCGCTCGCCACGCATCTGCCGATCGCCACGCTGGTGCTGATCGTCGCGGGCGGCGTGCTCTATTCGGTCGGCGTGATCTTCCATGTCTGGGAGAAGCTACGCTTCCAGAACGCCATCTGGCACGGCTTCGTCGTGGCCGCCGCCGCCGTGCACTATTCCGCCGTCGTTACCAGCGTGGTGATGGCCGGGCCCGGCGCTTGAGCATTTATTGCGCGGCGGGTGCCGCGTCCTGCGCCGTGGTGCAGCCTTCCGCCGGGTGCAGCGATTTCACCAGCTTGCCGACGAAGGGCGAGATTTCCGCTTTCATCGACACCGGATATTCCAGCACGAAGGATGCCACGGCGTCGTCACAGAGCCGGATGGTGCGGTGATAGAGGATGCGGTCGCCGCGCGTGCCCGAAAGGCTCGCCCAGCCCGCCTTCTGCCGGTCGTAGCTCAAATCCCAGCCTTCCTGCTTGTAGGTCGCGCGCCGGTCGGCGACGTCAAGCTCGAAGGGGCCGGCCGCAAGGTAGTGGCCCCAGACGGCCAGCGTCGCGCCACCATTGGCATAGGTGCGACCGTCGCCGTTGTCGGCTTCGCTCGACAGCGCAAAACCCGGCGGGATCTCCACGGCATAGCCGAAGCGGCCGTTGACATAGGGCTCCCAGCCGGCCGCGAATACGAGGGTCGGGAGGAGGACAAGGAAAACGGAAAAAAGCAAACGCTGCACGAAAAACCCCTTGAATGCCTGTGCTTTCATGACGGTCCAGCGGCGCGGTTTCATCGACCATGACAACACATGACTGGACAGGTTTCCCGCTCCTCCTGTAAGCGAAGGCAAACAAGTGGGGGGAACCACCATGGACATAACGATACGCGACGCCGTGGAAGCGGACCTCCCCGGCATTCTCGACATCTACAACGATGCCGTTGCCAATACCACGGCGATCTGGAACGAGGCGGTGGTCGATCTCGACAACCGCAAGGCCTGGTTTGCGGCCCGCCGCGAGCGCGGTTTTCCCATCCTCGTCGCGGTGCGTGGCAAGCAGGTGATCGGCTATGCGTCCTATGGCGACTGGCGCGCCTTCGACGGGTTTCGCCACACGGTGGAGCACTCCGTCTATGTGCGCGGCGACGTGCGCCGCACCGGCAGCGGCCGCAAGCTGATGAAGGCGCTCATCGAGCGTGCCACCTTCAACGGCATCCATGTCATGGTCGGCTGTATCGAGGCGGAAAACGCCGCCTCGATCAAACTGCACGAGCAGATGGGCTTTCGCATGGTCGGCCGCTTCAGCGAAGTCGGCATCAAGTTCGGCCGCTGGCTGGATTTGGCCTGCATGGAGCTGAAGCTCTCCAAGTAACGAGCCTGACGATCAGTCCGGGTCGAAGCTCAGCGCCACGCCGTTCATGCAATAGCGCAGGCCCGTCGGCGGCGGGCCGTCCGGAAAGACGTGACCGAGATGGGCATCGCAATCCGTGCAGCGGATTTCGGTGCGCGTCATGCCGTAGGAATGGTCCGAATGGTCCGTCACGGCGCTCGGCGCGATGGGCTGGTAGAAGCTCGGCCAGCCGGTGCCGGAATTGAACTTCGTCTCCGACCGGTAGAGCGGTGCGTTGCAGCAGATGCAACGATAGGTGCCCTTCTTGGCGAGATCGAAATCCGGGCTGGAAAAGGCGCGCTCCGTGCCGTGTTCGCGCGTGATGCGGAACTGCTCCGGCGTCAGTATCGCCCGCCACTCTTCCTTGGTCTTGTTGACCTTCAACGTCGTCGTGTCGCTCATGGCGTCCTCCTGTTGGCACATAGATAGGATGCGAGGCGGGGGAAGACAATCGGCTCTGGGCGGCTTGAAAGCGCCTCGGTTTCCTCCTATCCTCCATATTGATGCAAAAGGAGGAAGTCATGCCTTTAAACATCAAGGACAATGAGGCTCACATCCTTGCCCGCAAGCTCGCGGAGGCGACGGGCGAGAGCCTGACCCAGGCCGTAAAAGTCTCCCTTGAAGAGCGGCTGGCGCGCATTCAGGTTGCCAATGCGCCACGCCTTGCCGACCTGCTGGACCGGATCGCCCTCGACTGCGCGAGTCTGCCCGTGCTCGATCCGCGCTCGCCGGAAGACATCATCGGCTATGACGAAAACGGCTTGCCGCGATGATCGCGCTGGACACGTCGGCCCTCGTCGCCATTCTCACGGACGAACCGGAGCGGCGTGCCTTCAATGAAGCCATCGAAGGCACCGCCGAACGGATCATGAGCGCGGCGAGCCTGCTGGAAACCAAGATGGTGCTGTTCGCCCGTTACGGCAGCGGCGGCGTGAACGCGCTCGATGCTTTTCTGCTGCGGGCAAATATCCGCATCGAGGCTGTTACGGCGGCACAGGCCGAGATCGCCTTCGATGCTTTCCGCCGTTTCGGGCGCGGCACCGGTCATGCCGCACATTTGAACTATGGTGATTGCTTTTCCTACGCATTGGCGCGTGAAAACGCCGCGCCCTTGCTGTTCAAGGGTGGTGATTTCGGTTTGACCGACGTAGAAAAGGCGCTCTGAATTCTTGCAAGACCAATGACGGGCGAAGCCTGCACATGAGGGGAGGGGCATGACAGCGGACACGATGGGCCTGACCTTCCTCGCCTTCTGCCTGCCGTTTCTCGGCGCGCTGATCGCGCCCGCGTTGACGAGGCTCCTCGGCCATCGTGCCGCCTGGCCGCTGGCGCTCGTCCCCTTCGCCGTCTTCCTGCATTTCCTCGGCTTCAACGCAAAAATAGCCGGCGGCGAGATCGTCACCGGCGGCTATGTCTGGGTTCCCTCGTACAATGTTAGCTTCTCCTGGCTGATCGACGGCCTGTCGCTCGCCTTCCTGCTGCTGATTTCCGGCATCGGCACGCTGATCGTGCTTTATGCCGGCGGTTATCTGAAGGGGCATGCCCATCAGGGACGGTTCTTCTCCTTCATCCTGATGTTCATGGGCTCGATGCTCGGCCTCGTCGCATCCGACAGCTTCTTGATGCTCTTCGTCTTCTGGGAGCTGACCTCGATCACCTCCTTCCTGCTGATCGGCTTCGACCATGCGCGCGAGGCCTCGCGCCGCGCAGCCCTTCAGGCGTTGATCGTCACGGGCGGCGGCGGGCTCTTTCTTCTGGCGGGCCTGCTGCTGCTGTGGGACGTCACCGATGTCACGCAGTTCTCGCTTTTGATGTCCTTCGGTCCCGAGCTGCGCACCAGCCCCTATTATCTCGCCATCCTCTTCCTGGTGCTCGGCGGCGCTTTCACCAAGTCGGCGCAGTTTCCGTTCCATTTCTGGCTGCCGAACGCCATGGAGGCGCCGACCCCGGTCTCGGCCTATCTGCATTCGGCGACCATGGTGAAGGCCGGCGTCTATCTGTTGATGCGGCTCAACCCGGTGATGGGCGCAACGCCCGCCTGGGAAACCATCCTGCCGGCTGTCGGCGGGCTCACCTTGCTCGTGGGGTCTGTGCTCGCCATCCGCCAGACAGATCTCAAGCTGATGCTGGCCTATACGACGGTGGCGTCGCTCGGCCTGCTCGTCATGCTGACGGGCTTCGGCTCGGAGCATGCATTGGCCGCCGCCGCGCTCTATCTCGTCGCCCATTCGCTGTTCAAGGGCGCGCTTTTCATGGTCGCCGGCCTGATCGACCACGAGACCGGCACGCGCGACATCACCAAACTCGGCGGCCTCAGGCGCGCCATGCCCGTCACCTTCCTCGCCGCCCTTCTCGCCGCGCTGTCTATGGGCGGCCTGCCGCCGTTCTTCGGCTTCCTCGCCAAGGAGGAGGTCTATGCCGCCTTGGCGGGCGGGAGCCTGCGGCAGATCGCCTTCACGGCGGCCGCCGTCATTGGCAACGGCCTGATGTTTGCCGTGGCCTTCGCCGTGGCGCTGAAACCCTTCCTCGGTCCATCTGTGGAGACGCCGAAACATGCGCATGAAGGCCCGGCGCTGCTGTGGATCGGCCCGATGCTGCTCGCGGTCAAAGGCCTCGTCATCGGCCTGTTCTCCGCCATCACCCATGCCCTGCTGACGACGCCGCTCGCCTCCGCCATATCCGGCGTGCCGCAGACCATCACCATTTCGGCGATGCCGCATCTTAGTCTCGCCTTCGGCCTCTCGCTCCTGACGGTCGCTTTCGGCATCGGCGTCTTCCTCATGCTGGACCGCGCACGCGCCGCGGCAAACCGGCTGGTCGAGGATATCGGCTGGGGGCCGGATCGCGGCTTCGACCAGGCGATGACCGGGCTCGTGCGCGCCGCCGCCGCCATCAGCCGGCTCCTCCAGCCGGGCCGCATGGAAATCTACATGACCGCGACCTTCGCGGTGATCGCGCTGGCGCTTCTCGTGCCGCCGGCGCTCTATGGCGAATGGCCGCGCCTGCCGGTCTGGCCGGCCGGCATGCCGTTCCATGAACTGGCGGTGATGCTGCTCGCCGTGCTGGGCATCGCCGCGGTGCTGACTGCCAGCAACCGTCTGACGGCCATCGTCGCGCTCGGCATCCAGGGGTTCTGCGTCGCCTTGCTCTTCCTGCTGTTCGGCGCGCCGGATCTCGCCTTCACCCAGTTCATGATCGAGACGCTGTCCGTCGTCATTCTCGCTTTGGTGATGACGCGTCTGGAACTCACGCCGCGCGACCACCGGCCGCTCCGGGAAAAGCTCCCTGATGCGATAATCGCCATCGCCTGCGGCCTCGGCTTCGCGCTCTATCTCCTGAAGGTCACGCAGGGTCGCTTCGATACCGCGCTGACGGATTTCTTCAATCTCTATTCGAAGACCATCGCGCATGGCGCCAATGTGGTGAACGTCATCATCGTCGATTTCCGCGGCACCGACACGCTCGGCGAAATCGCCGTGGTGATGGTCACGGGTCTCGCGATCCTCTCGATTATCCGCATCCGCAAGGGGAGGGCCGGCGCATGAACACCCTCATCTTCCGCACCGTCGCGCCCTTCCTCACCGCTCTGATGGCGCTGTTTTCCATCTTCGTGCTGCTGCGCGGCCATAACGAGCCGGGTGGGGGCTTCATCGGTGGGCTGATCGCCGTGTCGGCGCTGGCGATCTTCGGCATTGCCAATGGCATTGCGGCGGTGCGCCGGGCGCTGTGGTTCCACCCGATGGCGATTTCGGCCTTCGGGCTGTTCATCGCCTGCCTTGCCGGCCTGCTCTCGGCGGCCTTCGGCGTGCCGTTCATGACGGGGCTGTGGATTTACCCCGTCGTGCTCGGCGTCGAGATCCCGCTCTCCTCCGTGATGCTGTTCGATACCGGCGTCTATCTCGTCGTCGTCGGTTCGATCACCTCGATCGCGCTGGCGCTGGAAGCGGGGGACGACGTCTGATGGAGTTTCCCTTCGTCCTCTTGATCGGCCTGTTCTTCGCCGCCGCCGTCTATCTGATGCTGTCGAAATTCCTGGTGCGCGTGCTGCTCGGCGTCGTGCTGCTCGGCAACGGCGTGAACCTTCTGCTCTTCACCAATGGCCGCATCCTGCGCGAGGTGCCGCCGATCATTCCCGCGGGACATGACGTGCCGGCGACGCTGACGGCCAATCCGCTGCCGCAGGCGCTGATCCTCACGGCCATCGTCATTTCCTTCTCCTTCTTCGCCTTCCTGCTGGTGCTGGTCTACCGTGCCTATCAGGACCTCGGCACCGACAATGGCAACGAGATGCGCCTGGCGGAGCCTGAGAACGATCCCCTTCCGCCGACCGGCTACTGACAGGAACCGCCCAGCCAATGGCCGCAAATCCCGCCGATCTTTCCGCAGCCCTCGTCCTCACGCCGCTTCCCGCCGCCGACTGGCTGGTCGTGCTGCCGCCCGCCTGGTGCATCCTTGCGGGCGCGGTGCTGCTGATGCTGCGCAAGTCGCTCCGCCTTCAGGCGCTGATCGCCATTCCCGCGCTTGCCGTGCTCGTGGTGGTCGATGCGCTGCTGCTTGCCCATGTCGCGGATAACGGCCCGGTGACGATGGTGATGGGCCGCTGGCTGCCGCCCTTCGGCATCGCCTTCACGGCGGATTTGACGGGCGTGCTCTTTGCGCTGGCCGGCGCGGTCGTCGCCTTTGCCGGCAGCGTGCATGCGCTGGCCGATATCGATGCGAGCGGCCGGCGCTACGGCTTCTATCCGTTCCTGCTGCTGTTGATGGCCGGCGTCTCCGGCGCGTTCCTGACGGGCGACATCTTCAACCTCTATGTCTGGTTCGAGGTGCTGCTGATCTCGTCCTTCGGCCTGATCACGCTGGGCTCCGAGCCGCGCCAGATCGACGGCGCGATCAAATATGCCTTCCTCAATCTCATCGCGACGACGCTGTTCCTCGTCACGACCGGTTATCTCTACGGCCTCTTCGGCACGCTCAACATGGCCGATATCGCGGTGAAGGCGGCGGCGGGGCGTGCCGAACTGCCGCTGATGACGCTGGCCACGCTCTATTTCCTCGCCTTCGGCATGAAGGCGGCAGCGTTCCCGGTGAATTTCTGGCTGCCGGCCTCCTATCACACGCCCCGTGTCGTCGTGTCGGCGCTGTTTGCCGGCCTGCTCACCAAGGTCGGCATTTATGCGCTCCTGCGCACGCTGGTCATGCTGTTTCCCGTCGAACGAGAGGAGCTGAGTTTCCTCATCGTGCTCGTCGGCGTCGCCACCATGCTGCTCGGGGCGCTCGGTGCGCTCGGCCAGAGCGATATCCGCCGGCTCATCGGTTATGTCGTGATTTCCGGCATCGGCGTCATGCTGGCGGGTCTTTCGCTCGGCAGCCCCGGCGGCATCGGCGGGGCGATCTTCTATGCGCTACATTCCATGGTGGTGATGACCGCGCTCTACATGGCGGCGGGGCTGGCGGGGCGACTTGCCGGCTCCTTCGATCTTAATTCCCTTGGCGGGCTTTATGGCCGCTCGGCGCTGTTTTCCGCGCTGTCGCTGGTGCTGTTCTTTGCCGCCGCCGGCCTGCCGCCGTTTTCCGGCTTCTGGCCGAAGGTCATGGTGGCGAAGGCGGCAATCGACATCGGCGCCTGGTGGCTGGCGGCGGCGGTGCTCGCCACCGGTTTCCTCACCACCATCGCGCTCGGCCGCGTCTTCGCGCTCGCCTATTGGCGCCCCGCGCCGGCGGCGCTGCCGGCACAAAACATTCCCGCCGGCGCGCTTTTGCCGCTTGCCCTGCTGACCGCTTTGACGGTCGGCTTCGGCCTCTTTCCGGAGCGGCTGATGGCGCTCGTCCAGCATGCCGCGCAGGGGCTTGCCGATCCCAGCGCCTATATCGGTTCCGTTTTTCCGGGGGTGAAGTGATATGCGTCCCGCCGTCATCATCGCCGTCTTCACGCTGGTCTGGCTTGCTGTCTCCGGCAGCTTCACCATCCCGAACCTGTTGCTCGGGATTGCCGCGAGCGCGCTGTCGCTCCTGCTCATCCGGGGCCATATCCAGCCGGACGGCCGGCGCTTCCGGCCGTTGAAGGCGCTGTCGCTGCTCGTTCTCTTCTTCAAGGAGCTGGCGCTTTCGGCCTGGAAGGTCGCGGTGCTGGTGGCAAGTCCGAAGATGAACCTGAAACCCGGCATCTTCGCCTTTCCGCTGACGGTCGACCGGGATTTCGAGATCACGCTGCTCGCCAATCTCATCACCCTGACGCCGGGCACGCTCTCCGTCGATGTCTCCGACGATCGCAAGCTGCTTTACGTGCATGCTCTCGACTGCTCCGATCCGGCCGGCACGCGGCGCGACATCGCCAATGGTTTCGAGAAGAAGATACTGGAGGCCTTCCGCTGATGGCTGCTGAAACGATCATCTCCGGCGCCTGCGCCATCGCGCTCTTCCTGATGAGCGCCGCCTTCTTCCTCACTGCCTGGCGCGTCATGAAGGGGCCGACCCTGCCGGACCGCATCGTCGCGCTCGACATGCTCACCGCCATCGCCATCGGTTTCATCGCCGTCATCGCGATCAAAACGGGCTTCAACCTTTATATCGATATCGCCATCGCGCTCGGCCTCGTCGGCTTCCTCGCGACCGTCGCCTTTGCCCGCTTCGTGATGCATCGCGGCATGCAGGTGGGTGAGGAGGGCGCGCCGGACGAGGCACCGGCCGGCAACAGGACGCGGCGCAGCGGCGGCCATGCAAGGAGGCTGCACTGATGCTGGATCTTCTCCTCGCGCTCGTCGTCGCCGTCATGCTCATAGGGGGCGGCATCTTCACCTTCCTCGCCGCGCTCGGCATCGTGCGCCTGCCGGATGTCTATACCCGCATGCATGCGGCCTCGAAGGCCGGCACGGTCGGTTCGGGGCTCATGCTGCTGGCGGCCGGCATCCATGCGCTCGATGCGGCGATTTTCACCCGCGCGCTCGCCGGCTTCATCTTCTTTGTGCTGACGGCCCCGGTGGCGGCGCATCTTGTCGCAAAGGCCGCGCATGCGGCCGGGTATCGCCTGGCGCGCCTGACCGTGATGGATGAATTGCGCGAGCCGCGCGAACGGGCGGCCAAGAAGCGTTGAAAATTCGTTGAGGCCTACCCTTAAAATTTACAGTATCCCGTGTTTTCCAGTGGATTGTTTTCCTTACTTGAAGCTCTCAAGTTTCTTTCCCAAAATATTTCTGGACTTTGATTTGCGGAATGGTATTTCAAGTAAAGTAAAGCATTCGGGTTGATTTAGCTTGTATGCGGATTTCCTGTTTAAGTTGAGTTGGTGGCGTATTCGCGCTCATCCGGTATATAAGCCGGTTCCGACATAACTGGGCGGAGGCCGCAATACCAAAAAGTTATATTGACGCAAAATGTCCGTATTTCGAGGCGAAGCATGTCTTTTGAGATTAGATTTTCTGCCCGATCTCCCGGAATGGTTGCTTTGCACGACATTTAATGCCCCCGGGCCGATGGAGAGAGACATCGGCTTCCTTTCGTCCGACAGGAGAAACACATGACTGAAACAAATCTTGGCACCAGCTCCAATCTGCTTGTGGAGCTGACGGCCGATATCGTCGCCGCCTATGTCGGCAACCATGTCGTGCCGGTCGCCGAACTGCCGGGCCTGATCGCCGACGTGCATGCCGCGCTGAACAACACGACGCAGCCTTCGGCCGTCGTCGAAGCGCCCGTCGTCGCCGAAAAGCCGAAGCCGCCGGTTCCGGTCAAGAAGTCGGTCCAGAACGACTACATCATCTGCCTGGAGGATGGGCAGAAGTTCAAGTCGCTGAAGCGCCACCTGATGACCCACTATGGCATGACGCCGGAAG
>NZ_JBLZPK010000041.1:10034-15507 GCF_049199905.1 Shinella sp. M27
CGCCAAGGAAATGGGCCTCGGCCAGCGCCGCAAGGGCAAATAAGTCTTCAAGGCAGGACAAGAATTGATGAAGGCCGGAGCGGTGACGCTCCGGCCTTTTGCTTTTGCGCGTGGTTGTCGCGGGTGCGGCCCGATTCGGCGCTCCTGGCTGGCAACAATCCGACGTGGTTTTCGCAATAAGGAATATAAGCCTACAAAGAGGATGCAGACGGCAAAATTTTAAACGTATTCAATGAATGGTTGCGGATTGGTGCTTCATTCATCCCCGCTTGTCCTCTAGGGTGTATGAATAAATTCCTATCAACGGAGTGGCCAGTCATGCATCAGTTCATCGTATCCCAGAGGCGGGCATCCCGAAACACCCGGCCGGCGGCGCTGGAAACAAAGGGAGAGGAGGCCGGAAGGGAGGGGCATGGGGTGCGACGGGTCATCGCCGGCCTGGATACGCCCACCGTGCCGTCGGGCACCGCCTGCCGTATCGTGCGCCAGCTCGTGCTCGAAATGACGGCGATGGCGAGCGAGCGGCCGCTCTGGCGCCGTGACAGCCGTCGCTCCACCTGCCATGTGCGCCAGATCTCCATGTATGTCTGCCATGTCGTGCTGCAGCTGTCGCTGTCGGAGATCGGGGCCGCTTTCGGGCGGGACCGCACGACGGTCGGCCATGCCTGCAATGTCGTGGAGGACCGGCGCGACGATGCCGCCTTCGATGCCTTCGTTTCGGCGATCGAGCGCGTCGTGCTCTCGGTCTTCGGCCCGGCGGGGATCGGCAGCCATGGTTGAGGCAAAGAAGGATGCCGCGCTTGCAAAGGTTTTGCGCTTTTTGCTGACGGTCGGGGATGTATCGTTCGACGGGGAGGGACTTTTGGCCGCGAACGGTCGGAAGGAAACGGTTTCCCGCGCGGTGCTCGAGGAGGCGGTGCGGCTCGGTCTCGTCACCCCTGTTGGCGGGCGGTTGCGGGCAATGCCGGAGGCGCGCGCCCATCTCAGGCGCCGCCTGTGCGATGCCGAAACGCCGTTCGCCGCGCAGCATCGCGATCTGGCGCCGGTCGTGGTCGTGCGCGAGGGAAACCGGGAGACGGCGACGGCCAACCGGCTGGAATCGCCGCTTGCCGCGCTCGCCCGGCTGAAGGAGAAAACGGGGGAGGCTTGGCTGCCGGAAGACGCCCTTGCCGCCGGCGAGCGGCTGTATGCCGATTTCACGCGCGGCGGCCTCCAGCCGAAGATGACCATGTCCTGGGAGCCGCGTATCGCAACCCGCCAGAAAGGCGAGGCGGGGGCGGCGCGCGAACTGACGGACACCGCACTGGCCGCCCGCCTGCGCGTTGCCCGAGCCATCGAGGCGATCGGGCCGGAACTGTCCGGCGTCGCGCTCGATGTCTGCTGTTTCCTCAAGGGGCTGGAGACGGTGGAGCGCGAGCGGCAATGGCCCGCCCGCTCGGCGAAGCTCATGCTGCGCGCTGCCCTGATGGCGCTGGCCCGTCACTATGCGCCGCCCGCGCCCTCGTCGCGCCGGACACACGCCTGGGGTGGCGAGCGATATCGGCCGGACCTGCCGCGCTGACACTGCCCCATCGTGAAGGCTCCGGCGAAAACGGGGTCTTCACTCCGGATCGATGATCAAAAATGGTCGTCGAAAATCCTGCTATCCCCAGTTTAGAAAATGCTGTTAACTCCGCGTCAACCATTTCAGCTTTCTCAACTATTGCAGGCCGTTCATGACCTTCCGGCGCAGCGCTCCCGTTGCTCTCATCCTGGCTGTCGTCATCGTCGTGGCCGGCGCCGCGCTGGTGACCAGCCGCCTGTTTTCCGGCATGACCGATGCCGTCGAAGGCAACCAGTTCCAGACCATGCAGGCGATCGTCGAAACGGCGATCCGCGATTCGGAAAACAAGGCGCTCGCGCGCGCCGAGCTGATCGCCGAACTGCCGACCGTGCGCCGGCTCTTCGCCGCAGGCGACCGGGCGGGGCTGAATGCGGAACTCTCGGCGATGTTCGCCGGCCAGAAGGCGCGCCACGGCGTCGACCAGGCGCAGTTCCACACGGCCGATGCCATCTCGTTCCTGCGCCTGCACGATCCCGCAAAATTCGGCGATGACCTGAGCCGCTCTCGTCCGCTCGTCGTGGCGGCCAACAAGGAGCGGGTGCCGATGAAGGGGGCGGCCGTCGCGCGCAACGGACCGGGCATTTTCGGCGTTTCGCCGGTGCTGGACCCGGCCGGAAAACATATCGGCACCTTCGAGATCGGCATCGATTACGGCCCGTTGCTCTCCGCCCTCAAGACCGCCTATGGCCTTGATCTCGCGCTGTTCGTCGATGAAAGCGTGTTGAAGGAATACGGCCAGGGCGTCGATCCCGAGCGCATGGGCGAGCAGAACCGCGTCGGCAAATATATCCGCATCGAGGCGACCAATGCGCAGCTGATGGCCGAGCTTGCTGGCCCCGGCGATATCGCCGTCGTCAACGAGCCGTCGCATTATGTGCGCGAGGCCCAGGGGCTTGCCCGCGGCGTCGTGCTTTTGCCGGTCAACAGCGGGTCGGGCACGCCGCTCGGCGTCATTGCCGCGACGCAGGATTTCAGCGCCTCGCGCGCCGCCGTCAGCCGGTTGCTGATCTGGCAGGGGGTCGTCACCCTCGTCGCCATCGTGCTGCTCGCCGCCTTCATCCTCATCGTGCTGCGCGGCTTCCTGCTGCGGCCCTTGGCGGTGCTCGGCGATCGCTTCGAGGCGGTGAGCCACGGCGGGAAGCTGGCACCGATCGAAGGAGCGGAAAGCTTCCCCGCGGAAATGCAGCCGATGGTCCAGCTCTACGACCGTATCCGAAGCCGCCGCGCCGAGCCGGAAAAGGCGCTGTGACATGGGGATTTTCCGTTTCACGGCCGCCGGCCTCGCGGCACTGATCGCGCTCCTCGCCGCCTTCTCAGCCCCGGCACTCGCCGATCCCACTTTGCCGCGCGACAAGGGCCTGCCGATTGCCGTGCAGGCGGCAGCGACGGTGCTGTCGATCGAGAGTTTCGACGAGAATGCGGGGAAATTCCGCGCCACGGTGGACCTGCGCCTGCGCTGGTCCGATTCGCGCCTTGCGAGCGGTACCGATGGCGGCGGCACGCCGGAAACGCTGCGCGGCAGTGCAGCCGAGGCGCGCATGAAGGAGATCTGGACCCCGCCGGTGCGCATCGCCAACCAGGTCGGCGAAGCGGAGCTTTCGGAATATGGCCTGAAAATCTATCCGACCGGCCAGGCGGAGCTGCTGCACCGGGTGACGGCCGATTTCACCGTCGACGTCAATGTCGAGCGTTTCCCCTTCGACCGCCAGAAACTCGCCATAGAGATAGCGGCCAACGGGCTGACGACGGCGGAGATGGTCCTGCGCTTCGACCAGTCCGACATCGATTTCAGCCGGCCCTCGGCCCATGCGGAACTCGGCGGCTGGACCATCGGCCTGATCGACCTGAAGAGCGCGCCGCAGCCGGGCTGGTACAACGGCACCCATGCGCGCGTCGTCGCCTCACTGGATGTCCAGCGCAAGCTCGGCCTCGTCGTCGCCTCGATCTTCATTCCGCTGCTTGCGTCGCTGCTCATTCCGCAGCTGGCGATCTGGCTCAACACCATGGAGGACGGCGTCTTCCAGGTGGATACCTATGAGATGGTCAACATCATCATCGGCGGCCTCTTCGCCATCATCGCGCTGAATTTCACGGTCTACAGCAGCTATACGGTGCTGTCGGTCGGCGACAACACGGTGAACAGGCTGTTTGCACTGAACTATATCGGGCTCGCCTCGGCGCTCTTTGTCAACGTCGTCTTCTCGCGCTTCAACGTGGTGGCGCGCTTCTTCGGCCCCTATGTGCAGGAGCAGGCCTATAGCGCGATCATGTGGGCGATCCCGACGCTGATCTTCGTGCTGGCAATGTCCTTCCTGTTCGCCGCCTATGTCTAGGCGGCGACCTTGATGGCGGCTTCCTCGCGGATGCGCTTGATCATCGAGCGCAGGCCATTGGCGCGCTGCGAGGAGAGGTGTTCGACGAGGCCGATCGTGTTGAACGTGTCGATGGCGTCGAGCGCCGCGATCTCGGAGGCGCGCTTGCCGGAATAGATGGCGAGCACGATAGCGACGAGGCCGCGCACGATATGGGCGTCCGAATCGCCCTCGAAGGTCATGACGGGATCCGCACCTTCGCCGGTGTGGCTGACGAGCCAGACCTGGCTGGCGCAGCCCTGCACCTTGTTGGCCGCCGTGCGCTTGTCTTCGGCGAGATCGGGCAGCGCCTTGCCGAGTTCGATGACGAAACGGTAGCGATCCTCCCATTCTTCCAGGAAGGCGAAGTCGTCGATGATCTCTTGCAGCGTGGCCATGGCGGGTCTCTCGAAGTTTGCCCTGATATAGGCGAGACCGGCACAAAAATAAACGCCGTAGGGACAGGGTCCATACGGCGGTTGCAGGGCAACGATTCAGGCAGGCAGTAAACTTACAGGCAGAAATTTTAGAAGATGGACGCGGCGTCAGCCCTTGTGATCGGGGCGGCGGGTCGGGATGGCGATGGTGCCGGTGATGACCTCGGCGTCGGCATCGACATTGGCCGCCATCTTCGGCAGCGGCTGGTCGAGGGCTTCGCCTTCCGCCGGCTCAGCCTTGGCGACGGCGTCGTCTTCGGCAAACTGGGTATCGAGGAACTTGTAGGCGATATGCGCGCCTTCCCGTGCCCGGTGGCCGAGCGCCACGAAGGTTTCAGTCCCCTTCTGGCAGACGTCAGGCTTTTCCAGGCACATGGCCGTCACATAATTGAGCGCTTCGGTGGCGGCGCTGAACGTATCGCCGAGCTCTACGCTCGGCCCCTTTTCCAGTTTCGCGGACGAGGCCGGATCCAGGAAGGGCAGCAGCACCAGCACAAGTGAGAACCAGAACGTTCCCTTGATCAGAAACCACATCGCTTGCCATCCTCATTATACGCCTTGGCTCTTGGCGGCCTTCGGCTTGATTGGTCCTTGGCGAACCGTTGATGCGAGAATAGGGGCCGGAAGGAAATTCCCCTTTGCAGGAATCAATCAGGTTTTGCCCAGTTTTAAGTAAAATTCGAACGATCGGCAGCTTTACCGGCATTTGAGGCAGATTTTAGCGATCCCCGTTAAGGATGAAGGCGGCCCCGCCGACCCCGAGGTGCCGGAATGCCGGGAGGCGGCTTTCGACCACCTTGCCCCAGAAGTTAATACGAACAGAAAAATGCCGCAAAATGAGGCGCTTACGCCCCGTTAACCACGCCGGACGAATGGCCGTTGGATTGCCCCGAAATGGGACTTTTGGGGCTTTTTGGCCCCCTTTCCGGGCCACCCCGTTTATCCTTTCCTAAGTCGCCGGTGCGATTTTGGGCTCACAGAAAAGAACATGAACGACAGGGTTTTGCGTTGCGCCAATTGACCATCATCGCTGACAGAATGGCCGCCCGCCTGGGCGCCGTTGCTGGCGTTGCTGGCGTGGG
>NZ_JBLZPK010000042.1:0-4936 GCF_049199905.1 Shinella sp. M27
GCGGCCGCGACCGGATAGACTTCCTTCATGTAGTCGTTCATCAGGTTTTCTGAGATCGTGCCCGGCGTGAAGCGATACGGTCCGATTTCCGAGACCGGCGTCACCTCGGCGGCAGAGCCCGTCAGGAAGCACTCGGAGAAATCCGACAATTCCTCGGGCATGATCACGCGCTCGACCACCTGGTAGCCGCGACGCTTGGCGAGCTCGATCACCGTGCGGCGGGTGATGCCGTCGAGGAAACAATCCGGCACCGGCGTGTGGATGACGCCATCCTTGACGAAGAACACGTTCGCGCCGGTCGCTTCCGCCACCTGGCCGCGATAGTCGAGCATCAGCGCATCCGCATAGCCCTTGGCTTCGGCGGCGTGTTTGGAGATCGTGCAGATCATGTAGAGGCCGGCGGCCTTCGACTTGGACGGCGCGGTCTTCGGATCGGGGCGGCGATACTCGGCGATGTCGAGGCGGATGCCCTTCAGTTTTTCGGCCGGATTGAAGTAGCTGCCCCACTGCCAGATGGCGATGGCGACGTTGATGCGGTTGTTCTGCGCCGAAACGCCCATCATCTCCGAGCCGCGCCAGGCGATCGGCCGCGCATAGGCTTCGGAGAACCCCTGGCGCTTCAGGAGTTCGACGGTCGCCGCATCCAGCTCCTCGACGGAATAGGGAATCTTGAAACCGAGGATTTCGGCCGACGCGTGCAGGCGCTGGTTATGCTCGGTGAGCTTGAAGATGCGCCCGCCATAGGCGCGCTCTCCTTCGAACACCGCGCTGGCATAGTGCAGGCCGTGCGTCAGCACGTGAATCTTCGCGTCCTTCCAGTCGACGAATTCACCGTTGAACCAGATTTGTCCGTCCAGCTGATCGAAAGGAACTGCCATGGTGTCATCCTCCGGCGCTCGCACGCCATTCTTTCTGTTGATTGTTTCGCCAGTTGCGGTCTAACCAGAAACAGGCAGGATTACCTGCGTATAGGATAGTCCGGATTGGTAGCCGGGAAAACATCTGACAACGGCGCCCGGGACCGCAATTTATGGTGCGGACCCTAACAACGAGGGGAAAATATGTCAACAATGCTGACATATTTTTCCATAAATTACGCGGGGACGGCAAGGCATGAAAGGAAATGACAACGCAGCCCGACAGACGCCGGACAAACATGGCGCAAACGAGCTGCACCGCGACGTGATGACGGGCGACGGGCGCATCGACTTCGAGATCATCGAAGGCCTGTTCTTCGCCTATCGCGACTTCATTTCCGATCCGGACGCCATTCTGGCGACGAGCGGTTTCGGCCGCGCGCATCACCGCGTCGTGCATTTCGTCAACCGCGAGCCGGGCATGACGGTGGCGGACCTGCTCGATACGCTGAAGATCACCAAGCAGAGCCTGGCGCGCGTCTTGAAGGAGCTGATCGATTCCGGCTATATCCAGCAGGTGGCAGGCCCCGAGGATCGCCGCCAGCGCAAGCTCTACCCGACCAAGGCGGGACGTGAACTGGCGCTAGCACTCGCCGAGCCGCAATCCCGCCGCATCGCCCGTGCATTCGAGGATATGAATGCCGGCGACCGCCGGGCTGTGGTGAAATTCCTCGCCGGCATGCAGAACGCCAAGAGCGAATGAGAACGGACAGACAGGAGGAGAAGACGATGACCGCTGCCGGCGCGCCCTCCGACGATGCATCCCATCTGCTCGTCGTCGACGACGACACCCGTATCCGCGAACTTCTGAACCGCTATCTCAAGGAGCAGGGTTTTCGCGTGACGGTCGCGGGCGACGCGGACGAGGCACGGCGCAAGCTGCGCGGCCTGGATTTCGACCTCATCATCATGGACGTGATGATGCCGGGCGAAAGCGGCCTGTCGCTGACCAAGAGCCTGCGCGATATCCGCCCCGTGCCGATCCTCATGCTGACGGCGCTTGCCGAATCCAAGGCCCGCATCGAGGGGCTGGAGGCCGGCGCGGACGACTATCTCTCCAAGCCCTTCGAGCCGCGCGAACTGGTGCTGCGCATCAACAACATCCTGAAGCGCAACGCGCCACCGACCACGCCGAAGATCGAACAGGTTATGTTCGGCCCCTACACCTTCTCCATCGTGCGCAAGGAGCTGAGGCGCGGCGGCGACGCCATTCGCCTCACCGACCGCGAACAGGAGATCATGCTGCTGTTTTCGCTGCGTGCGGGCGAAACCATCCCGCGCCATGAATTGATCGGCGAAGAAACAGAGGTGGGTGAACGTACTATAGACGTGCAGATCAACCGCCTGAGGCGTAAGATCGAGGACGATCCATCCAATCCGGTGTGGCTGCAGACGGTGCGCGGCATCGGCTACCGACTGAGTGTAGAGCAGGGCTGACCGTGTGCAATTCCATGCATGTCCAGGAACAGTGTGAAGCGGTTTTCCGTTCGCAACCGTCTATGCGCACGATTTTGGAAAACCCAGTCCGATGACGACCTTCGAGACGTTCAAGCGCGATATCGAGCGCGCGCCCGCTGCCGGCTGGAAGCGCGTGGTGCGCTGGCTGCGCCGGCAGCTGCCCACGGGCCTCTATGCCCGCTCGCTGCTCATCATCATCATCCCGATGGTCCTGCTCCAGTCGGTCGTCGCCTTTGTGTTCATGGAGCGCCATTGGCAACTCGTCACCCAGCGCCTCTCGGCCGCCGTCACGCGCGACATCGCTGGCGTCATCGATCTCATCGAGACCTATCCGCAGGATGCCGACTATTCCGAGATCACCCGCATCGCGCGGGAGCGGCTGGACCTGATCATCTCCGTCGAACCGGGCGTCGACCTGCCGCCGCCGCGCTCGAAGCCGTTCTTCAACATTCTCGATGAAATCCTCAGCGAGGAGATCGTCCGGCAAATCCGCCGGCCGTTCTGGATCGACACGGTGGGCGAGAGCAATCTCGTCGAAATCCGCATCCAGCTCGAAAACAAGATCCTGCGGGTCTATGCGCGGCGCAGCCAGGCCTATGCGTCGAACACCCATATCTTCCTGCTCTGGATGGTCGGCACGTCGCTCGTTCTAATCACCATTTCGATCCTCTTCCTGCGTGGCCAGATCCGCCCGATCCTGACGCTGGCCAAGGCGGCCGAAAGTTTCGGCAAGGGCCAGAAGATGCCGGAGGATTTCGCGCCCCGCGGCGCCGACGAAGTGCGGCGCGCCGGCCTTGCCTTCATTCTCATGCGCGAGCGCATCGAGCGGCAGATGGAACAGCGCACGGCGATGCTGACCGGTGTCAGCCATGACCTGCGCACCATCCTCACCCGCTTCAAGCTGCAGCTGGCGCTCGCCGGCGACAATCCCGACCTGCAGGGCCTCAACAAGGATGTCGAGGACATGCAGACCATGCTGGAAGGCTACCTTGCCTTCGCGCGCGGCGACGTGGAAGAAGACGTCCGCGAAATGCGCCTCTCGGATTTCTTCGACAAGCTGGCAATGGAAGCGGAGCTGCACGAGCGCGCCTTTTCCAGCGATATCGACGGCGACGACGAGATCATGGTGCGTCCCAACGCCTTCGGCCGGCTTGTCGGCAACCTCGTCTCGAATGCGCTGCGCTATGCCAAGACCGTGCATGTCGAAGCGCGTCACCGCGCGAAGTGGCTGACGATCACCGTCGATGACGACGGACCGGGCATTCCGGAACGCTCGCGCGACGACGTTTTCAAGCCATTCTTCCGGCTCGACGAAGCGCGCAATCTCGACGCCTCCGGCACCGGCCTCGGCCTTGCCATCGCCCGCGACATCGCCCGCAGCCACGGCGGCAACGTCACCCTGTCGGACAGCCCGATGGGCGGCCTGCGCGCCACCATCCGCATTCCCGCCTGACGGATTTTTTGATGAGCACCTTCAGCCTCGACGACCTGACCTGGCTCAACCCGCCGCTCGCCAGCGAACTCCGGGATGGTCATCTGCATGTGAAAACCGCGCTCAAGAGCGACTTCTGGCAGCGCACCTATTACGGCTTCCAGCCTGATAACGGCCACTTCCTGAATCGAACTTGGACGGGCGACTTCACGCTGGAGACGACCTTTCGCGGCGCCTACGAAACGCTCTACGACCAGGCCGGCCTGATGGTCCGCAAGGACGAGACCTGCTGGATGAAATGCGGCATCGAATTCACCGATGGCGCCAAGCATTTCAGCGTCGTGGTCACGCGCGGCCATTCCGATTGGTCGGCCTTCCGCATCGAGCATGATTTCGATCTGATCTCGGTGCGCGTCACACGCAATGGCGACGCGTTGTTCATCCAGTATCGAACGGACGCGATGACGGACTGGCGCATGGCGCGCCTCGCCTATTTCCCGCCGGAATTTTCGGATGTGTCGGTCGGCGTGATGGCCTGTTCGCCGCAGCGTGAGGGTTTTCAGGCGGAGTTCACCGACTTCCACCTCGGGCCGCCGCTGTCACGGGAAATCCACTAACTCAGCACATCTTCTTGCCGTTCGGCACCGGCTGGCCGACGCCGGCAAGCACGATGGCGCCGGTGTCATCCTCGAAGCCGAGGGTCAATACTTCCGAACGCACCGGCCCGATCTGGCGCGGCGGGAAGTTGACGACGGCCAGCACCTGACGACCGACGAGTTCTTCCAGCGTATAGTGCACGGTGATCTGCGCCGACGACTTCTTGGTGCCGATTTCGGGGCCGAAATCGATCGTCAGCTTGTAGGCCGGCTTGCGGGCTTCCGGAAAGGGCAGCGCCTCAATGATCGTGCCGACACGGATGTCGACCCGCTCGAAATCCGGATAGGTGATGGTCTCGGTCATGGAGTTTCCTAGTAAGCCGATCAGCCCGCCAGTTCTTCGGCCCGCGTGCGGGCAGCGGCGATCGCTTTGTCGAAGAGCGGCTGCATGCCGTCCTCGGCCATCAGGACCGAAAGAGCAGCGGCGGTGGTGCCGCCAGGCGAAGTCACGTTCTGGCGCAGACGGCTGGCGT
>NZ_JBLZPK010000043.1:0-269 GCF_049199905.1 Shinella sp. M27
GCGGCGGCTGGTTCTCCTGTCCACCGTTGCGGGGCGCACGCCGGAGGAGCGAGAGCGCGTCCTTGCCCGGTTGGCCGCTCTCCAGGCCGGCACGCCCGCCGATCACCACAATGCCTCGCTTTCCCGCTGGTTGACGGAGGCCTTTCAGGACAAGAACCCCGAAATCATCGACCGGCTTCGCGCGCGCGATGCGGAAAACGATCCGGATTGCTACGCGTCCGCCTACAGGGTGCTTGCCGAAACCGATTTTGGCGGTTTTATCGACCAGA
>NZ_JBLZPK010000044.1:0-8231 GCF_049199905.1 Shinella sp. M27
GGTCTTCCTCGATCGATTCGAAGAGCGCGCGGAAATTACCTTCGCCAAAACCTTCGTCACCCTTGCGCTGGATGAATTCGAAGAAGATCGGCCCGATAACGGTCTTGGAGAAGATCTGCAACAGGATCTTCGTCATGCCGCCGTCGACGACGCCTTCGCCGTCGATGAGGATGCCGTGCTTCTTCATGCGCTCGACCGGCTCTTCATGGCCGACGACGCGGACATAGGAACGGTCGTAGTAATTGTCCGGCGGACCGGGCATGAATTTCATGCCGTTGTCGGCGAGCCTGTCGGTGGCGTCGTAGATCGCGTCCGTACCGACGGCGATGTGCTGGATGCCTTCGCCCTTGTACTTCTTCAGATACTCGACGATCTGGCTCGTCTCGTCCTTGGATTCGTTGAGCGGAATGCGGATCTTGCCGCAGGGCGAGGTGATGGCGCGCGACACGAGGCCGGTGATGCGGCCGTCGATGTCGAAGAAGTGGATCTGCTTGAAGCCGAAGAGCTCGCGGTAGAAATCCCACCACGTGTCCATGTTGCCGCGATAGACATTGTGGGTGAGGTGATCGAGGAAATAGAAGCCGACGCCGGCGGGCTTCGGGTTGCGTTCGCCCGTCCATTCGAATTCCGCGTCATAGGCCGAGCCTTTGACGCCGTATTTCTCGACGAAATAAAGCAGCGAGCCGCCGATGCCGACGATGGCGGGAACGTCGAGCGCCTTGTCGTTGCCTTCATAAGGCGTCGCGCCCTTGGAGACGGCATGCTCGAAGGCATGTTTGGCATCGACCACGCGCCAGGCCATCGAGGCGGCGCAGGGGCCGTGCTCCCCGGCGAATGTCATGGCATGCGAGCCGGGTTCGGCATTGACGATGTAATTGATGTCGCCCTGGCGCCAGACCGAGATCGCCTTGGTGCGGTGCGTCGCAACCTTGCTGTAGCCCATGCGGGAGAACAGCTCTTCGAGCTTTTCCGGCTCGGGATGGGCGAATTCGACGAACTCGAAGCCATCGGTGCCGGCCGGGTTGTCGGCCGAGATCACTGCCGTCGGTGCGTCATGCGGGAAAGGGCCCATCGTTCGTCCTCCACGAAATCTATGGAAGGCAGTATGGCGCGTTTGCCATGCAATGTGTGTGCATAGTGTTTGCGCTTTGATAAATCCGTGCGATGATCATGCATGAAATGATTGTTTGGAGGGCGATCCGTGCAGATTGACGCTTTCGACCGTAAGCTGCTCGCGCATCTTCAGGAGGATGCGCGCCTGACGAACAACGAGCTTTCCGAGCGCATCAACCTCTCGCCCTCGCAATGCTCGCGCCGGCGCATCCGGCTGGAGGAGGAGGGCATCATCCGCGCCTACCGGGCGGAGCTTGACCGCGAAAAGCTCGACCTCGGCATCGTCATCGTCGTGACGGTGACGCTGGCGACGCACAACCGCGACAATGCGGTGCGGTTCGCGAAGCTCATCTCCAACCTGCCGGAGGTGCTGGAGGCCTACTCGCTGACGGGCGAGATGGACTACATCATCAAGGTCGTGGTGCCGAACCTCAAGGCACTCTCGGCCTTCGTCAACGATGTGCTGCTGCCGCATGAATCCGTCTCGCATGTGAAGACGGCAATCGTGCTCGACACGCTGAAGGAGACGACGGCTCTGCCGCTCTGAACATTGTGGCATTCATGCCACAATCGCCTGCATTAGCTGTTCCTGCCGGAACAGCCTGGACTCCTGATCCGTTGTAAACACCAGACAACAGATGGCGCGTATCGCCGCCACGCAGGGTTCAGGGAACAGACCGATGCAGCGCAATTCGAAGAAGCAGCAGAACACCGTCGCCGCGAGCCTCCGCCCGGTGGCTTTCGTTTATGCCGCGATCAACCTTGCCGTCGTCGCGCTGCTCATCTCCACCGTCTCGCCCACGCTGGCGACCGGTCCGGCTCACACTGCCGGTACGCAGGAGATGGCGAGCCTGCGTTGATTCATCTTGGTCTTCGCGCGCAGCAGCGGCTATACCGGTCGCAACGCGGCAATAGAGCGAGGACCCCATGGGCATGCTTCAGGCGGGCATCATTCCCGTCACTCCCTTCCAGCAGAACTGCACCATTCTCTTCGATACGGAGACGAAGGAAGGCGTGGTCGTCGATCCCGGCGGCGACGTCGAGGTGATCCTCGATACCATCAAGCAGAACGGCATTACGCTGAAGGCGATCTGGCTGACGCACGGCCATATCGACCATGCCGGCGGCGCGAAGGAATTGAAGGACGCGCTCGGCATCGACATCATCGGCCCGCATGAGGACGATCTTTCGCTGCTCCAGCGGCTGGAAGCGCAGGCCTCGATGTTCGGCGTGCCGATGAAGGTCAGCAATGTCGTGCCGGATCGCTGGCTCGAAGACGGCGATACTGTTTCGTTCGGCGAGCACGAATTCGAGGTTTACCACACACCGGGCCATGCGCCCGGCCACGTCATCTATTTCAACCGCAACCAGAGTTTCGCCCATCTTGGCGACGTGCTCTTCCAGGGCTCGATCGGCCGCACCGATCTGCCGGGCGGCAATCACCAGCAATTGCTGAATTCCATCCGCGACAAGGTCTTCCCGCTGGGCGACGAGGTCGGCTTCCTCTGCGGCCACGGGCCGGGCGGAAGGATCGGCGAGGAGCGGCGAACGAACCCCTATCTGAAGGGGCTTTGAACTAAAAAAGGCGGGCGCCGTGTGGCACCCGCCTTTTTCGATGGACTGCAGGCCGGGATCAACCGGCGGTGCAGAAGTGCTCGCGGCCGTCATAGCCGACATAGGTGCCGCTGCGCGGGTTGAACGAGCGGTAGCGCTGCGAGCAGTAGTCGAACCAGGACTGGGTCCAGGGCTCATAGCTCGGAGCATCATAGACCGGCTGGCGGCGGTAGATCACGCGGGGCTCAGGCTCCGGATAATAATCCGGTTCCACATAGCGCGGCTGCGAAGCCAGCGCACCACCGATGATGACGCCGGTGGCAAGGCCGAGCGCGCCGCCGACGAGGGCGTCGCGGTCGCCATGGCCGCGGTGATGACGGCGCGGGCGGTATTCGCGATAGCCGCTGTCACCTTCACGCCAGTAACCATCCCGGTTGCGATCGCGCGCTTCGACGACGCCGGCCGTGGCGGTGAGCGTCGTTGCGGCAACGGCAAGCGAAAGCACGATTGTCTTGAGGATTTTGTTCATGACGTCGATCCTTTTGATCCGGCCCTCTGCCGGTTCGATATGCAGCAAACTAGATGACTGAGGCTGAACGGAGGCTGAACGAAAAAACCCGGCATCGCTGCCGGGCTTCAACTTGAAAATCCTGAGATTGTTCCGGCTCAGCCGTCGATCTGCAGGTTAACCGCCTTCGGGCCCTTGCCGCGGCGATCGGGTTCCGTGTCGAAGCTTACCTTCTGGTTTTCGGAAAGGCCGTTCAGGCCGGAAGCCTGTACAGCGGAAATGTGTACGAAGATGTCCGCACCACCATTGTCGGGCTTGATGAAGCCAAAGCCCTTCTCGGTGTTGAAGAATTTTACAGTGCCAGTCTCGGCCATGCGTCAGGTCCTTTTCTCTCTGCCCGTATATTGGCGGCGGGCAGCATATAGTTTTGCCCAGGGGGCGTTAGGCAGGCAGTTCTCGAGGTTGAGGAAAGGGTCCTGTTTTCACCGCAGCCAGCCAACCGCACCGCTCCCTGGGGAACCGTCCAGATCTTGGCTGCCCGGAATTGTTTCGCGTCTCCGGCGCGCTTTTATTCAAGGTCTTCCCGTGTTCGCAAATTGCCCGAACGGCGCAAGATTGATGTGTTTGTGTTGAATTGGCAAGCAAAAGTTTTATCATGCGCCGGACATGCCTCACTTTGGCCAATTTCCAGGCGATTGCCGAAAAATCCCGCAGATTTTACGGGGCTTTGCCTGATTTTGTATGATTTTATATTGCGGTGCCAAAGGACATGTGGCGGTGCAGCGACTGCGTCATACTTCGATCGTGCGGCGCGACGGTCTCCGTTGAGTAGTTCCGGGAGGAGTTCTACCGCAAGCATTGCGCCGAAGATGACGGCGCAGCCAGTATAGCCGATAGGCAAGGTTTAACAGGAGCGGGTTACTCCGTTGCGGTCGCGCGGGACACGCGCAACAGCGTGCCCTGGTCGTCGGTGAGGAGCAGGAGTGCGCCGTCGGGGGCGACGACGACGTCGCGGATACGGCCGAACTCACCATCGAACAGCCGTTCCTCGGAAACGACGGCGCCGCTTTCATCCCGCTCCAGCCGGGCGAGCAGCTGGAATTTCAGCGCGGCGACCAAGAGGTTACCCTCCCATTCCGGGAACATCGCGCCGTGATAGACGGCGATGGCGGCGGGTGCGATCGACGGATCCCAATAATAGAGCGGCTGTTCGAAGCCTTCGGCCGTCGAGCCGAGCTCGAATTCCGCGCCGGAATAATGACGGCCATAGGAAACGCGCGGCCAGCCGTAGTTGCGGCCCGGCTGCGGTGTGTTCACCTCATCGCCGCCGCGGGCGCCGTGCTCGGCGGTCAGCAGCGTGCCGTCCTTGGCGTCGATGGTCAGGCCCTGCGGGTTTCGGTGTCCCTTGGACCAGATTTCCGCAAGGCCGTTGGCCGTGCCGAGGAACGGATTGTCGGCATGCGGGGTGCCGTCCGGATTGATGTGCAGGATGGCGCCGGCATGGTCGCGCGGATCCTGCGCGCGCGTTTCTTCGCCCCGGTCGCCGATGCCGAAGAACAGGCTGCCGTCCTTGGCAATGGCGATGCGCGAGCCGAAATGCTGGCCGCGGGTGGTGAGGCGGTTCATCAGGAACAGGCGCGTTTCGTCCTCGAGCCGCGTGCCATCCTGCGAGAGCCGCGCCTTGGCAAGCGCGGTTCCGGCACCGCCGTCGCCGCGCGCGCTATAGGTGAAATAGAGGGTGCGGCTGGTGGCGAAATCCGGCGCGAGCGCGATGTCGAGCAAGCCGCCCTGACCCTCGGTAGAGACCGGCGGCACGCCGGCGATCGGCGCGGAGACCTTGCCGTCCTTCACGATACGCAGCGTGCCCTGCTTTTCCGAGACGATGGAGCTGCCGTCGGGCAGGACCTCGACGGACCAAGGCTGCTTGAGACCGGTGGCCAGGGTCTCGACGACGAGTGGGATTTTCTTGCTGGGGATTTCGATAGCATCTTCGGCGTTTGCGGTGCCGATCATAACGGCGAGGAGGAGGGGGATCCCTGCGCCTGCAAAAATGCCGTTCCAGTTTCGTCCGTGCCGTCGCATCGCATTCTCCCGCCCTTTGCCGTTAACTGGCCCAGAGGCGGGCGGCTTTCAAGGGCGATGCCGGCGCCGCGGCTCACTTTTGCGTGGGATCGACCTGCGAGGCGGCGGCCGGGATGCCCGACGTGGTGATGGCATCGAGCCCGGGTGCGGCCGTCGGCGGCGACATCAGGCCGACGACCATGATGGCGCAGGCAACAAGGGCCGTCATGGCGATCAGGAACAGCGCGCGTGACTCGCGCGCCTTGGGCCTGTTGCCCACTTTTTCGTCATCCAGAAACATCGCGTCCCCCAATTTTCTCTGTTCTTGTGATGATGAAAAAGCCCGCCGAAATCGGCGTGACAAGGACCGAATTGCGGCAAGGCCCGACATTTATTGTGGCGAAAAGAAGGCGGGTCGAAAAAGCGGGATTTTCAGCCTCTTCCGTCGAATAGACCGGCCGGCTTTCCCGTTTTAGATGCCTCTTCTGCCGAACTGCCGGACAGGGCGCAGGGCACGCGGTTCAGGTGCCGTCACGGGGCTTGCAACGGGCGTGTCACCGATCGCTTCGAGCGCGTCGTCGTCAAGCTGCGGGAAGGTGAGATTGAAATTCGTCGGGGCGAGCTCCGGGCGGGCAAGCAGGTAGCCCTGCATCAACGGGCCGCCCATATCGCGGCAGCGGGCGATCATGTCGGCATCCTCGATGCCCGTGACGATGGCATGAATGTTCTTGTGGGCGAACTGACTGACAAGAACCCTGAGCAGCGCAAGGCCCGCGGAGTTTTCCGAGAAGTCCTGAAGCCAGGCCGTATCGAAGGTCACGAATTGCGGCTGGAGGCGCTGAAGCCGCCCGAGGTCATGGTCTTCGCCGGTGTAATCATCGATGGCAATGGAGAAGCCGCCCTCGTGCAGCCGCTCTGCAAAATGCGCAAGCCCGTCAGGGGCGTCTTCCGGGTGCTCGCGGATTTCGCAGGCAATGCACGCCGGCGGCATGCCAGCCTGGTGCGCTGCAAGCCGCAGCCGCTCGACCTCATGGCGGATCGCTTCCGGCGTCATATAGAGCCCGCCGTTGAAATTGACGATGAGCGAGACGTCGCGACGCGCAAGAGCGCCGGCGTTCAGGATGTGCAGGCTGCGGCAGAGGCCATCGACGGCGGCGTGCTCTTCCTCCGGCACATAGTGAAAGAAGTCGGACGGTGAGCAAAGGACGTCGTTGATGCTGGCGCGGACAAGCCCCTTCAGCGCGGCGATCTGCAAACGGCCATCGGCGCGCTCGGCAAAGATCGGCTGGAGGGCGGATTGCAGGAGATAAGGCCCGAAGCGGGCACTGAAGGCGCCGTCCGGCTGCCGGACGAGATTGGAAAAGATGCTCATGCGCCACCATCAGCTTGACGATCCCGACTTCCCAACCCTACGCCGCATCCGTTAATGCCGGCTTAATCTTTCGCGTAAAAATCTTGATGATTGCGCGCTCCTTCAACCTATTGGTGTTTTCGTTTTCTGGTCGTGGCCCGATCCATTCGATCCGTTGATGGCGCTCATGAAATTTTGCGCCTAAGCCCGCATTTCCCGCTTTTTTCGCCCATCGCGCTTGCAAGACCTGCGCACATTCGACATAGACCTAACCGCTATGGAGCCTGGCGCTCCGGGTCCATGGCCTGAGCCGCCTTTGAACCCGATGAGGACATCTCCATCATGGCCTTTCTTGCCGACGCCCTTTCCCGTGTGAAGCCTTCCGCCACCATCGCCGTTTCCCAGAAAGCGCGCGAACTGAAAGCCAAGGGCCGCGACGTCATCGGGCTTGGCGCGGGTGAACCCGACTTCGACACGCCCGACAATATCAAGCAGGCCGCCATCGACGCGATCAACCGCGGCGAGACGAAATACACGCCGGTATCAGGCATCCCGGAACTGCGCGAAGCCATCGTCAAGAAGTTCAAGCGCGAAAACGGCCTCGACTACACCGCCGCCCAGACCATTGTCGGCACCGGCGGAAAGCAGATTCTTTTCAACGCCTTCATGGCGACGATGAATCCGGGCGATGAAGTCGTTATCCCGACACCTTACTGGGTTTCCTACCCGGAAATGGTGTCGCTGTGCGGCGGTACGCCGGTCTTCGTCGCGACGACCCAGGAAAACAAGTTCAAGCTGAAGGCCGAAGACCTGGAAAAGGCGATCACGCCGAAGACCAAGTGGTTCATCTTCAACTCGCCGTCCAACCCTTCGGGTGCGGCCTACAGCCATGACGAGCTGAAGGCGCTGACCGACGTGCTGATGCGCCATCCGCATGTCTGGGTGCTGACGGACGACATGTACGAGCACCTGACCTATGGCGACTTCAAGTTCGCCACCCCGGTCGAAGTCGAGCCCGGGCTCTATGACCGCACGCTGACGATGAACGGCGTTTCCAAGGCCTATGCCATGACCGGCTGGCGTATCGGCTATGCGGCAGGTCCCTTGAACCTCATTAAGGCCATGGACATGATCCAGGGCCAGCAGACCTCGGGTGCCTGCTCGGTCGCTCAATGGGCCGCCGTCGAGGCGCTCAACGGCACGCAGGACTTCATTCCGGAAAACAAGAAGATCTTCGAAGGTCGCCGCGACCTCATCGTCTCCATGCTCAACCAGGCCAAGGGCATCGAGTGCCCGTCGCCGGAAGGCGCTTTCTACGTCTATCCGTCCTGCAAGGGCCTGATCGGCAAGACCGCGCCGTCGGGCAAGGTCATCGAGACCGACGAGGACTTCGTGTCGGAACTCTTGGAATCGGAAGGTGTCGCCGTCGTGCACGGTTCGGCCTTCGGCCTCGGCCCGAACTTCCGCATCTCCTATGCCACCTCGGAAGCCCAGCTCGAGGAAGCCGGCAAGCGCATCCAGCGTTTCTGCGCCGCCTGCAAGTAAGCCTCCAAGGCCGCCAAGCTATCCTCCGTCATCCTCGGGCTTGACCCGAGGATCCATCCACACCCACTGAGTTTGCCGCGTGGATCCTCGGGTCAAGCC